>CAZKRK010000522.1:0-4804 GCA_964555035.1 uncultured Victivallales bacterium | reverse complement strand
CCGACAACAACCGCTGGCCCGAAATCGGCGCCAAGGATAACGGCGGCGAGCGCCACCGCGGCCTGATCGACGAAGTGCGCATCGAGCACATTGCGCGGTCGGAGGAGTGGATCGCGGCGCGCTACTCCAACGAGGTCGTCAACTCGACCTTCAGCGCCTACAGTGCGGCCTACGACTTGAGGTTCCCGGAAGTGGCCATCGAGCATGCGGTCACCAACCTGGCGGGCACCTGGGCCTACCTGGATTCGTCCGTGATTTCCACGGGACATGCCGAGACCGTGGCGTGGGTATACTGGGGCGAGGCTGACGGCGGCACCGATCCGGCGGCGTGGGCCAGCACCCAGTACATGGGCGCGGTCACGGCGCTTCCGCCGGTCACGCTGAGCACGAACGTGACCGGGCTGAGCGGCGACACGCTTTACTACTATGCCTACCGCGTGAGCAACTCCTACAGCGAGGCCTGGGCGTCAACGAACTTCCGGACGCTGATTGCGCCCGAGGTCAACAACCACACGGGGGCGAGCGTGGCGATCGGCGAGGCCACGCTGACCGGCGAGCTGACGGCCGGCAACCTGGCCAACATCTACATCTACTGGGGCCGGACCGACGGCGGTACGGACAAGTCGGCCTGGGAGAACGTGGAGTCGGTGGGCCTCAAGGGGCATGAGACGTTCGAGGCGACCGTGTCGGCGTACTACGGCATGCGGTACTACTATCGCTGCTACGCGACCAACACCATCGACCAGAACTGGGCGCCGGCGACGACCAATTTCATCACGATCGACCCGACCAGCAACAACCACTTCGATGCGTTGTACTACGGACGCTACACCGGGTCGGTCAGCGGGGACCTCGGGGCGATCGATGACGGCGTGGCCAACGGCGAGAACGGCGGCTTGTTCGACCTGACGCCGGACGGCGGCACTCCGACGGTATGGACCAGCGAGATCTGGCCGGGCACTGACGGCAACACCTACTCCAAGATGTGGTGGGGCTACTTCCATCCGCCGCTGACGGGCACCTACGAGTTCTACGTGCACGGCGACGACTACGAGCTGCTCTGGATCGATACGGGCCAGAACGGCGGCGAGTTCGAGGCGGGCGAGGACGACATCAGCCGCAATGTTCCTCCGGAGGGTTGGAACACGCCGCACACCGAGACGGTGGACCTGACCGGCGGCGGGGAGCAGTATGCCTTTGCGATCGCCATGAACGAAGGCGGCGGCGGCGACTGGATGAATATCACGATCAAGAAGCCGGGCGGGGCCGCGGAACGGATCAATCCGAGTATTGCGGCGCAGGACGGCTGGTGGAGCCTGGGCGAGACCGTCGCGGGATCGGAGATCGCCAACGGCGTCGAGTCGGGCGTGACGACCACCTCGGCGACCTTCAGCGCGACGCTCAGTTGCCCTCAGTCGATCTTCGACGTGTACGCCTTCTGGGGCACCACGGACGGTGTGGACGACGCCTCGGCCTGGGCCTCCAACTCGTACGTGGGGACCTACACGAACGTGGATTCGGAGGCTTTGAGCTACACGGCGGTGGGACTTGCGACCGATGCCGATCACTACTACACGTTCCAGGCCACCAACGACGTCACGAACCTGTGGGCCAGTCCGAGCGAGCCGTTCGCGACGCTGGGGATGCTGGATGTCAGCAACACCGTGCCTTCGAACGTGACTGCCTCGGCAGCGGCGATCGGGGCGCAGCTCGTGAACGGCGGCGCCGGGGACACGACCATCTACTGGGGGCCGACGGACGGGGATACGAACATTGTGGACTGGGCCAACGCCGAGAGCTTTGGAACGCTTTCGATCCCGACCACGATCACCACGAACCTGACGGGGTTGCTGGCGGACAAGACGTACTACTGCCGCGTCTACTCCTCGAACATGGCGGGGGTGGCCTGGGCGCCGAGCACGACCAACTTCACGACCGATGAGGCGACCGTCTCGATCGACGATGTCGCGGTGACCGAGGGTGACAGCGGCACGGTCAGCGCGGTGTTTACGGTGACGCTCTCGGCCGTCAGCGGGACGGAGGTCACGCTGCAGGTGGATACCGCCGACGGCACCGCCGAGGCCGGCAGCGACTACACGGGCATATCCGGCGGAGCGTTCAGCATTCCGGCCGGCAATCCCAGCGGCACGATCACGGTGACGGTCCGCGGCGATACCCATGGCGAGTGGCCGTCGGAGACCTACACGGTTAACCTGAGCGCTCCCGTGAATTGCAGCATCAGCGACGGGGAGGCAACCGGGACGATCACCGACGACGACCTGGCCGAGTACCTCTCGCGCTGGGGCTGCAAGCTGAAGATCACGTTCAGCGGTTACACCGGCACGGAGACCCTGATCGACTTCCCGGCCCTGGTGCGGCTGGGCGAGCATCTGCCGTCGTTCCTGTACCGCAGCTTCGAGTGGCCCGAGAACGGCGCCGACTTGCGGTTCGCGGATGCGAACGAGACCACGATGCTGAACCACGAGATCGAGAAGTGGGACACCAACGGTACTTCGCTGGTGTGGGTGCAGGTGCCCGAGCTGTCGACGGACTCTCACATCTGGGCCTACTGGGCCAGGGATGCCGTGCCGCATACGGCGGCGCTCGCGGGCGCCGCGGACCTGGAGGACTGCATCCTGTGGATGGACGCGTCGGATATTGACGGTGGCGGAGACGGCGCGGTCGGGGATCCGACGAACGGGCAGACGGTGGCCACTTGGGATGACCGGTCGGCGGGCGACCACGACGCGACGCAGGGGACCGAGGCCCGCAAGCCGGTGGTCCTGGCCGGTGCGGTCAACGGGCAGACGGCGCTGCGCTTTGACGGTGGAGACGACTACCTGACGGTTGCGGACGAGTCCAACTTCGACCAGCTCAAGTACCTGACGGTGGTCGTGGTGGGCCAGGCCCGCAGCGGTATCGGAGGTTGGGAGCCGTTCGTGAGCAAGCGCGGCGAAGGACAGGGCTGGCAGATGCGGCGTCAAGGCGGCAACAACTATGCCACCTTCACGGTGCGCGGCACCAGCGGTGCGGACGATCCGGCGGGCAGCACCGCGATCGTCGACCACTGGCGGCTGTACATAGGCACCTATGACGGCGCTAAGCGCAAGCTGTGGGTGGACGGGAACCTGGAGATCGACCTGGCGGATACGGGCAACATCGCCAACGCGAATGTCAGCGTAGCGATCGGAGCGCGGCTGAACACGGGTCCCCAGGCATACGCCAACGTGGATATCGCCGAGCTGGCAATCTTCAGCCGGGCGCTGAGCGACGTGGAATTGAACCGGCTGGGATACTACCTGTCGCAGAAGTACGGGTTGAGCACGAGTTACACGTCCGATCCGGTCGTGGTTCCGCCGGCGTACACGCGCGACGGGTCGACCTGGAGCTCGGAGTATCTGGGCGTGTGGCACATGCACAAGCACAACCCGACCGATTCGACCTCGGCCAAGAACAACGGCCGCTCGGACGGCACCTGGACGGTTGCGGGGTTGCTGGGTGACGCGCAGCAGTACAACAATCACTGGATCCGCATTCCGAACCGCGAGCATTTCAACCACGGCGACCGGGTGACGGCATCGGTGTGGGCGCGGGTGGACAGCGGCTGGCGCACGCGCCACCAGGCGTTCATCAGTCATCGCGGGGAAGGCAACATGGGCTGGCAGTTGCGGCGGCGCGACAACCAGAACCGGATGCGCTGGACGACCAGGGGGCTGAGCAACCAGGATATGGACGGTACTTTTGACGTGAATCCGGCCGACGGTCAGTGGCACCACCTGATGGGTGTGTGGGACGGGTCGACGAAGTACATCTACATCGACGGCGAGCTTGACTCGAGCACGTCCGCGAGCGGCACGATAGCCGACGTGACCGACGTGAACCGCTGGCCGGAGATCGGGTCGAAGGACAACGGCGGTGAGCGTCATCGCGGTTTGATTGACGAAGCGCGCATCGAGCACGTGGCGCGTTCCGCCGACTGGATCAAGGCCCGCTTTGACAACGAGAAGCCGACGCCCACATTCACGACGTACGGGTCGGTGAGCTGGACCCCGCGGCAGACGTTGTTTATTCTGTGGTAGGAGTGGGGGAGAGATGTGGGGTGTGGGATGTGGGTAGGGGAGAGATTAAGTAGATAGATTATGTAATGAGATTAAGTAGGGTCGGTGGCTCTTGATCTCTTTACTTAATCTCATTACTTAATCTCTTCCCATCGTCTACCGCAGGTGCGTACGGCACTCCGTACCGCGGGCATTGGCCCGCGGTACTGCGAGCCTCACTACAAACCCGACGCATGCGGTGCCTGTTTGTAGTGAGCCACGCAGGCCGGGACGCGGAGCGGATCGGCGCGGAGTGGCGTTGTCGCGCACGGCACGGTCTGAGGTTGCGGCCGAGAGCCGTATTGGGTAGAAGGTAGGGTTAACACCCTCTTCGGCAGACGACCTGTCATCCCGAGCGCAGCGTAGCGGAGTCGAGGGATCTCGAGAGCGTCTATCACGTCCGGGGTGGTTTCCCATTTCCGAGATCCCTCGACTGCGCTGGGCTCCGCTCGGGATGGCGTCGCTTCACTGCGCACCCCCTACCAATTGTGGTTACGGTAGAAAAATGTGTAGGTAGGAAAATGGGAAGGCAGGAAGATGCGAGAATTGAACATATCGTCTTCCTGCCATCCCATCTTTCTACCATCGCATCTCGCTACCATCCCATCTTCCTGCCAACACATCTTTCTGCCAACCCATCTTTCTGCCAACCCATCTTTCTTCTTCAGCAGACGACCTGTCATCCCGAGCGCAGCGTAGCGGAGTCG
>CAZKRK010000521.1:0-4825 GCA_964555035.1 uncultured Victivallales bacterium | reverse complement strand
GTCGCAGGGGGCGTGGCCATAATGAGAATTGCTGTCACACCCAAAACCGCGGACTCGTGGTGTCGTCTTGCCCTCGGCGCGGTTTCACTTCGTCCCCGCGAGCCATCGGGTGGGGACGAAATCGCGATGAGGACACAACGTCTGAAGGCCAGTCCCGTTCCCAGCATGAGGAAAGACGTGACAAATCCATCCTCTCCGCATACTATGTGCGAACATGAGTGCTCCGATCAACGCATGCCTACCCAAGGCCCTGACTCTGACTCTCGTCGCATACCTGCTTGCCTGCACCTTCGGCATTTCGGCGCCCGAGAGTCCGCGAGAGCGTCTGCTATCGCTCCAGGCTATCTACGAAGAGCATCTTGCGACCCTGGAGACTGAACACACAAAGCAGCTTGCCGACTGGCCGCGGGACTACACGCAACGCGTGCAGTTCCTTCAGAAGAAGTACCAGAAGGCCGGCGACCTGGAAGGCTGGACCAAGGCCAGGGACGAACTGAACCGCTTTGGCGACGCCCGAACAATCTCCGAAGCGGACCTGGTCAAGGAACCGGCGGACCTGCGCAAGGTTCAGACAACCTACCTGAACAAGGTCCGCGAGTTGGAGCTGGAGCGAAACCAGCGCATCATTGACCTCGCCAAGCAGTACACGGCGCGTATCGAGAAGTACCAGAAACGCCTCACCATACGGGGAAACATGGAGGATGCCCTGGCATACAACGCCGAGATAAAGCGCATTCGCACCAGTCCCGAGGTGACCGCCGCCGAATTCGACCTCGCGGAACGGGAGTTGCAGACGAACCCACCCGAGACCGATGTCACGGGCGAACCGCTCGATCCGACCAACCCCGCGGTTCCCCCTGCCGACGCTGCAGTGCCTACGAAGGACGGCACGATCATTCCCGGCGCGGTCGTCTTCCTGGGGTCGCCTCCGACGCTGAAAGAACGCATGGATCGGATCGTACTCAAGTCTACCACGCAGGCCCGGATGCTTCGAGGTCTGACGGCACGTGCGGCCCTCCACGATTCGGATTCCTCCTACACGCGCACTGAAAGCTACAGCAGCAGCACCAAACGCAAATACGTGAAGACCGCCAACACTGTGTATGTCTCGTTGCGCGCGGTTTCCAGCAAAGCGAGCGTCACCGCGGCCCGGATCGTCATTCAGGTATTCTCCAAGAGCGTCAGCGAGAAAGGCTCCGTGGATGCGAAGCAGGAGCGAATTGCCCGCGTCCGGCTGGCCGAGCTCGGGACCGACTGGATAACGGTGGCGACGCCCCGCGTCAACATCACGCGCTACACTCGCGAGTCCAGCTACTCCGGTTCGAGCAGAGGCGGACGCGAGTTCTATGGGATCGTCGTCTCCGTCTTCGACGGCGACGGCAAACTTGTCTACCAGGGATTTGAAGGCAATGCGCTCGAGAAGCTGGCGCCCGGCGAAGTCCCCAAGGAGGGTGAGTCCGAAGCCCCGCGACGCAAGCTCGACACCGCCCGCCTGCACGTCTGGGTTGCCCAGCGCAATCTCGACAAGAACCCGAACGACGCCGCATGCGCCGAGGTGCTTGCCGAAGCCAAAGCCAATCTCGCGCGGGCCGAATACGCCTGGAAGGTCTACCTCGGCACAGAGGACTAGGCGGCGTGCGAGGCGGCACCGTCCTCTGCCTGGAGAGCGACGAATGACACACGAGCACGGCCGGCCGCACAAGCGCAGATTCATGGTCGGAGTCGCACTTGTACTCCTGAGCTACGTCCTCTGGGGCGCCATGCTCCTCTTCGGCGCGTTTCAAGTGCGCTGGCGCAACTTCCCCTGGTGGCGCCTGGCCGCCGGCGCCTGGGCACTGAACTGGGTGGCCTTCCTGGCCGGAATCGCCCTCGCCGGCCGTGAAGCCGTCCACTACGTACGCCGCAAGGCCAGGGGAATGCTCGGGAAGAGGAGGTAGGCGATCTATGATTGCCGATCCGCGTTGCGTCTCGGACTGCGTGGCTCACTACGAACAGGGAGCGCGTGCGTTGGGTTTGTAGTCAGACCCCGTCCGAAAAGGGTCGGCAACCGATTCTGGCCGGAAATGCGCGCAAAAAGGGGACGCCAGGAGATTAGGGCCAAAGATTAAGGCGAAAGATTAGGGTGCGACGGCGAGACCGTAATCTTTTGCCCTAATCTTTCGCCCTAATCTGCTCCTGAATACGCCGCGAAATCCGCGCGAACCCTTTTCGGACACCCTCTAGTCAGGCTCGCAGTGAGCGGAGCGAACGGAGTGCCGTGGACCGGTCGGAGCGCAACGGACTTCTGACCTTTTGATACAGCCCCGTCGCCGCAGCGCACATCTCACATCCCACATCCCACGTCCTTTCGCGCATTTCGCGGATTTCGTAGTTGCTCAACTGCCGGATTCTGGATTGCCAGTCACCTCACCCCGCCGCCAGTACCGCGCGGGAGCATGGTTCCACGGAGGTGATGTCGGCCGCAACCGGCTGCCGCTTGCTCCCCCACCCCAACGCTTCGTAGTACGCGGGCAGTTCCCCCTCTTTGCAGAACGCGCATCTGCCTTCGAGCTCCCCGCATGGCAGAGGGAGCGCCCCCTTGAACGCTTCGCGCAGCGTGTCGGCATACTCCATCAGGAAACACTTGCGGCGGGGGTGCTTGAACGCGGCCCGCAGCCGTTGCCACACCTGCGCCACGGGTTCCTTTCTGACATTGCCGAACGACACCGGAACGAAGTCGCAGGGACATACGTTGCCGCTTGCGTCGATATACATATGCTGAAACCCGGCTCCACATCCGTACATGCCGGCGTCCTCGATATGCGCAAAGGCGTTGACCTTGGTCAAAGCGCGTCTCCTGTTCGTCCGCAGGTGGAGCTGCTTGAGCCGGTCACGCTCGGACGGCGAGAGCATGCAGTCGCTGCTGTTCTCGAGCAGCTTGCCCGTCGGCATCGGTTCGAGCAGCCGGATCTCGTGGACGCCCAGCCTCTCCGCCAGCTCCAGGTAACGGTCGATCGTGTCGCCGGTCACGACGTCCTTTGTGGCTACGAGCTGGATCATGGTGTAGAACCCGTGCCAGAGCGACTCCTGGATCGCCTGGATCGCGGAATCGTAGGCCCCCTTCTTGCCCCTGCGCTGGTCGTGGACCTCGGGCCGGTAGTGGTCGAGGCTGACCGCCGCCGCAAACAGACCTGCGTCCTTCAGGGCGCCGGCACGCCGAGCGTCGAAACCGTCCCCACTCGTGAAAAGCACCGTCGCGGAACGCTCGTCAACCGCCGCAATCGCATCCTCCAGGTCGTCACGCAGCAACGGTTCGCCCCCCGTAAACCCAACGATGCCCACGCCGAGCTCCTGCAGCTCGCCAACCACCCGCAGGAGCTCCTCCCGCGACATGTCGTCGCAGCAACGGTGTTCACGGCTGCAATGCCAGCAGTGGTAGTTGCAGCGGTCCGTCACCGACACGTAGGCGGATACGGGAATCACACGCTGCTCCAACAACGCGTTCAACCCCTTGCCCAGGGAATCGAACGCCGGTGTGCCGAGCGGCGGCAGGAACGAATTGACCACCGTCCGGCCATCGGACAACCGCGTGAACTTCTCGCCGGCTATGAACCGGCGCATCCGCGTCAACACTTCCAGGGGCACCTTGCGCAGCTCGGGACTCCGCAGCATACCCACCATGGCCGCTTCCTTCTGGATCCTGTTCAGGTACATTTCTAATCACCTTTCCGGGCGATCCCCGCCGCATAGCAGTGAGCCACCTCGATTGTGCCGTTGACCATGAAATCCTCTTCGATGTATTCGACGAACAGGCTGTCGCACTTCTCCTTTGCGGTCGGTTCCATCATGCGACCGAACCCGGCGGCAGCACCCGTGTGCAGGACCCAGTCCAGGACCTCCCTGCCTGAGCCGAACCGAAAAGGTTCCTGTCCGTCCCACAGCGACTGGGTTCCCAGTCCCGCCCCCGCAAAGAGCTGCCCCAGGTGTTCCTTGCTGCGCGGCAGACGACTGTGAAGATCCATCAACTGGAGCAGCTCGCCCGGCAGGGACTTGACCACGCGTAGCGACGAGTGGTGTACAGGGTGCAGCGTGTGGCGCAGGTTCTCGATGATGCCCAAGCATCCACCCGGCCGTAGAGTACGGGCCATCCGCTTCAGGAGACGGGACGGGTTTACGTAGCCGATAGCCCAACCGCATGTCGCGAAATCAAAGCTCTCCGGCGGCATGGACTCCGCGGCGACCAGCATATCGCCGCACACGAAGCGGATGTTGCCCAGTCCTCTCTCTCGCGCTTTGCGGCACGCCTCAGCCTGCATCCCCTCCGAACGGTCAACGCTCACGACCTCTCCTTCCGGTCCCACGGCCTCGGCCAGCGGCAGCGTGAGCGTGCCTGTCCCCGCCGCCAGGTCCAGTACGCGCGCACCGCGCGGAATGCTCAACCGCTCTATCAAGCGCAACGAATGCTTGGCAACGTGCCGACCGAAGTGGTCGTCGTAGCCCGTGCTCAGACGGTCGTAATCTCTGGCGATCGTTTCCGGGGCAATGATCCGGCGCATCAGCGCCAGTTTCGCCACACGCATGTGGAAATGAAGCTTCGTGGCCATTGATCAACCTCCTTTTCAACTCAAGCCGCTGTCCCTTGTCGCAAAGAGCGTGCCACCTCGAAAAAGCCCCGTTTTGGCGCGAAAACGGGCCCATAGGCGACGCCATGACGACCCCGAATGTACATGCGATGTGCAAACGGTGCCTGGACGTGTGTGTGCGCATCTGCGATTTGTTGCCCTTGCTGGTGGCCACCGCCGGCCTTGTGCCGGTGGAGCCATGATTGGTTGGAGGCCACTGGCGG
>CAZKRK010000520.1:0-4832 GCA_964555035.1 uncultured Victivallales bacterium | reverse complement strand
TCGTAACGGCGGAGGACCGCCGTCTCCAGGGGCTTTTCGGACACCCTCTATCTACGTAATCCTCCTCCTTGATCTCTCCCCGTCGCAGGGCGGAACATGTCAAGTTCCTGGTCAGAACTCCAGCGTCCGCGGGCCGCGGTGTTTGATGGAGATGCGGTCGCCGGCGAAAACGTTGGGCAGGCCCAGAATGGCGAAGTCCCCCTCGTCATTCGCGACCGCATGCTTCATCATTCCCGCACATCGCGCGAAGTGAAGGAAGTAGCTGTTGCAGAGCATGCTCGTGAAGCAGGTTCGCAGGAGCTTCTCGTCGGGGACCATCAGCGTGAAGGGATAGTGGATAGCCTGCTCGAACGAAGCGATGCGGTTGAAGCGACGGTCGAGCAGCTTGATCGCGTCCGCCCGCAGGAGCTTGTAGGTGAGATAGGTCTGGTCGATTTCGAGGGTGCCGTCGACCCATTCGTCCCGGGTCTCCTTGAACGAGTCGAAGTAGATGCTTTCCATGAGCTCGCGGTGCAAAGCCGGTTTCATTGCCAGTACGCCGCTGTTTACGCGCGGCAGGCGGCTGCAGTCGCCGGGATAGAGATCGTAGTAGGTGGAGAAGTCAACCGGCGGCAGTTGCATCGGGCCGGGATTGGTCTTGCGCAGCTTCATGCGCCGTTCGTAGGTGAGGAAATTGCCTTTACGAATGCCGATCATGTAGGCCTGCAGATCGTCGTCCAGGTAACGATCGAATGACACGGCGCCGATCTTCTCGGAGTCATTTGCCTCTGCGATGCAGGGCGCGCGGTTGTAGTTGATCACGATGTCGGCGTCCAGGAAGACAACGTCTTCATAGCGCGCGGCCTCGGGATGCGATAGCACGAAGCACTTTTGCCAGTTGACGGGGCGCCGCGCAAGCTCGTGCTCCTGACGGATGGGCTCGGTGACGACCACGATATCGTAGCCGTGTTTGTCGGCGTACTTGCGCCAGTTCGGCTCGCAATAGGACCGCCAGTTCGCCAGATAGGTTCCGCCGCAGGCGATAGTGAAGATGGCCTTGCGGTTCATGCGTTCACTCCCAGCCGCAGGATGCGCTCGTTGCATGCCGAAGGGCTGCAGTACGTCTCCCCGAAACGCAGCGCGTTGGTGCGCATGCGACGCAAAGCGCCGGCCGGAATGGCCAGCAACTGCGCCAGTGAAACGTTGGGTTTCGGAAAGAGCGCGAAGTCCGGCCAGTTGACCTCGTCGGCAAAGGGCAGCTCCGGCATGCCGGCGACAATCGGCACGGTGCCCAGACGCAGGGCATGATACAGCAGCAGCGGAGCAGACGAATCGTTGCCGACGTGCAGGTAGAATCGCGACCTGGCCAGCTCGCCGAGCAGCTTCCGCCCCTGTTGACGACGCCCTACCTGGTCCATGCCGGCGAGCGCAGCGCGGTCAACCGCGCACTCATACAACGTCAGCTCGCCCTCGCCCGGGATTCCGGAACGCACCAGCTCGGCACACGAGCGATGGTAAAACAGATCATGTTCCTTTGCCTGCTGTCGGCACGTCTCCGCAAAGGCGTCGTCCTGTGCCGTCTCGGCGTCCACGCCGTCCAACAGGTACGGCACGGCGTACACGTTCGACAACCGGTTGGTGAATCGGTCGTAGATCGGGAACGGGGTGAATGACGGCGCATCGTTCAGATAGAGAATGCCGGGCGGGCGGTGGTCAGTGTACAGCAGGAACTTCTTCTCGTTGGCCTTGAAGAACTCGTCGTGCCGGTAGACCAACTGGCGGTAGTCCCGGATTGCGTCGTCCGAACGAAGGCGCCAGTAGATGCGGTCAGCCCTGTCGGGGTTGTCGACCCACTCGATTTCGGTTCGAGCCAGCGGCGTGAACGGATGCTCGCCCATTGCGGCGAGTTTCTCGCCGGAGCTGTTCATGGCATACACCCTGAGCTGCCGTTTCGTCCCCGTCCCGCGGAATTCGGAGGCACTCTTCGCCGGGACGGTTGCGCGGTTGGCGAGACGCTCCGACAATGCCTTGGCCTCCTCCGCGAAAAGAGGACAGCCGATGTGCCAGGGACGGCTGGCGCCATTGAAATAGTGTACGATGTGGACCGGGTAGGACCGAGGAAGTCCCTTGCTTACGCCGCGCCATGCGCCGCGCGCGTCTTTGTGGAGTTGAGCGAACCTGGAGCAGCAGTTCCAGCCCTCATCGATCTCGGGATGCTTGTAGTCGTAGCCGATTGCCCTGAAGTACTCGAAAAGCAGCGACTGGTCCTCGCCGTTGACGAGGAAGCGTCGCCCATGCTCATCGAAACAGCGCACAATGGCGTCGTAGTCGTAGAAGGCGTTGTCGGAGACAATCTGAAGCCCGGAGTTCAGGTGAGCAAAGGGCGCGCACAAGCCCAGTTGCGACGACTGGTCGTCAATGCCGATCCACGGCTTGTCGTCGCGACGCTGCCAGAGGTACTCCAGGTCGTCGATCACGAACATGTCGGCGTCCAGGAAGATGAACGGATAGTCAAGCGCGGCAAGGTTGTACAATTTGACGGACAGGTTGAAGTGGTCGAACGGCCCGAGGTCACGCCGCTGGGCAGGAATGACCTCGACGTTGTCGAACTCGGCGAAGTACCTCTCGACCGCCCGTGGCAGTCCCCTGCGGGTCAGGACGCGAATACGGGAGTGTGGGGCATGCTGCTGCAACCGCTTCATCCAGATCATGCACATGAGGTTGAACTTCGGACTGTCGGCATAATCCATTATCGTGACTATGTTCATGTCCGTGCCGTCGTGCGGGATGGATGCAAAGCGGACACACTCCGCCCTTCTGTCGTTCCTGAGACCGTCCGGCTAGCAGCCCGAATGCCGCGCAATTGGGTATTGGTCAATTCGTCAATCGGTTGATTGGTCATTGGCGGGAAACCGTAACGTTGCAGGACCGCTCCCTCCCAATGGCCAGTCCACCAGTCGACCAATTAACCAATCTACCAATTAACCAATCTACAACACCCGCCGCAGCACTTCGCTCAGCTCGGCGAGGTCCTTGACGTGGTGGTCGGCGATAGTCTCTTCGTCGCCGTCCCTCACCAGGATGGTTCGGCAGCCGGCGCTGCGCCCGCATTCGATGTCCCGTTCCTGATCGCCTACCATCCACGACAGGGCCGGATCGATGTTGTGACGGCGCGCGGCTTCCAGAATCATCCCGGGCTTGGGCTTGCGGCACCCGCAGTTGTGTTCGTCGCCGTGGGGACAGACCATGATATCGAGCAGGCTCAACCCGTACTCATCGGCCAGTTGGCGACACAGCCGCGCGTGGATCCCGTCCACTTCCCCGGACGAGATCAGTCCCTTGGTTACGCACTGCTGGTTTGTGATCACAACCACTTCGTACCCACGCTCCGCTGCACAGCGTAGCGCAGCCACGAAACCGGCCTGAAGATGAAACGCCTCCCAGGAAAGCACATAGCCCGCCCCCGGCGAACGGTTCACGATCCCATCACGGTCAAGAAACAGGCACTTCTTCAACGGAAAACCTCCCCGCAAAAAACCGTCCATGGCGACGGAAACAGCATCGTAGGACAGTTGATCGATGGTTGTCGATTGATGATTTCCGGCATCAACTCCCCGCTTGACGCCACTCGCGCTTCAGGCCAACCTCGCTCCAGCACCAAGAGGACGGAAGTCTGAATGTCCGAACTGGAACAACGCATAGCGTCGCTTGCCCGCGAGCTCGGGTTTGCCGGCGTGGGCTTCGCCGAGGCCGGGGAGTCGCTCTCGATCGGCGAATACCGAGACTGGCTGGCCGCGGGCTGTGCCGCGGACATGGCCTGGCTCGAGCGTCACGCCGAGCTCAAGACCGATCCGCGCCGCATTGCGGAGGGGGCGCGCTCGGTTATCGCCGTCGCCGCGCGCTATCCGACCAACCGCGCGCCGGGATCCGGCATCTCAACCTACGCCCTGGGCGGGGACTACCACGACGTCATCAGGCGCAAGCTGAAACTGCTGGCGCAGCAGATCGGAACACCCTTGGCAACGGCCCGTGTTTGCGTGGACTCCGCGCCGCTTCTCGAGCGCGAATGGGCCGTTCGCGCCGGAATCGGCTGGCAGGGCCGCCAGGGACAGATCGTGAGCCGCGAGGCGGGTTGCTGCATCGTGCTTGGTTTCCTGCTCGTAGACTTAGAGCTTGCTCCATCGCCGCGACAACCAAACCGTTGCGGAACCTGTCGCCGCTGCCTCGACGCATGTCCCACGGGCGCCGCGCTGGGCCACGAACGCGTCGATGCCCGCCGCTGTATCTCGTACCTGACGATAGAGCGTGAGGGCGAGATACCCCCCGAGCTCACGCCGGCCGTGAGCGGCGCCCTCTTCGGCTGCGACCGTTGCACGGCCGTCTGTCCCTGGAACCGCTTCGGCGAAGAACTGGTCATGCCGGAGTTCCGGCCGGCGTCACCCCCGCCCCACCCCAACGAAATCCTGGCCATGACCGAAGAGGAGTTCGAGCGCGGATTCAAAGGCACGGCCCTTCACCGCACAGGCCTGCCACGTCTTCAACGCAACGCGCGGCTTGCCGACGCGCCAACGGCGAGCAACGTCACTGCCCCGCGAGAATCGCCGGGGATGCGGGACACCCCTTGATCGCGCCGCGGAGCGAAGCGGCGCGGCTAACCCGAAGTCGTGCTCGATTCGGTTGTCGTGTGCAGCCTTACCCACTCGGTGAACGCATTGCGGGACGGGTCTCCGGCAGCAAACTGAAAAACCACGCGTTCCTGTCCATCCACCCCGCAAACATACTTCCGGCGCCGGTATTTGCCTTTAGTGACTCACCCTCCCAAAGCTGTCGAAAAAAACAAGAAAAACCGGCGC
>CAZKRK010000519.1:0-4851 GCA_964555035.1 uncultured Victivallales bacterium | reverse complement strand
GACGCAACGCGGATCGGCGCGGAGTGGCGTGGACCGGTTGGAGCACGCTACGCGCGGACACCCGCAAGCGGCCCATGACCTCTTGATACAGCCCCGTCGGTCCGACGCAGCGGGACCGGGTGAGGGAACCTACCGCCCGACCGCCACGAGATACCCCCAGTTGACGGCAACCGCAAGTACGACTGCCCCCGCGGCCAGGAACCGGTCGCGGCGGCCCTCAAACCGGAGGCGCAGGCGACGGAAGCGTCCCACGGTGGTGATGGCGGAATAGACGCAATACGCGGCGGCCAGGCCGACCACCGTCACGCCCAGCGGCTGCATCAGCCACGCTTCCACGACTCGTCCCCGGCAGCCCAGGGTCAAGGCGCGGTACGCGCCGCAAGTGGGGCAGGGAATGTCCGTGAGGCGGTTGAGCCAGCAGGGTGGCAGGCGGTTTCCCGGTATGCGGGAAACCACCAGTGCCGCCACGGCCAGCAGCGGTACGAACAACAGACCGAATATCAGCTCGTAGTCGTCCTCGTCCGCGCGAAGATGACGCAGTTCGAGTTTCAAACGCCGGCTACTGTTTGGTCATTCCCTTGAACCAGTCGAGCGCCAACTTGCCGAGAATGGGAATCGGCTTGGCTTTGCCGTTGATGGCATTGATCAGGCCCATGATGTCGAGGACGAGAAGGAAGACCATTCCGATCGCGCAGATGATCTGCCCGATGCAGGGAATCACGTTGACAACCGCCAGCGCAGCCGCGGCGATCATCAGTATCAGCACCTGTTTGGCATGATACAGCGAGAAGGCGTTGTTGCGCTGGATGAGGGGGATGAGGGCCACAATTCCGATGATGTAAGAGACGATGGCCAGCACCTTGCCCTCTTCGACCTCCTTCGCGTCCATCTCTTCTTCGGTTGCTTCCGCGCTCTCGGGCGCCGCCTGTTCGTCCGCAGGAGCATCCTCTTCCGCGGCCGGCTGCTGTGGGGCTTCGGCCGCCGCGGCCCCTTCGGCCGGAGCCGGTGCTTCCTCAACGGGTTCGGGCTCGCCGACCCGAACGTCTTCGTCCTGTTGAGCTTCGGGCTTGTCGACTTCTTCGCTCATGCTGATTCCTCCCGTGTGGATGTCCTGACCTGAATCGACCCCTTCAAGGGCATAATCTGAGCATACTGGAACCAAATACACAAGGAGAAATGGAGCAGATGCGCCCGGCCTGGCCGAAGGCCCGCCACGCAGTTCTTCCACGGAGTCGGACACAAGATACGGGATATGATCCGCGGCCATTGTGTCGGAAGACACAATATTTGGGGCATACGCCCTTTCTAACGCTTGCCAAACCTGCGGGGGGCGACTATAGTGCCGCCATATTGTGAACTCGCCCGCCGTACCGCTGCCGTTTGACCGGTAGTCGGGGACCGAGTTCGGCGGGCAAACCTGAGGCAGGGAGAACACGATGCGCTGCCCAAAATGCGCTCATTTGGAAGACAAGGTTATCGACAGCCGGTCGGCGCGTAGCAGCGCCGTGATCCGGAGACGACGCATGTGCCTGCGTTGCGGGTACCGTTTCACAACCTACGAGGAGGTTGTGAAGGCCCGTCTGCGCGTGGTCAAACGTGACAGTCGTCACGAGGAGCTGGACCGATCGAAGCTGGTGGCAGGGGTCGAAAGGGCGTGCGAGAAGCGCCCGATCGGCGCGGAGCAGATCGACAGTCTCATTGACAGCGTCATTGAGGAGTTGGAAAGCGAGTACGAACGCGAGATTCCGGCCCAGGCCATCGGCAAAAAGGTCATGGAGCGCCTGCGCAAACTGGACGAGGTCGCGTACGTGCGCTTCGCATCCGTCTATCGTCGTTTCCGCGACGTCAACGAGTTTCTCGGCGCCGTTCGGGGTCTGATCGACAAGCAATGATACTCAACCCACAGTTCGCCGGTGAGATTGATTCGCCGATTGTCTCGCACATAACCGCGGAAGTATCCGCGGCATGTGGGGAGGCGCTGCTTGAGGACGCGTACTTCATCCGTGAGCTGGCCAAGGCGGTAGACGCTTATCTGACCGATGAGTTCGAGGGTGTCAGCGTGGATTCGCACTACCTCGTAATGCTGGCATCGCGCGCGCTTTCGTCACTCGGAAAAGGCTGTGCGGCCAGGCGGCTGGTCGTGTTTGGCACCGGGTTGGTCAAGCCGGCGGAGTGGGAGATCTCCGGCGGAAACGCGATGTGGATCCTCGATTTGAAGCAAATTACGTTTGCGCTCGATGACAGGCTGGAAATGACGCTGTTCGCCAGTCTGCGGGCGGTACTTGAAGCAATCGCAGACGGTTGGGACGATTCGTCGGGGCGAGGAACGCTGGGGCTTCGGCATGTGATCGGCGCGGCTGCCCAGCTCCTGGGCGCGCGGGAGGCGTCCGGCCAGGTGGCGGACCTTGCGACGGAAATCCGCCAGCGCTGCCGCTCGATTCTCGAACAGCTCGGCGCTGAACGAGGCTGGCAGGAAACGCCGGAAATCGTGGACTTGGACATAAGCTGAAAGGAGAAGGATCATGGTATCTGACGGAAGAATCCGGGCGGAGCTGGACAATGTTCTCGAGACGACCGATTTCGAGGGGCTGGGCGAGGTGTCGCACGGCAAGGTTCGCGACAGCTACAAGCAGGAAGACAAACGCGTGCTCGTGGTAAGCGACCGCATCTCCGCCTTCGATTGTGTGCTGGGGACTATCCCGTTCAAGGGCCAGGTGCTCAACCAGATTGCGGCGTTCTGGTTCGACAAGACCAAGGACATCGCACCCAACCACGTCATCGATGTGCCTGACCCCAATGTCATGATCGTGAAGGAGTGCGAACAGTTGCCGTTGGAGTTCGTGGTCCGCGGCTACATCACCGGGGTGACGAAGACATCTGCCTGGTACAACTACGAGCAGGGCGTCCGCAACATGTGCGGCAATGCCCTGCCCGAGGGCCTCAAAAAGGACCAGAAGCTCGAGAAGCCGATCATTACGCCTACGACCAAGCTCGAGAAGCATGACCGCAACATTTCCCGCGAAGAGGCAATTGCGGAAGGGCTGATCGACGGCGAGACATTCGACGAGGCCGCCGAGCTGTGCCTCGGGCTCTACCGTTTCGGCGTGAAGCACGCCGCTTCCCGCGGGCTGATCTTCGTCGACACCAAGTACGAAATCGGCAGAGTCGACGGCGAGCTGACGGTTTCGGACGAAATCAACACCCCCGACTCCTCGCGCTACTGGTACATCGACACCTACGAGGAGCTCTTCGCGGCGGGCAAAGACCAGCGCAAGCTCGACAAGGAGTACGTCCGCACGTGGCTCGCCGACCAGGGCTTCCGCGGCGACGGCACGCCGCCGGTGCTCACGGACGAAGTCCGTATCGAAGCCGCCAAGCGCTACATCATGGCCTACGAGCTCATCACCGGCCAGGAGTTCATCGTCCACGACGAACCGGTCCAGGAGCGGATGAAGAAGAACCTGGGGCTCTAGCGAGAGGGTGTCCGAAAAGGGTCGCGCTGATTTCTCGGCGCGTGGAGGAGCAGATTAAGTAGAAAGATTAGGTAGATAGATTAAGTATGCCCATCGACTCTTAATCTATCTACCTAATCTTTCTACTTAATCTCCCTCCCCAATCTTCCGGCCTCCCCATTTTCCTGGCGTTTCAGGCCAAAATCGGCCGCCGCCCCTTTTCGGATGGGGTCTAGCGGTAGTTTAGATTCCGCTGAAAAACCTGGGCGCGCCTGATCCCGCGCGCGGTCCCGCTTCCATCACTTCCGCGACCGCTTCTTTGGCGTCGCCGCTTCTTTCCCATCCGCGCCGTCTATATTCGGGCTGAGTCGGTGCACGGACAGCGAATTTCTGTCCGACAGCGACCACTGGAACTTCTCCCCGGCCTCCAGGCCGATGGCCGCCGCCAACGGCAGCGGGATGAACACATAGAACCGATCGGTCCGTCCTTTCGAACGAATCGCCTGCACTTTGACTGGATAGTGGGCTTGCATTCCTGTAGGCTAGCCTCTAGCCGAGCCATTGTCAACCCGAGAAAGGAGGCAACCCCATGTCGCTGCCCCGCCGTTTGCCACCCACAGAGCCGGAACCGGAGTTGTTGGCCCTCTTTCAGCAGCCGGATCGCATTCCACGAGCCGTGCGCCGTCAGGCTGAGTTCTTCGTTTTCTTCGCCCACACGATCTTTCCACTGCTGGAGACATACCGCGAACGGCTCGCTCCGCTATACTGTGCGGACAACGGGCGGCCGGCGTGGGATCCGGTGCGTCTACTCGCGGCTCTGATTCTGCAGTTTGTGCTGCGAGTCACGGACCGGCAAGCGGCCGAGGCGGTGCAGTACGATCAACGCTGGCGGCTGGCATTGCATATGGACCCGCAGGACGCGGCGTTCGATCCCTCGTTGCTGGTGGTCTTTCGCAACCGGTTGGTGGAGGGCGCACAGGAGCGCTTGACCTTCGAAGCGGTGCTCGACTATCTGGTCGAGCAAGGCTGGATTCCCAGGCGCTCTCGCCAACGCCTCGACTCGACGCATGTGCGCGGCTTGCTCAGCGCCATGAACCGTCTGGATTGCGCCCGCGAGACCATCCGCCTGTTGTTGGAGGATGTGGAGGCTACTGGAGTGCTGCCGGATGCATGGTCCGCCTACTGGGATCTCTATGTGGAAAGCAAGGTCGATCCACGCGCCAAAGCCCCGGCATTGGAAACAAAATTCAAAGAGGCTGGCGCGGACATGCTGGCGATCTGGAAGGATGCGGCAGGGCGTTGGCCCATCATAGAGCGCGACAGCTTTGTCCTGCTACAGCGAGTCTTCCTGGAGGAACGTGTGGCGGATAAGCGGATGCTCCGTCTAATCCGGAAGTGG
>CAZKRK010000518.1:2626-4858 GCA_964555035.1 uncultured Victivallales bacterium | reverse complement strand
CGGAACCGCGAAGGGCCGGGCAACTTGGGTTGTGGGCCCCGGCCCGCCTTGTGAAGAGTGAAGTTTGACTGACCGGCCCGATTTTCGGTATAATCCCATCTCGTAGTGAGGCTGTGTGTCATGGCGTGAAGAGCATGAAAGGAAAAGGCGGGAGAAGGCTGAGACGCGGCGAGCTCCCGCGAGAGAACAGAACAGCAAACGCAAAAAGGAGGAAGCAGATGAGCAAACCGTCGAAATTGGTCGTGGTGGGAATCGTGATGGGGGTACTGCTGGGGGGCGCCGGGCAGGGGCGCGCGGAGGACGTCGAGGTGTTTCTCGGGTCGAGCGACGGGTCGTCGGCTTTTGTCATCTATGACGCCAACTCGAATGTGCTGTTTCGGATTTCGTCGGACGGTACGCTGCAGCAGACGCCGGGGACAGTGCCGGAAGGCATGGTCTACGTCCCCGGCGGCATGTTTGTCATGGGGAACTCCCGGGGGGGTGGGTACCAGTACGAACATACGAACCATGTGGTGAAGCTGAACTCGTTCTACATGGAGAAGTACGAGGTGACCAAGGGGCTATGGGACGATGTGTACTCGTGGGCGTCTACCAACGGGTACGGATTCGACAACGCCGGCTCCAGCACCAACGCGAACCACCCGGTGCACTCGGTCAGTTGGTACGACTGCGTGAAGTGGTGCAATGCGCGTAGTGAGAAGGCGGGGCTGACACCCGCGTACTACACGAACGCGGAACTGACCGTGGTGTACAGGACGAGCCAATCGATCCCTCTCGTCAAGCGTTGGTCCGGTGGCTACCGCCTGCCCACGGAGGCGGAGTGGGAGTACGCGGCTCGGGGTGCCGCCGCTGGCCGGAACACGAAGTACAGCGGTAGCGATGCCGTCGACGGTGTCGCCTGGTACGCTGGCAACTCTGGCGGGCACGCGCATGAAGTTGGAACCAAGGCGCCCAATCGGCTCGGTCTTCATGACATGAGCGGCAGTGTGCTGGAATGGTGCAATGACTGGTGGCAGGATTACTACTCGGGCGAGGTTCAGGTCGATCCGAGCGGCCCGGACTCCGGAACGTCTCGGGTTATGCGCGGCGGCCATTGGAACGACTCCGCGATCGGGTGTCGTGTCTCGAGCCGCACCTTGCACCCCCCGAGTGGTTCACTCACTGTCCTCGGGTTGCGTTGCGTCCGGTGAGTTGCTTTTGCGGGACGAAGAACCGGCAGGCCGAGCAAGACCGATTCCAGCCCGGATTCTCCGTTGCCTGGCGCTTGTAGATGGGGAGTAGCCCTCTTCGTAGAGCGTCCGCAGGTGCGGCTCCTGGAGCCGCACCGGAGGGCGCAGGTTGCGGGACGAGCGTCTCGTCTCCGGGCGCGCGTGCTACGCGCGCCCTCCGGCGAGTCTACGAAGGGGGCACTTCAGGAGATAGAGCAGAGACGACGCATATGACGGTACGCGCTGACATGACGGCGGAGATGCGACGTGGGCGGCTTTGGGCCGCGCTTGCCACGTTCGTCCTCACGGCGCTGACCGTGCCCCTTGATGCCGCGCCAAGCGAATGGCGAGTGCAAGACGGCATCCTGCGCGTCGACGGGCGTATCCGCGCGCCGCTTGTGCTCATTGGAAGCACCGGACGCCTGGAAGGTGGCGGGGCGATCGATGCAAAGTCCATCGTCGCGGGCACGGTCGCCCCGGGGGATGGATCGGCCACGGACGTCGACACGCTGACCTTCGGCAGCCCCAGCTCGCTCGTTTTCACGGCCGGCGGCGTCTTCGAATGTTACGCCGCCTCTGACATGTCGCTGGACAAGATCTTGGCGGCGGGGCAGGTCAGCGGGGCATGCGAAGTCCGGCTGAGTCGTTTGCCCTGGGCGGCGCCGTCGGGGGAGACGATCGTCGACGGCCACGCCACGAGCGACTACACGTCGTTCAGCCCCGGCGGGGCCAATCCAGGCCAGTGGACACTGACACCCGACGGGTCGGGGAACCTGTTGGTGGACGGCGCACCGTTGGCGACGCTGAACGTCGTCTCGGCCCACGGAACCGCTGACCCGCCGGTGGGGCTGACCGTGAGCGAGCTGGGAGCGAGTGTCACGTGTCGAAACATGCGGCACGACGGAATACGCCTGCGCGGGCTGGATGATGACCGGCAATGCGCCCGCGAGTGGGATGACCAATCAGTTCACCATGACGCACACGAACCACGCGGTGCTGACCTGGCTGTGGGGCACGAACTACT
>CAZKRK010000518.1:1187-2526 GCA_964555035.1 uncultured Victivallales bacterium | reverse complement strand
ACGCCGCCTCTGACACGTCGCTGGACAAGATCGTGGCGGCCGGACAGGTCAGCGGGGCATGTGAAGTCCGGCTCAGCCGTTCGCCCTGGGCGGCGCCGTCGGGGGAGACGATCGTCGACGGCCACGTGACCAGCGACTATGCGCACTTCAGCGTGGGTGGCCCCCGGCCCGGCGACTGGCAGCTCACGGCCAACGCGACCGGGGACCTGCTGCTGGACAGCCTCGCGCTCCCGCCGACGCTTGTCTCCCACACGCCGGCCGTGCATGCGCTCGACGTGGCGAGGGATGCGAGCATCGAAATGACGTTCAGCGCCGAGATGGATCCGACGACGATCGGCACGCACACGTTGACGGCGAACGGATCGCTCTCCGGGCCGGTCGCCGGCAGCTTCAACGTGGTAAGCAACGTCGTCACGTTCAGCCCCGCGGACGCGTTTCGCGTGGGCGAGCAGGTGACGGTGACCGTGTCGCCCGATGTTCTGAGCATGGCGGGTCTCGCCATGAGCCGGCCGTACACGTGGCAGTTCACGGCACGGGCCCCTTACGGCCCGGGCATATTCGTCGACAGCGGGCAGCGCCTGGCGAGCGGGCCCTGGGGTCATGCCGCCCTGGGAGATCTGGATGGCGACGGCGATCCGGACGCCTTTGTGGCTGTCTTCGGCGACGCCAACCGGGTCTGGACAAACAGGGGGGACGGCGTGTTCATGGACAGCGGAGAGGCGCTCGGTAGCGGAGAGAGCGAGCAGGCAGCCCTGGGAGACCTGGACGGGGACGGGGACCTGGACGCGTTCACGGCGAATTCCCAGGGACCGAACCGTGTGTGGTTGAACAACGGCGACGGATCGTTTGTCGACAGCGGCCAGGGCTTGGGCGATGCCGAGAGCCTGGGCATCGCGCTGGGCGACCTGGACGGCGACGGCGACCTTGACGCGCTCGTGGGGAACGCGACCGGCGGCAGCCGGGTATGGTTGAACAACGGCGGTGGCGTGTTCGGCGACAGCGGTCAAAGCCTGGGCGTGAGCAGCGGCGTACCGTTGGGCGACGTGGACGGTGACGGCGACCTTGACGCGCTCCTGGGCAACCAGGTGTGGACCAACAACAGCCACGGGGTTTTCGGCAACAGCGGCCGGACCGTGGGGAGCACGGCGGACAGCTTCGCCCTCGGCGATCTTGACGGGGACGGCGGTCTGGATGCCTTTGTGGCCGTTGGGGGACATCCCGACCAGGTCTGGTTCAACGACGGGACCGGCGGCTTCACCAACAGCGGTCAGGGCCTGGGAAACACGGTCAGCGGGAGTGTGTCGCTGGGCGACCTTGACGGTGACGGCGACCTGGATGC
>CAZKRK010000518.1:0-1087 GCA_964555035.1 uncultured Victivallales bacterium | reverse complement strand
GGTGACGGCGACCTGGATGCGTTCGTGTGCAGACGCGAAACCGAGGCCCTTGAAGTCTGGCTCAACCGCCGATTCGACTTCGGGGACCTGCCCGCGGCGTATGGCATCACCCTGTTGGCGGACAACGGCGCTCGGCACGAGATTCCGAACGCCGGCGCCTTTCACCTGGGTGCGGCCGTGGACGGCGAGACGAACGGCGTGGAGAGCGCCTCCGCGGACGGCGACGACAGTTCGGGCGCGGCGCCGGATGACGAAGACGGCGTGGCCTGGGTTGGGGGCGGCGCCCTTTATCCGGGGGTGGCCAAGAACCTGCGGGTTACGGTTCACACGAACGGCTACCTGAACGCGTGGGTGGACTACGACGCCGACGGGAGCTTCGCCGGTTCGGGCGAACAGCTCTGCACGAACAGGTACCTCAGCGGCGGAATCGAACGCATGTGCGTCCGGATACCGGGAACGATCGGTACGGGTCCGAGCTACGCGCGGTTTCGGTTCGGCACGCAGTCCGGGCTTTCGTGGACGGGGGCCGCGTCCGACGGGGAAGTCGAGGACTATCTCGTGACGTTGAAGTCGGCCGGACAGAGCCACTCGGTGACCAACGCCACGCTGCACCTGGGAGGCACGTCCGCGGGAACCGGGTACGATCAGATCGTCGTGGACGGCGCCGCCACGCTGAGCGGCACTTTGGTCGTCAAGCTCCAGGAGGGATTCACTCCGCGGCTCGGCGACTCGTTCGTGCTGGTAGATGCCGGATCGTTGGCCGGGAACTTCGACTCGCTCGTCCTGCCCCCGCTGAAGCCGGGACGGGAGTGGTCGCTGCAGTACACTACTCTGGAGGTGGGGCAGGACAAGTCCAGGGCTGCCAAAACCTCCTCGACGCAGGGGCTCGTTCTGACCGTCGTGACTACGCATGGGACCATCATTGTGGTCAGGTAGTTCGTGCTCTCGCCCCTCAGATATCCTTGCCTCAAACAGCTCTCCCGTGACGCTCCTTTCGTCCTGACAGATGAACCTCCAAAGCGTTGTGGTGAATTGTCCGCGTCATCGCGAAGACGGCGATCCGAAGATGTGTGTGGTGCCTTTGCCG
>CAZKRK010000517.1:0-4904 GCA_964555035.1 uncultured Victivallales bacterium | reverse complement strand
CCGATACCACGGAAATTGTCTTACGGTTTTGCGCACAATCGACCTGCCCCTGTAACCCACCATACCGGCTCTCACCTCGACATCGGCGAACTGACGTTTGACAGCATCGTCCAACACTCACCCTCTAGCGGCATGCTTCTCGTGGTTCGTTGATCCCGGTGCAGGGGATGGAGCAACGACTGCCGTAACCGCGCCCGCTTGTCCTTTATCCAATCCGTCTAACGGACAACAAGCACTGTGCCCCCAGGTTCACCGGAACCGGACTTGCCCACTACGCTGTTGAACGTCTCGCCCATGCGGAGCTCGTCCAGCAGGTTCGGGGACTCCCACTTCTGGTGGCGGTAGCCAACCGTGTCGAATTGGGTCACGCTGCCGTCGTCGTTGGCGGCAACGGTGATGCTTGCACCCGGCGCCCCCAGGTTGCTCTCGTCGTCTATCAGCGGATTGAACCACACGTCGAACGTGGTGTCGCCGGTCGCCGCGTCGGTCGTTAAACGCCCCAGAACGAAGGTGTCCGCCGTGACGCCGACCGTCGAGACAGCCGACACGTCCGCGTCACCGTCGTCGTTGTCTCCGCGAATCTCCCAGTTGGTGTTCCCGATCCTCTTCCCGACCGCGAAATAGCCGGGACCGTTCTCCCAACTCGCGCCCCCGTTCGCCGTGTCCGTCAGATCCAGGTGAAAATGGTTATGGTATCCGCCATTGAGGTTCATCAGCGCACTGAACCAGATGGTCGCGCCCTTCGCGTTCAGCTTGCCGCCGTCCGTGTTGGCGTCGGACCAGGCCGTCGCGATATTCGTGATGGACGCGCGTGCGTAGTCATTGAAACCCGCCACCGTCTCATACCGATTTCCGGCTACCGGAAGAACGTTCCCGTGGCCGTCGGTATAACTCATGGTGGGCGCGACAATCTGGCCGGAGCCGCTGGGCGTCACGTTCCACGCGCCGAGGCCGGTGTCGGCCGTCTTGCCGTGCAACTGGCCCGCGCCGTTGGTGTGGCTCATACTCTCGTACACCAGGGCGTCCGCACGGACGGACGTTCCCAGCGCCAGGTACGTGCCGACAGCCAACAGCCATGCGTTCGTCAGTCTCTTCTTTGTCTTCATGCAACACCATATAGCAGCTCCGCGCAGGTGTGTCTTACGCATTTGCGCAAAAAGAACAAAGCCGCATATTGCGCCGGTTTCGAGTGCATTTCAGAGCGAGGCGCCGTGTCCGCGTTCGAATCTCCTGGCTCACTTCGGCTCGAGGCAAACGATGAAGCCGCCGCAGTCGGCGGTCTTGAAGTTGAGGGTGTCGGCGGCCGTGACCTGCCGGGTATCGCCGACGCAGTCGCGACCCTCGAGCTTGTCGCGGAAGAGGCTCGCGGTGTAGGCCGTTCCGGCAGATGGGATCGCGCAAGGCGACCGCCATCTGGGTGTCCTCGTAGTCGGCGGTGCTCCCCTTGCCGTCCGGCAGGCGGTCGAAGAAGTCGATCTTCGATCCGCGAAAGCCGATTTCGGAATACTGCCTGAAGAGCGTCTCGACGGCCCCGGGCTCCATCAGCCGCGGCGTCTTGATCTTCTGCTGCCCGTAACAGCCCAGCTCGCCGTAGCCCAGGTCGTCGGCCAGAATGAAGACGATGTTGGGGCGCGCGGCACGGTCTTCCGCGGCTGCGGCCATGGCGAGGCCTGCAAGCACCGCGGTCGCGGAAAAGCGGATTACCTTCTTCATTGTCCTCATCTCCACGGGGATTGCTTTCGGTCCCTCAAAACGACAGACCTCTAACCTACCCGATGTCGCGGAGAATGTCTTACGGGTTTGCGCAGAAAGATGACGCCTCGTGTGGAGCCGGTCCTGACCGCTTGGCGCAAGGAGGTCCGCGCATGAGGAATCCCGTTGAGCGCCGAGCAGCTCAACCCGGAAAGTTGAACCGCCGGCAATCGGTATCCCGACCATCGAGGCATGCTGTTTGGTCGCCCAACTCGGCCAGGGACGTGCAGGGTCACCACCACCTGCCCTTCTCCCTGGATTGTCGGCCGACCGCTTACCAGGCGTAGTCCGGGCCCGGAAACTCCCAGGTGTCGCGGATCTCCGCCATACGCTGATCCGGAATGCCAAGAGCTCCACAGACCTCATCCCAACTCAGGGCGACCTCGTGTGCCGTATCGAAAATGTCCCGTGTTGTGCGTTGGTTGACCGCGAACGTCCGGGCCAGCGATTCCACGTCCGCTCGGTCAATACCCTCGCGCTTGCCAAGCAACGGCATCTGGCGATGGAGGCCGTTCCCGACTCCTGGACGAGAGTACATTACGTCATAGGCCGGCGAGAGCGTCCACTCGCCATCAGGGGTCATGGTGAAAGCGTGGTTTTTGCCGTGATCGTCCCTTACACCGAAGGACACATTGAAGACCGCGCGCTTGAACGCCTCCACAACACATTCCTGGTTTTCGGTAACGGTGAGAACGGCCCGCAAGAACTCCTCGTAGTCCGTGCTCCCCGCGTGCGAGTCCCGATGAAGCATGCCCGCAAGCGTGTGGCAATGAAGACGCCGATCGGCGAGCCAGTCGAACCGCTTCACCGCGAAATGGTGGACATGCTCAGGCGATGCGCTCACGAGCCGAGTTTCTGGAACCTGTAGCCCCATCTCCTCAGCCAATGCATAGTACGCTTTCTCGACGCGCCCGTAGCAGCGCCGCGGGTCAGTTTCGATCTTCAAGATCCAGGGTTCGTAACCTGCCGGAGGCAAGGTCTTGCCGTACCAAACAACATCCGGATCTGCACCCGATATCGCGATGCGCTGCTTGGGCCGCGCCCCGCCTGTGGACGCGCCGGACTCAATGACTTCCGGCAGCACGTCACGCATGCGCCCCTCGACAGCCGCGCGTGCCGACCGCTCGGCCTCGACAAGGTCCATCTTCTCAAGCTTGTCGGAGCCGGTATCCGCGCGATCGGGAGCGTAGGTGAGCGCCCCCCATCCCCGATCCGCCACGTAGCAAAGCCGCTCAAGAGCACCGACCTTCTCCGGGTTGAGTCCGGCCCGGCGAAAGCGTTCGTCCATCAGCATCTGCCCCCAAGAGTCGGGCAAACTGTCCCCGAATACACCGAAAAGGCCGGAGAAAGGCCTCGCGTCACGATTCCACTGCACCCCCGCCTCCCACGCGAGATTCAAGGGCGAGATCGACAGACCGTCGGCGAGCCACTCGGGGGCGTACTGGAACGCGATGGCAGGAAGATCGACATCGTCGGCAAGCAAGCCGACCCGGCGCTCCCAGAGGTATACCTCCGCCCTCAAGACCTGCGCTCCCTGACTCGCTGGGGCAATCTGCCGGGCGGTGGGGCATAGAGATCCGGCGGCGGTGGCTCCTGCATCAGCGCGTCCATTCCTGAACGCTCTCCCAACGCACGCAGAACCGCGAGAAACGAGCTAAGCTTGACTTCGCCCGTGCGCTCCAGCGCACGAAGCGTATTGACGTGAACGCCGGCCCGTGCGGCAAGCGTCTTCTGCGTCATGCGCTTGGCAATACGCCGTCCCCTTATACGCTGCCCAAGCTCGACAGCCAACTCAGAATCTGTCCTTATCAACATAATGGTGTACTCTAAGCTGATCCAGATAGGTTATGCAACAAGAAACTGTGGTTTAGTTCGAGTTCAAGCTGCGCGGCAGAAGAGGCCCTCCGGTCAATAGCCACCCCGCAGCCAGCACCCACACAGCCGCCCATAGCGATGTTCGATTGGATTTCATTGTCTTGCTCCTCGTACTTCGTTGTCCGAACCATTCAACTTCATTTCGCTTCCGGCGCCGACCGCTCACGCAGGCCGGTTGTCATGAATCAGACTCAGGCATCCATAGGCAGAATCCTCCTTTCGGGTAGGGGGTGGAAGAGCGTGTCGAGAAGAGGGTGTCGCGTGTCGGGTGTCGCGTGTCGGGATAGGGATCTGCGATGCTATAGCGCGGGGGATAGGAAGATATGAGTGTACGAGTAAGGGGGTGCACGGCGGGTTCTTGCCGTACTCGTACACCTACTCGTACACGCGAATCTCTTCGGCCGGAATTGGTGACGAAGTCTGGCCTCTCCCCCTTCACCGCCTGGCCTCGCCGGCTGGTGAAGGGCTCAGTCGAGAGAGAGAGAGCTGAAACCGTGCCAGCAGTGAACCGGGCAGGCGTCAGGCGCTGTTGCCTCGCGCAATCTGGAAGTACCGGCTGCAGCGTGCCACGACGTCCGGAAGCCGGTCGGCCACGTCGTGCTGTTCGGCAATGCCCTTCTCCAGGTCGTACAGCCGGTACTTCTCCTTGCCGGCTGGATGGAGCTTCCACTTGCCCACGGGGACGGCCCAGATCCAGTAGAAATACTCCTGCTCCTTCTGCCCGGCAGATTCTCCAGCAGCTCCGGCACGAAGCTGATGCCGTCGATAGAGCACCTTCCGGTCGTTTCGCCACAGGAACTCCCGGTAGTAGAAGTGGGCGAAGCCCTGGTTGTCGTAGCCGAACCAGTGATCGAAGCCCTTGTTGTTCGGGCTCCCCGGATGGCCGGGCCGGCCGACCAACCCCCACTTACCGATCATGCACGTGGCGTAGCCGGCCTCCTTGAGCAGCATGGCGACGGTGATGTCCTGTTTCTTAAGGCTGCCGCCCTGGCCGACGTGGACGTGCCCCAAGTGCTTGCCGGTCATGAGGCAGGCACGCGACGGCGAACAGACGTTGTAGCCCGCGTAGTGATCGGTGAATCGCATGCCCTCGGCCGCCATGCGGTCGATCCGGGGTGTCTTGATCTTCTCCTGGCCGTAACAGCCCAGCTCGCCGTAACCCAGATCGTCGGCCAGAATGAAGACGATGTTGGGGCGCGGGGCACGGTCTTCCGAGACCGCGGTCACAAGCGGGACGGACAGCGCCAAGATTGCTGAAATGAGTTCGACGCTTCGCA
>CAZKRK010000516.1:0-4915 GCA_964555035.1 uncultured Victivallales bacterium | reverse complement strand
GGACGACCTGTCATCCCGAGCGCAGCGGAGCGGAGTCGAGGGATCTCGAGTACTGCCAAGCACGTCCGGCGTGGTTGCCAATTCTCGAGATCCCTCGACTCCGCTCCGCTGCGCTCGGGATGACAGGTCGTCTGCCCAATCCGTCCGAGGCTTCTGACAGTCCCCCCACCAAGTCTTGAAATCGTCCCCCTTGTCTGCTTTGATACACGCTTCTCAATGGTGCCTCCCGGCCCGCGGGAATTGTGCGGCGCGTTGGCACGTCAACGGCAGGAGACCTTACCTAATGAAGAGACTGTTCATCATCGGCCTCACCCTCGTCATCGCAAGTCGAGCATTCGCTCGGAAAAAGGTGGCCTATTCATCCGTGGGCGATCCGAACCCCTGGTTCATCGCGTTTTCGGCTGAGCTGGAGAAGGAGGCCAGGAAGCGGGGCCACAAGTTCCGCGTCACCCACGCGCAGGCCAAGCTCGAAAAGCAGATCGCCGACGTGGAAGATATCGTGGCCCAGAAGCCGGACATCCTGGTACTGGGACCGATCGACCGGGAGGGTTCCGCCGAGGCCCTGCGCATCGCCAAGAAGGCCGGTGTGCCGGTGATCGTGGTCAACCGCGACATCAGGGGCAAGGCGGGCGAAGACTACTACACGAAAATCTACTCCGACTTCGAGTGGATCGGTCAGAAGATGGCCGAACTGGTCAACAACGCCTTCGCCCCGTCCGTGAAGGAAATCAGGGTTGTCGAGCTGCACGGCACGCCGGGCGGCGGCAACACGATCGGGATGAGCAAGGGACTGCGCGAAAAGATGAAGTCCTACCCCCGCATGAAGCTGGTCTCCTCGCAGCTCGGCAACTTCAACCGGGCTACGGCCATGAAGTCGATGGAGAATATCATCCAGTCGGGCGTCAAGTTCGACGCCGTTGTGGGGCACTTTGACGAGGACGCGATCGGCGCCATCCAGGCGCTGATGGCCGCGGGCAGGAAGCCCGGCGGCAATTCCACGCGGGGCGAAATCGTGATCGTCGGCAACGGCGGCACGAAAGACGGTCTGAAAGCGATCAAGGCCGGCCTCTACCACAAGATCGTCTCGGTCACCCCGTACTACGCGGACCAGGTGTTCGACGCCATCGAGAGCTACTTCAAGGGCGAGAAACTGCCCGAGTACATTCGTGTGGACGACATTGTCATCGACAAGAGCAATGTCGACGAGAACATGCCAAAGGGGTTTTGAGGGGGGATATTGCTTGCTACTGGATCTGATCAAACGTCCACCAATTCAAACTGGAGACGGCGGTCCTCCGCCGTTGCAAGCAAGAAAAAGAGTAGGGAGTGAGGGTGACTGGAATGAACCAGGACTACCTACTACAGATGCGGGGAATCAGCAAGTCGTTCCCCGGGGTGAAGGCCCTGCAGGGAGTCGATCTCGCGGTGGGTTACGGGGAAGTCCATGCCCTGATGGGTGAGAACGGCGCCGGCAAATCGACGTTGATCAAAGTTCTCACCGGCGTGTACCGGCGGGACGCCGGGGAGATCGTTCTTGACGGCAAGCCGATCGCACCGGCGACCGCGGCGCAAGCTCAACACCTCGGCATCAGCACCATCTACCAGGAGCTCAACCTTGTTCCTCAACTGAGCATCTGCGAGAATATCCACATCGGCAGGGAACCGAAAGCCGGCGGCTTCATAAACTGGCGGGCTGTCAGGCGCCGGTCCCGTGAGATCCTGGGAGAGATGGGGCTCGGCGACGTCGATGTTGACGAACCGCTGCGCCGCCAGAGCGTGGCGGTCCAACAGATGGTGGCCATTGCCAGGGCCGTGAGCATCGATGCCAGGCTCCTGGTCATGGATGAGCCCACGTCTTCCTTGAGCGACGAGGAGATACGCGTCCTGTTCCGGGTCATCGCGGACCTGAAGCGGAAGAACATCTCGGTCATCTTCATCAGCCACAAGATGGGCGAAGTGCAGGAAATCTGCGACAAGGCGACGATCCTCCGGGACGGCTCGCCGGTCGGCGAGTACGCCGTAAAGGATCTCACGAAACTGCAAATGGTTTCCCTGATGATCGGGCGTGACGCCTCGTCGGTTCTGGCGAGAAAGAAGGACGCGGGCGAGCTCGATGCCGGTCGCGAGCTCGTGCTGAGCGCCAAGCAGGTTTCGCGAGGTCGCCGGACACGGTCGATCGATATCGACATCCGCAAGGGCGAAGTCCTGGGGGTTGCCGGCCTGCTGGGGTCGGGCAGAACTGAACTGGCCAGAATCCTGTTCGGCGCGGATCGTCCCGACAGCGGCGAAATCGCGGTCCGCGACAGGACGATGCGCATGAAGAGCCCGCGGAACGCGATCGCGGTTGGTCTCGGCTACTGCCCGGAGGACCGCAAAGACGAAGGCATCTTTCCGAACATGTCGGTGTTGGAAAACATGACCATGGCCGCGTTGCCCGGTCTCAGCCGATGCGGCGTCCTCTCCCGCGGGGCCCGGCTGAGGATGGTGGAGAGCTACATCGAGAAGATGAGCATCAAGACATCCGGTCCGCATCAGCTCATGAGAGAGCTCAGCGGCGGCAACCAGCAGAAGGTGCTCCTGGCCCGCTGGCTCTGCAAGGAACCGGTTCTGATGATCCTGGATGAACCCACACGCGGCATCGATCTCGGAGGAAAGTCGGAAATCGAGAGCATCATTGCCGACCTGGCCGGCCGTGGTGTGGCCATTCTGATGATATCGTCGGAGTTGGAGGAGTTGATTCGCTCCTGCGACCGGATCGCGGTCCTGTCGGAGGGCAGAAAGGTCGGCGAGCTGGCGGCGCGCGAGATTTCCGAGGACAGGCTGATGGACTTGATGGCTCACGGGCACGAGCGACAGAAGCGGGGTGGCGATGACGCCTAATGCATCCACTCCGGGAACGGACAGCGGCGGCCCCGGCCTGCTCCGGCGGATCTGGGAGAGTGGATTCTTCCGCCGTCACGAGGCCGCGCTGTTCTTCGCGCTGCTGATTGTCTTGAACGCTTTCATCACGCCGAACTTCCTCTCCCGCGGGACACTGGTGAATACACTGGTCCAGGCGTTTCCCATAATTCTGATCGGGCTGGGCATGACGATGGTTATCTCGTCGGGAGGCATCGATATCTCGGTGGGCGCCATCATGGCGATTGCCGGGGCGCTGGCCGCCCGGCTATTCACGTCTGAGATGTCGTTTTTCAACTCCGGAAACGGCCTGGTTTTCTCGATTGCCTGCGGTTTGGCCGTGGGAGGGCTGTGCGGGCTTTTCAACGGTTTCCTGGTTTCGAAGTGCGGAATCCAGCCGATCGTCGTGACGCTGGTCATGATGATCGCCGGGAGGGGATTGGCGCAGACGATCCTGGGTCAACCGGTTGTGTCCCTGTTTCTGACGCCCTTCAATTCGATGGGGACGTACACGCTCTTTGGGACGGCGCCGATTCAGATCGTCGTCGCGATGGCCGCGGTGGCAGTCATGCTGTTTGTGGCGAAGAAGACGGTCTTTGCGAAGCGGGTCGAAGCCATGGGCGACAATCGCCGGGCGGCGCGCCTGGCGGGGATCGACACGGTTGCCGTCACCATGGGCGTGTACTCATTGTGCGGCGTGCTGTGTGCGATCGCCGGGATCATGGAGGCGGGGCGCACGGGCGGCGTGAACGCCAAGCTCCTCGGCGTGAACATCGAGCTGGACGCCATCGCCGCGGTTGCGATCGGAGGCACCCCCTTCTCGGGCGGGCGCGCGAGGGTCTTCGGCACGGTCATCGGCGCGATCGTCGTCCAGCTCGTAACGGTGATCGTGAACATGAACAACATCCAGTTTCACTACTCCCTCATATTCAAAGCGCTGATCGTTGTGGTCGCACTGTGGTCGCGGCGATCGAAGCAGGATGGGGACTGACATGGGAAGAGACGACACAGGAGAGAGGCCGGGCATCGCCAGGTTCATCGGCACGCAGGGGCCGCTGCTGATGCTGGTGGTACTGTGCGTCGCCGCGGCGATGGCCTTCCCGGCTTTTCGAACGTGGCAGAATTGCGCCAACATCCTCCGGCAGGTGAGCATGATCGGGCTGGTCTCGATCGGTATGACGTTCGTCATCCTGTCGGCGGGCATCGATCTGTCGGTAGGTTCCACGGCGGCGGTGGCCGCGCTCCTGGCGGCGATGTTGGGGGGCAGATTCGGGCCGTTTACCTTGCTGGTCCCGATCCTCGCGGGCGTCTGCGTGGGCGCCTTGAACGGCGCGCTCATCACGCGGGCCGCGATACCTCCCTTCATCGCGACTCTGGCAACCATGCTCGGAGCCAGGGGACTGGCGTTCATCATGTCGAAGGGCAATTCGATTGCCGTGAAAGACGCGACCGGGTGGTTTTCGGAGATAGCGCGCATGGAGGTCCTGGGGTTGCCGCTTTTTGCCGTGGTCTTCTTTCTGGCGCTGGTCGCTGCCATAGTCGTCGCCAGGTACACGCGCTTCGGGCGTACGCTATACGCCATAGGCGGAAACGAGGAGGCCGCCCGGACGATGGGCCTGGGCGTGCGCAGGTGCAAGATGGCCGTGTACATGCTTTCGGGCGGGTGCGCGGGCGCGGCCGGCGCCCTGTTTGCCTCCCGGCTCAGCTCGGCCAAGCCCGATGCCGCCGTCGGGTGGGAGCTTACGGCAATCGCCGCGGTTGTTATCGGGGGCACGCCGCTGACGGGCGGAAGCGGCCGAATGAGTCACACGCTGTACGGTGTCTTGATTCTCGGAATCATCCCAAATATCATCAACAAATTCGAAATCCCGCTGCACTCCTGGTACAAGGAGATGATAACCGGCGTTCTGCTGTTGGCGGTAGTGCTGCTGCAGTCGAGAACGGAGGGGGGGACCAAGCGTGGATAGAGGGTGTCCGAAAAGCCCCTGGAGACGGCGGTCCTCCGCCGTTACGAGCA
>CAZKRK010000515.1:0-4930 GCA_964555035.1 uncultured Victivallales bacterium | reverse complement strand
GAGAGGTCGCCGCAGCGCAGCGGAGGCGGGTGAGGGGCAGGCTCGCGGTGTGTCTGCCCATGACCCCTGTACTATGAAGACCATCTCAAATCAGAAACCGCTAATCATCAATCAGGATTCACCTCCCCACTTTCTTCGCTTGCACCTGACGCATTCCCGCCGATGCAGCAATTCTCATTATGGCCACGCCCCCTGCGACACAAGGTCGCAGGGGGCGTGGCCATAATGAGAATTGCTGCCGCCGATGCGGATGTGCTTGCCATCCCCCGGCTGTGGTCGCATTATGTTTGCTCCACGGAGTTCATGCTTTTCCGGCAACGAAACGACCTTCCAGGGAGGAATACGATGCACACGGAGACTTTGATCAGTCCGGCTGCCGGCCGGCGAGGGTTCCTACGCAGTTTGGGAGCAGCCGGGGCGCTGTGCGCTGCGCCGACAATCGTCCCGGCCACGGCACTTGGAGAGGGCGGGCGTCCCGCCGCGAGCGAGCGCATAGTCATGGGGGGGATCGGTCTTGGGGGACGCGGCACGGGCGACATGAAGTGGCTGCTCCGCGAGGGCGACGTGCAGTTTGTGGCCGTGTGCGATGCACGGCGCAACCGTCGGGAGGGCGCCAGGGCCATTGTCGACAAGGCCTACGGAAACACCGATTGCGCGGTCTATGAAGACTTCCGCGAGTTGTTGTCCGAGCGTTCCGATATCGATGCGATGCTGGTGGCCACGGGCGACCGCTGGCATGCGCTCGCCGCGATCATGGCTATGCAGTCCGGGAAGGACCTCTATTGCGAGAAGCCGGGGACGATGACGATTGCGGAGGGGCAGGCCGTAGTCGAGACGGCCGAACGGTACGGGCGGATCTTTCAGACCGGAACGCAACGTCTGAGCGAAGCCAAGTTTGTTTTTCCGACGGAGATGGCCCGTACGGGGAAACTGGGCGAGTTGAAGACTGTTCGCGCCCACCTTTGGCCGCGCGTAAAGGACGTCACCAAGAACGACTGGTTGCCGGCCAAGCCGACGCCGCCGAAGAAGGACCTGGACTGGGACATGTGGCTGGGCCCGGTGCCGTGGCGTCCGTACAATCCCGGTTACCTGGGAGGCTGCGGCGCCTGGGGCGTCTACTGGGACATGGCGGCCGGTGTCGCGGGGTGGGGAAGCCACACGATTGTGCAGTGCCAGATGGCTGCCGGGGCCGAGCGGACGTCGCCGGTCGAGTACGTGTTTCCCGGCAACAAGCATGGCGACGGAATGGTAATGCGCTTCGCCAACGGCGTCGAGCTCGTGATGCAGTTCAAAGGGTGGCGCGGGTCGTGCGGGGTCACGTTCGAAGGCAGTGAGGGTTGGATGTCGATTGCCGACGGCTACACGCGGGCCGACGCTTCCTCGCCTGCGCTGATGGCCGACTGTGATCGCCTGCTGCGCGAATACCAGGCCGAAACCCGGCGTCCCTTCAATCACGTGCGCGACTTCCTCGACTGCGTACGGACGCGCCGGTCGCCGATCGCCGATCCGGTCGTCATGCACCGGTCGATGACGACGAACCACGCGATCAACATCTGCCTCTACCTGGAGCGCGATTTGAAGTGGGACCCTGTCAAAGAGGAGTTCATCAACGACGACGAGGCCAACCGGATGCGGTCGCGGGCCGTGCGCGAGCCATGGAGGGTGTGAAGTGAGAATTGTGCGACTTGTTGTTATCGGCGTTGTGTTCTGCCTGTCGGCCGTTGCCCCTGTCGGGGCGCAGTCCAAGACGCCGCTCGCGATTCTGCGTTCGGATGCCTCGCGCGAGGCGAAGGTTGAGGCCTGCCGGCGGCTTGCGGTGACGGGGGACGCTTCCGCCGTACCTGTCCTGGCGGGGCTGCTGTGCGATCCGGAGATGTCTCACATGGCCCGCTACGCCCTGGAGCCCATCCCGGGTCCCGCGGCCGACAAGGCCCTGCGCGATGCCCTGGCCGCGGCCGGTGGCGACGTGCTTGTGGGGGTCATGTCCTCGATCGCCGTGCGCCGTGACGCGCGGGCTGTGCCCGTGCTCGTCCCGTTTCTGCAGAGCGAGAGCGTTGACGTCGTTGCCGCCGCGGCGGATGCGCTGGCGCGCATCGGGACGGCGGATGCGGCCGCCGCGATCGGGGAATTGCGCGGCAGCGCCGGGGTGCGGCTCAAAGTCGTTGCCGCGGATGCGTCGCTGGTGCTGGCGGATTCGCTCCGGGCGCGCGGGAACGTGCCGGGAGCCGTCGCCGTCTACGCGTTGTTGGAGAGCGGCGACTGGCCCGAGCACGTTTCGCTGGCCGCCTTTTCCGCTTTGTTGCGGACCGGGAGCGCAAAGAGCGCACCGCTGCTGATCGGCGCCATCGAGGGCGACGATCCGGTCCGTCGCGCGATTGCGATCAACCGGTTGCCGCGGGTGAAAGACGCTGCTGTCGTTGCCGACGTGCTTTCGCGAATGCACGCGATGCCTGCCGAGGGCCAGGTGCAGCTGATCGACATACTGGCCAAGGCAAAGCCCGCGGGCATCACTGTAGCCTTGCAGAAAGCTGCCGAGAGTTCGCACGCCGAAGTCAGGGCGGCGGCGGTGAAGGGGCTGGCCGTTTCCGGCGGCGCTGACGTTGTGGTCTTGATGTGCAAGATGGTGCAGTCGGGCAAGAGCGCCGAGGAGCGGGCGGCCGCCGCAGAGGGGCTCTTGAGCCTGAAGGGGGACGGAGTTGACGCGGCGATCGTGAAGTGCATGACGGCCGCGCCGTCGGCGGGCAAGGTGGCCTTGATCAAGGTTTTGGCGGGTCGCGAGGCCGCGTCCGCCGCGAGCGCATTGCTGGCGCGGGCCGGGCAGGGCGATGCCGACGTCCGCAAGGCTGCCCTGCGCGCGCTGGGTACGCTTGCCGGCGCCGAGAGTATGGACGGATTGCTGCGCGTCCTGGCGACGGCGGGTGACGATGGCCTTCGCAAGGAGGCGGAACGGGCCGTCGTCTCCGTGGCCCGCGGGGGCTCGCCGGTCGCGGCCCAGGTCGACAAGGTGTTGGCCGGGCTGAACGATACTTCCGCGACGCCGGTCTACTGTTCGCTGTTACGAGTGCTGGGCGGTATTGGGGATGCGCGGGGGTTGCAGGCGGTTCAGGATGCTGCCGGGCACGCCGAAGCCAATCCGCGGGACGCGGCGGTGCGCGTCCTCGCTGACTGGCCCGATGCTGCCGCGCTCGATCCGGTGTTGGAGCTCATGCGTACGGTCAAGGACCCCAAGCACAGGGTCCTGCTTCTGCGGGGGAGTGTGCGGCTGTTGGGCATAGACGCGCGTGCGCCCCACCTGAAGACCGCGGCCTACGCCAAGCTGTTGGCGGGGCTCGAAGGCGCCGATCGGAAGCGGCTTGTCCTGGCGGGGCTTGCCCGGACCGGGGACGCATCGGCCATCGAGGTGGTCGAGCCGCTGCTGGACGACAAGGCCGTCCGGTCCGAAGCCGAGCTGGCCGCCATGGCCATCGCCGGTCGGGCCTGCAACGAGGCGCCGCAAGCGGTCAAGCGCCTCGTGACGCGGTTGCGCAGAGCGGGCAGCACCCCGGCGATCAAGAAGCGGGCGGCCGCGCTCCTGGCGAGCATAGAGAAGCTGGGAGGCTACGTAACGGCCTGGCGGGCTTCCGGACCTTACGAGGCCGGCGACCGTCTGCCGCCGCTGACCGGCGGCAAGGAGAAGGCCAAGTGGGTCCCCGTGCCGGTTACGTTGAACGGCGCGCGCCCCTTCATGCTCAGTCTCGCTGCCGCGGTAGGGGGCGGCGACAACCGCCTGGGCTTCGTGCGCACGTCGATCCATTGTGCCCGGGGCACTTCGGCGCGCTTCGAGTTCGGTACCGACGATGCCAACGAAGTGTGGCTGAACGGCAGGTCCGTTTTTCGGACCGACCAGGACGGCGCCGCCATTCCCGGCGAACACAAGGTTGACGTCGAGCTGAAGGAGGGATGGAACTTCCTGATGTTGAAGGTGACCCAGGTCTCCGGTCCCTGGGAGTACTGCCTGCGCGCCGTCGGGCGTGACGGGAAGCCGTTGGAGGGCGTGCGCTATCTGGCCGGGCGTGAGCCCGCGGCCGAGCAGTGGCCGCTGGTCGAACAGAAGGTCGCCGCCAAGACGCCCCCCCTGGCGCCGCCGCCGATTCCCAAGGGGCCGTGGCAGCCCTTGTTCGACGGCAAATCGCTCGACGGCTGGGAGATCACGGGTGACGCCATTTTCAAGGTTGAGGACGGCTGCCTGGTCGGCACGCAGACGACGGGGAAGGGGGGCAACATATGGCACAAGCAGCAGCGTGACGACTTCGAGCTGCGCGTGGAGTACCGCGTGGACTGGCCCGCCAACAGCGGATTCTGGTTTCGGTGCACGAAAAGGGGGCGGGGCTACCAGTACGACGTACTGAAGCATCCCCGGCCCGTCGCATTCAGCGGCTCGCTCTACTGTCCCGGGAAGCTCTTTCTGACCAGGAACCTGAAAGAGCAACTCGAGAACCGCGACGACTGGAACGAGGCCCTGATCAGCGCCAACGGCGACGAGCTGGCGGTCTGGCTCAACGGAAACCTGGTAGGCCATTGCCGGGAAGGATCGTTCAAGGAAGGGCACATCGGCCTGCAGGTTCACGGGGGGGATCATTTCAAAGGGATGCGGATCGTGGTCCGCAAGCTGGAAGTGCGGGATTTGGATTGAGTTGGGGGGGCGTCCTCTCGTTTCCCTGATCTCGCCCCTGGCACTGAGGGTAGAGATTAGGGGGAGAGAGTAGAGTCTGAACCCGTGGGTTCTGTGCGTTTTGTGCAGAAGATCTGACGGAACACATTGGTAATCAACGCAAGTGATCAGTAATCGGTGATCAGTAATCGGTGATCAGTTATCACTGATGACAATCACTGATGATGTCACGTCCTGATTTCCGTTTGACACCTTCTGGTTGTTGCTTGAGATGGTCTT
>CAZKRK010000514.1:0-4934 GCA_964555035.1 uncultured Victivallales bacterium | reverse complement strand
AACCCTGAACCCTGAACCCTCCCATCCGAAACCCTTTTCGGATGGGGTCTAACTAGACCCTGTCCGAAAAGGGTCGGCAACCGATTCTGGCCGGAAATGCGCGCAAAAAGGGGACGCCAGGAGATTAGGGCCAAAGATTAAGGCGAAAGATTAGGGTGCGACGGCGAGACCGTAATCTTTTGCCCTAATCTTTCGCCCTAATCTGCTCCTGAATACGCCGCGAAATCCGCGCGAACCCTTTTCGGACACCCTCTAGGTAGAAAGATGATGCAGTCAATTCTCCCATCTTCTTACCTACCCATTTTTCTGCCGATGCCACACTTGGGTTGCGGCTGACACCCGCGTTGATCGCAGACGAGAGAACCGACAGTCATGCAGCCCGGCAGGATCGCTACCCAGCGATGTCCAGCACGCGGCGTACGGCCGGCAGAATATCGCCAACGTCCGATGAGGAGACAACCGCGACTTTGCCGGCCAGGGCAGCGCGGCGTCTCTGGCTGCCGAGAGTGTCGGTATCGTCGTAGAGGATTACCGGTATGTCGGCCGTGGTCGCCGCGGACTGTATTGTCGCAACCGCCACGCTGCCGTTCATGCCGGTAAGGACCTCCTTGGACAGAATGATATCCGGCGCGGTGCTCTGCGCGCGCGCAATCAGATCGGCGCCGTTTTCCGCGACAAGCACGACGTACCCCAAGCCGCCCAGGACCCGGCCGAGCCGTTTCTGAATAACCGGTTCGTCCTCCCCAAGGAGAATAGTCCTGCCCGACCCTTCTCCCTCGCGCACCTCCTCCGGCGGCTCGGCCGAGAGGTGGTAGGCCGGTTTCTTGACGGCGACTTCGCCTGCGTATCCGGGTTGTTTCTTCGCCGACTGTCGTGCCTGCGGAGAAGGCAGCAGATTCTGTATGTGCCTGATGAGCTCCTGTTCCGGCCCGGTTTTGCACACGAAGTCGTCTACGCCGACATTTCTGAAGAACTCCTCCATGTCGGCATTGGCCGTGTAGATGAGCACAGGGCAGTCCCGGGAAGACTTGTGTTCGCTCAACTGCTTCAGGAACTTGACCCCCTTCTTCTCCCCCATGAGCGGGTCCAGGAGAATGAGATCGGGACGCATACGCCTCAGCCTGCGAAGTGCCTGCGGGCCGCTCCCGGCCCGGATGACCTCGTAACCGAAGTACTCGATGTAGTCACCCATGCATGCCAGCAGGATGGGGTTATCGTCCACAAACAGAATACGCTGTCTCTTTAGCAGCGGCATATCCGACACCTCTCGGCAGGCCTCGTTTTCAGAGCGTGAGCACGATCTTGACGGCCTCGGCAAGGCGGGACGCCGAGACGGGCTTGCTGAGTGTCAAATCCGCACCCAGTCGTTTGGCTGCGTCAAGATAGGTGTTATTCCCGGACGTCCCCCCCCCGGAAACGGCAATGATCTTGATCGGAATCGACAGGTCGCGTACGGTCATTATGATCTCCATCCCCTCCGTATCCGGCATCACCAGATCCGTCACCAGGACATCAAACTTTCCCCGCCGAACCAATTTCATGGCCTCGGTGCCGCTTCCGGTCGGGGTCACATCGTGACCTTGATGCTTCAACCCGAGCGAGAACAGCTCCCGGACTTGATCGTCGTCGTCAACCACAAGCACCCTGGCCATCAAGACTCCTCCCTACTCACACGCTCAGACACGAAACCAATTCGTCCCGAAGAGCTTCCATGTGGACCGGTTTGAGCAAACACCTGTGCCTGGACGACGCCTCGATCGAAGAACGGATCGAGGGCGGCAGATCGAAACCGGTGCAGAATACGACGCTCGGCATCTGCCATCGCATGTCGCGGCAAATGCTCGCCAGCTCGGCGAACGCCTCGTCGCCGGACATGACCGGCATATCGACATCCATCACAACAATCGCATGATGTTTCGTTTTGAAGAGGGGAATGGCCTCGGCGCCGTTCCCCGCAACATCGACGTGAAAACGGGGAAAATGCTTGAGTACAGCCCGTCTGAAACAGGTCCGGATACTGGATTCATCGTCCACTATCAGAACGCTCTCGCCGTCGGCAGGCTCCAAGTCCGGGGACTCATCTTCCTGGTGCGCCGGCGCGGCCGCCGGCACCTCGTCAGCGAACTCGGCTTCCTGCTCGCGTTGCCGCTTGAGCACGTCCGCAATCCTCAAGATCGCTTCCTTGATGGTATCGTCGCCGCCCAGCTCGACAAAAGTCAACAGCTCCTGCAACGGGTTGTTGATCTCATGGTTGAGGCGCGTGATCGTGTCAAGCCGCGTCTGCACCCGCTGAGCTTCCAACTTCTCTTTCTCGGCCGCCTTGCGTTCCGTTGCGTCGGTTATCGACAGCACGACCGCAACATCGTCATCCCACTTCACCATGACGGCCGACAGATCGGCCCACACCACCTCGCCGTCCTTGCGCACGAACTGCTGCTCGACGAAGATGTGGCCATGCACACGCAGCTTCTGCAATATCACCCTGCGGTCGGTCTCGCGTTCATCGGGAAACATCAGCGAGAAGTGCCGGCCGATCAATTCGGATCGGTCGCGCTGGAAAAAATCCACCGCCGCGCGATTTGCCATGAGAATCTTACCCGACGTCGCGTCGACCAGCAGAATACCGTCAAGCAGATGATTGAACAGTACCGAAAAACGCGTCTCGCTGGCTACGAGCGCCTCCCTGAGCCGCCGGCATTCCTCCTCAAGATCCTCTGCGCTTGGGCGTCCCGCCGGTACACCTTCCTCAACCATGACACTCCTCCGTCCGAAACCGGCCACCACGATGCACCATGCCAACTGTTGAAGCGACCGGAAACAGAGTCATTATCACTATAGAGGATACAGCAACTCGTGCACATGTCAACACAATCCAGAGCTTGCATGATCCCGCTCCGACACTATCCTCCACATGCATGAACAAGCACTACGACGTAATCGTTGTCGGCAGCGGAGGCGGGGTCAAAATAGCTCTCCCGGCGGCGACCATGGGAAGACGGGTAGCGTTCGTCGACGAACGCGACCCGGGCGGCACATGCCTGAATCGCGGATGCATTCCGTCAAAGATGCTCATCTACCCGACCGAGCTTGCCGACCGTATGCGGAATTGCGCCAAACTGAACATCGAGCTGCCGGCGCCTCCGGGCCTCTGCTTCGACCGCCTGGTGGCACGGACAACGGAAACCGTGCGGAAGGTCTCGACCGACCTCGGCGAACGGTTCCGCTCGCACCCCAACATAGACTTCTATCACGAACACGCCGAGTTCGTCGCGAACCACCGGCTGCGCGTGGACAGTACCGAGATGACCGGCGACCTGATCTTCCTCGCCACCGGCTCACGCCCCCTGGTCCCGCACCTGCCCGGCCTCGCCGGGACCCCCTTCATGACAAGCGAAGAGGCCCTGCGCCGCCTCGACCTCCCGCGCAAGCTGGTCGTGATCGGCGCCGGCTACATCGCTGTCGAACTCGGCGGTGCATTCGCCGCCGCCGGCTCGGATGTCCATTTCATTGTCCGCAGCCGACTCCTTCGCCGGGAAGACGAAGAAATCGCGCGGGAATTCCGCCGGGCCTTCGCCCGGCGCCACTCGCTTCACGAAGGCTTCCGGCCCGAGAGCGTGAGCTTCGCCGATGGCGAGTTCTCGGTCACGTGTCGCAATCAAGCCGGCGAAGCGCTTGTCGTCACAGGTGACGCGCTGCTGGTTGCCACCGGAGTCAAACCTCAATCGGACCGTCTCGGACTGGAGCATACGAACATCGCCGTCGACGACCACGGCTTCATCCGCGTCGACGACCGCCTGCAGACGTCCGTGCCGGGCGTCTACGCACTGGGGGACGTGGTCGGGACCCACCTCTTTCGCCACACGGTGAACTACGAAGGCGAGTACCTCGTCTCACAGCTCTTCCACGGACAACCGCCCGCGCCGCTGGACTACGGCCCCGTACCCCACGCCGTCTTTGCTTCGCCCGAAGTCGCCGGCGTGGGACTGCGCGAACAGGACGCACGCACGCGCGGGCTGGAATACGTCGTCGGCAAGGCAACCTACGCCGACAGCACACCCGGAATGGCGCGCCTGTCAGACCACGGCTTCGCAAAGATCATCGTAGAACGCGCGACGCGACGCATCCTCGGCGCGCACATCGTAGGTGAAGAAGCCGCGACAATGGTTCATCTCTTCATCGTGCTGATGAAAAAAGCGGGCACACTCGACGACTTGCTCGACACGATTTTCATCCATCCCGCCCTGCCTGAAGTCGCACGCGACGCCGCCCGCAACGCGCGGGACGTACTGGGGGAGTAGCGGGGTGCGCGGTGTGAGATGTGGGATGTGTGATGTGAGATGTGTGATCTGTGATGTGGGATGTGGGATCTGTGGTGTGGGATGTGGGATGTGGTGGAGTGGTGGAGTGAAGGGTCGAAAGATGGGTCTGTTGCATCCGGCATTTTTCGACCCTAACCACGCTCGTGGCCGGAGACGGGAAGGCGAGCAACATCACAGCCCGGACCAGGCGCACGGTACGATGCCAACCACCCAGAAAACGGGCTCGCCAAAGGCGAGCAACATCACAGCCCGGACCAAGCGCACGATACGATGCCAACCACCCAGAAAACGGGCTCGCCAAAGGCGAGCAACATCACAGCCCGGCGAGGATCGCCGGGTACAACGTTCGCACCACCCGAAGCCCCGCTCCCTGAAGGGGAGCTACATCTGAACGCGACGGGAGGCGCGTTGCTCCCCTTCAGGGAGCCTGGGTGGTTGGGTGTCCGACCGCTCCCCAGGGTTTCACCCTCGCTATGCGTCACATCTTTTGCGCCCCAGGGCCGAAGGCCGTACTGTCAAAGCTGACAGCGCTCTTTCTTGTCCAATTCTCTTTTCCGAAAGGGTTGGCCATGTTTCGACCTTCTCCCCCGTTTTCTCGACACTTAATCCCACTCT
>CAZKRK010000513.1:0-4960 GCA_964555035.1 uncultured Victivallales bacterium | reverse complement strand
AAACGGGCGCACGTCCCATGTCCGGCGCACAATGGAGCGGGCTGTGCACCGCGCGGAGACTACGCCTCGAAGTCATAGCCACACCGCGGGCCGGGTAGATTCCCGGTACCGCCCAATACTCGCGAAACCGCCCCGCCACCCACGGCCGAACTCTGCCCCCATACGGCCCAAAACCCGCCCCGCTCGGCGAACCACGCCCAAACAACGCGGCTGAATGGCGCTGACTATCCCAACGGCGCGCCTCCTACCACCCCCAATGCCCGCAGCTTCGCACCAGGCACCCACCACCCCACAAGAATACCGCCTCGACCGCACAGAAGGTGTGTCCCTTCCCCGACTTCTACATCGCAATTCGGAACCGGGCCTGGGTTCTGGATCACGCCACCGGCAACCGGCGACAGACCCTTGAACTTCCGATGCACCCGGACACGCATGACTGGGGCTACATCGCGAACAACGCGACACACCTCTTCGGCAGCACCGTGAAGCGCAACGCGTCGTACTCCGCTTTCTGGTCGGGCAAGATGTGGTACGAGAAGATCAACCCCGCCTACACGGCCAAGGTCTGCAGCGATGCGTTGTTTGCCATCGACAAACAGGACCGGGGCAAGGCATGGACGTACGAACGCGGTGTGATCGTCAACTCCACGATCTGCGCAACCGACGACAGCGTGGCGTTTATCGAGTCACGTCAACCGGAGGTCGCGGAGCTGAAGACCGGCCGCATCGCGGACGCGCGGCTGTGGCTGAATCAGTACCTTGTCTCCCTGGATGCGCGGACGGGTGAGGTCCGCTGGGAACGGCCGATCGATACGGAAGACGGCACCGTGGTTTTCTACATGCAGCGCAGCAAGGATCACATTGTTGTGACATCGTCGCGCGATCCCGCCTACTACATCTATGACTTCGACCCCGTAGACGGCAGGCAACGCTGGAAGACATCACACAAGTGGCCGTCCCGGGACCACAGCGGCCACATGCAGCACCCGGTCCTTTTCGACGACGCCTACTACGTCGAACCGTTCGGCTACGGTATCGACGATGGAGAGCGCCTCGATAAACGCATGGGCGGACGGTCGGGCTGTCACACCTACATGGGCGTCGCCAATGCGCTCATCTATCGCGGCGCCGGCCGACGCATCGCCATGTGGGATCGTGAGGCGGGCACGGTCACGGCTTGGGATCGGTTGCGCCCGAGCTGCTGGCTCAGCGTCATCGCCGCCAACGGATTGCTCCTCGCCCCCGAAGGCGGCGCCGGCTGTTCCTGCGGCAATTGGCTGGAGACGTCGTTCGCATTTGCGCCGAAGTCGGAGGGGGCGGAGGCCGCGGATGAGCCGGACGCACCTTCGACGCCGACCAAGGGACCTGCATACAGCGCACCGTTCGTAGAGATCGCCCCAAAGACCGCACACTGGCCAACCTTCCGTCACGACAACCGGCGGAGCTGCACAACCGCGGACAGGCTGAGCCTGCCGCTGAAGCGGGCCTGGCGCTGGTGCTCCCCCACCCCACCGGATCCAGCATGGACCGGCCCGGCGAAGTGGGACGCCTTTTCCGGGAACGACGGTCTGCAGTCGATGCGCAACTTCGACCCCGTTTACCATGTGACCGCTGTTGAGGACCTGGTTTTCTTCGGATCGTCATCGGACGACGGCGTGCATGCTTTGGACTTGCGCAACGGAAAGGAGCGCTGGGTGACCTTTACCGACGCACCCGTGCGGCTGCCGCCCACGTGGCACAACGGTATGCTCTACGCCGGATCGGACGACGGCTACGTCTATGCCCTGTCGGCCACCGACGGACGCGAACGGTGGCGTTTCAGCCCGCACCCCAACGCGCGTCGGGTGCTCAACAACGGCAACGTGGTTTCGCTGGCGCCCTGCAGGACCGGCGTAATGGCGCGAGGCAATCGAGTCTACTTCGCCTCGTCTCTCCTGCCCTGGCAGCCGTCGTGGCTGTGCGCTCTCGACGCGCATACCGGCCGACCTGACGCTGCGGGTTGCTTCGCCCGGAAACTCGACGGCGTCACGCTCCAGGGCGCACTGCTTGCGACGAGCGACACGTTGATCTCGCCGCAGGGACGCTCCCCGGCCCTGGCCTACGGAATCGTGGATGGAGCGCCGCTAGGCGCGGTTGGCCGCAGCGGCGGAGTTGACTGCCTCGTCACGGGTGACGGCACGTTCTTCAGCGGACCTCACAACCAGAAGGCGAAGGACAACCTGGTGCGCCTGTCGAGTGTCTCCACCCGCAAGAGCGTTCACTCGCTGATGGGAGCGACTCGGCTGGTGGCGAACAACACCCACATGTTCTTTCACAACGGACGCGAACTGGCGTGCGTCGATCGTGCAAGTAAAGACCGAAAAGTGGCGCTGTGGAAGGCCGCGTCCCCCACCCCGCTCGGCTACGCGCTCACTCCCGAACACCTGGTAACCGGCCACGCTGGGGAGGCGATCATCCGTGACGTCCGAAACGGGGAAGTGCTCGCCCGCCTCACCGTCGAGGGCCGCGCCTACGGCCTCGCCGTTGCCCACCAGCGCCTCCTCGTCAGCACCGACCACGGCCGGATTGTCTGCTTTGGACGGTGATCCCACGGCAGTCCGCACCGGGGGCTGCGCCCCTCGCTGCGAGCCTCACTACAAACCCAGCGCACGCGCTCCCTTTTTGCGATGAGTCACGTAGCCCGGGGACACGACGCACCCATTTGGTGAAAGACCGACTGAGGCAGAAGGTGCCCGCAGATGACGCAGATGAACGCGGATTCGGGACTTTATCTGCGTCAATCTGCGTCATCTGCGGGCAACTGCTCTTTTTAGGATCACCTATCGCGTCGGCGCTACGGGCCCAGTCCATCTCAGGAAGAAGATGGAGCGCTTGCCGCCGCGGCGAGCTTGGCTCTTCTCCTGGCTTCATAGACCCATATGATTCCGAACACGACCAACAGGACGGCCGGAAGCGCGGCAACGGCTCTGAACGATGTCTGCGATGCGGTCGCCAGGACGCCCTCCAACGCGCCTCCCTCGAGGGCCTTGAATGCCGCTTCGCCGCCGGCTTCCTCGATCTTGGTGGCGTCAAAGACCCGGCCCATGACCGGCAGGAAAAAGTATATCGCCAGGGTCGCACCGGTGCCCATCAGCCCCATCCCGAGAGCGCCCGATCGCGGGTAGCGTTCATTGACGGCCGCCAGCATGGTCGGCCACATGTAGCAAACGCCAACGCCCCAGAAGGTCGCGGCAAGGAAAGCGCTCAGCGGATTCCCCGCGACGCTCAACCACCAGAGGCCGAAAGCGGCCAGCAGACACGAGACCCACAACAATCCCACTACCGAAAGCCTGTGAACCATGGGCCCCGCGAAGTGCCGCATAACAAACATCAGGCCGCTGATGTAGATCAGAATCCACAAGCCCTTCATGCCGACGGTCCGGGACAAGGCCATGTCCACCCACTGTCCCGGAGCCAGCTCCGCGGTCGCCGTGAACCAGATGCAGAAGAACCACACCCAGAACATGGGCTTTCGCAGAACTTCCTTGAACATATCACCGAAACTGACGCCTGAGGCGGCTCGTTCGGTAAGAGGGAACTTCGCAAGGAAGCAGAGGATCGTGAGCACCACGGCAGGGACCATCGCCACGACGAGTTTTGCTTCCCATGCCACATTGAGTTTCCCGAAGGCCATCCCGATCAATCCCCCCACCGCGATCCCGGCCGGCCACCAGGCATGGATCACGTTGAGCTTGTGCGTCTTGTCCTTGGGGTAGAGGGCCACCACCAGCGGATTCGTGTTCGTGTCGACCAGTCCCCAACCGAACCCTACGAGCAACATGCCGCCCCAGACCATCCAGTAGAGTTGCGACGACGAGCCAACGTTCTCCGCAGCAACAACCATGACGGACCCGAGCACCAGCATAACGCCGGAGAGCTTCATCAGCCGGCCCATCCCGATCGCATCAATGAAGGGACTGACAAAGAAGAGGGTGATTGCATATCCCAGGAAAGGAACGCCGAGCGCGGAGCCGAGCATTTTGGAGGAACGCAACGGGTCGATGCCGTTGAAGATCTCGCGCAGGTTCTCCGCGATATTGCTCCTGATGCTGAAGTGGAAACCTATGGCGAGATAGGCCAGGCAACAGATGAAAAAGAGGAGGAATCGGTTTCTCTCGTCGGCGCGGTTCGGTTCGTTCGAGACCATGGGTGTTCCCTTCGTTTGCTTGAGTTCTACCCCAGAGAATGCCTGTATTAACGCTTATTCTGACTCCCGTGAAAAGCGCAAACGCACCGCTGACCGGAAACAGGAATTGCGCCCGGGCACGTTGGTGTCCGCGACTGCGTGGTTACGAGCGCGCACTTTTCCTTGTAAACCTTGCCGTAGTCGTCGCGCCCCTGGAACCAGCGCCCCGGGTGGATAATCCGCCGATAATCCGCCTGTCCCCTCCCCCCAGGGCAAGGGCTGTCCTTTATGCACAAAAGTCATTGTCTCCCCCACAGCGTTGACCGAGAAAACCCTGGAGACGGCGGTCCTCCGCCGTTACGAGGAAATGTGTGCGCGCCTGGTCACGGCACGGGAATGAGCCGGACGGAACGGAGGTTCATCAGCGCATCTTCAAACCGAACGGGAACCACGGAGAGATCGTAATCGCCGGACTTGGCGATTCGCACCTTCCCGATTTCTCTCTCGGCATGCTTGCTCATGCTGCCGGTCGGCGCCACGTTGGCGGTCAATTGCTCGCCGCCTATGGTCACCTTGTAGCGGTGGTTCTTCCAGGCCGCCGGTCCCGCCTGTGACACCACCACTCGGTAGTTGCCCGCTTTGACGTTGACCAGTTTCCACGCGACGGTGTCGGCGGGGTGGTTCCAATAGCCGATGGTGTCGAAGGGTTCGTAGTACCGAATGCCCACGCCGTCGATTATCGCGTTTAGTGACTCACCCTCCCAAAGCTGTCGAAAAAAACAAGAAAAACCGGCG
>CAZKRK010000512.1:0-4976 GCA_964555035.1 uncultured Victivallales bacterium | reverse complement strand
GTCGCAGGGGGCGTGGCCATAATGAGAATTGCTGTTTCACCCGAGGATTCTCTGGACACGGCGTGGGGGGGAGGGTATACCTACTGGCTAATTCGGAGTGCGGTGGCGTCCCTTTCACAGGTAGACACGCTACTGCCGCTGTACGACCTCTTCGTATTCCTGGCCAATCCAACACACGGGAGACAGATGAAAACGACCGTCACCGCTGCCGTCCTTGCCGTCCTGTTCGCCTCTCAAATCGCCGGCGGCGCGCCGAGCGCCGATGACAACCGCGGAGTCCTCAACGGCCCTCTCACCAAGGGCGGGCACCGGGCGAGTGGCGAAGGCAATCGCGAATCGCTCAAGCTGGCGATCGAGGACCTCATTGCCACCTATGGCGCCAAGTACCCCAAGGGCAAGGAGTTCCTGCAGCGGCTGGAAGGCATCAAGGACGAGAAGTCGGAGGAATTCCTGGCGCTGAAGAAGGAAGCCCTGCTCGCCAACCCGGTTTTGGATTTTGCCGGCCTGCTCATGGTCCGCAGCAGCAAGGGCAAGCGCTTCACCGCCAACTGGCAGACGCGATGCAGCGCGGATGCCATGGGCCGCAAGATGAGCCAGAAGGACGTCGATAACGTTCTGAACAACCTGAGCAAGAAGGACAAGTCGCTGGCGGCGCTGAACAAGGCCTATTCCAAGTGGCGCGGCACGTACGACAAGCAGAAGAAGAAAATTGAGCGCTCCGACACCTATCGCAAGGAGAGGAATCGCAAGAAGCGGGCGGCGATGCTCAATGACGACCCAGTCCTCAAGGAGGCCAAGGTCAAGCGGGATGAGGCCGAGAAGGCCTTGAAAGAGGCGGCAAAGAACCTGCCCGAGTACCAGGAAGCCGTGGCGAAGATGAAGAGCGGCGCGGTGATGCCAAACTACGACGACGAGCTCATTCTCATGTCACCGATCTGCGACGGCAAGATCACGACGGTCTACAAACCGAATCCGGGCAAGTTCGTGGGCGATGTCGACCTTCACTGGGACGGGGACCGCATACTCTTCGCGTCCCACGTCGACCCCGACAAGCTGACCCCCGTTCCCGACACCAGGGCCGGCAAGGGTTATGCCGTGTTCGAGATGGAGCTCGATCCCAAGACGGCGAAGATGCGCGGCGCGCCGCGGCAGGTGACGCCGGACATGGGTTGGGACGTTGACTGCTACGATGCCTGCTACCTGCCCGACGGGCACGTCATTTTCGCTTCCACGGCCGCCTACGAAGGCGTCCCCTGCGTCGGTGGCGGTTCCTACGTGGCGAACCTCTACATCATGGACGGCAACGGCAAGAGCGTCCGGCGGTTGACTTTCGACCAGGACGCGAGCTGGCACCCGTCGGTGCGCGAGAACGGCCGCGTGATGTACACGCGCTGGGAGTACACCGACTCCGCCCACTACTACAGCCGCGTGCTCATGACCATGAACCCCGACGGCACCGACCAGAAGGCGTTCTACGGCAGCAATTCCTACTGGCCCAACAGCATGTTCTTCGCGCGCGAGATCCCGGGCAAGACCGGCATGTTCGTGGCGACGATCACCGGCCACCACAGCCACGCCAAGGGCGGGGCGCTCTGCCTCTTCGACGTTTCGCGTGGGCGCCACGAGGCCGACGGCGCCATCCAGTTCATCACCGGCCGCGGCAAGAAAGTCGAGCCGCTGGTGATCGACAACCTGGCGCGCTCCTACAGCCCGATGTTCTTCCACCCCTATCCGCTCAGCGAGAAGTACTTCCTGGCCATGACCGGCGGATCGGTCTACCTGCTGGACGTGTTCGACAATATGCTGTGCCTGAAGGCGCGCGATGGAGGCGGCAGCTACTACGAACCGATCCCCTTCATGAAGAGAAAGGCCCCGCCCGTTGTCGCGCACCGCATCGATCCCGAGTGCAAGGTATCGTACGTGCTGATCAACGACATCTACATGGGACCCGGGTTGGCCGGAATTCCGCGCGGCACGGTCAAGAATCTTCGCGTCTACCGCTACGAGTACGGGCCGCGGCACAAGGGCGGCCACTACTCCATGGGCATGGAGGGCGGCTGGGACGCCAAGCAGGTCATCGGCACCGTGCCGGTGGAAAAGGACGGCTCCGTCAGTTTCGAGGTCCCGGCCAATACGCCGATCGCCTTCCAGCCGCTCGACGCGGAGGGCAAGGCGCTCCAGATCATGCGGAGCTGGACCGTCACCATGCCGGGCGAACGGCTGACCTGTGTCGGCTGTCACGAGAGCCAGAACATGCCGACGCCGTCGAAGCCCGCCGCCGCCATGGTCAGGAAGCCGAGTGTGCCCAAGCCGTTCTACGGCCCGATGCGCGGCTACGGTTTTACGCGCGAGGTCTACCCGGTGATCGAGAAGTACTGCGTGGCGTGCCACGACGGGACGAAAGATCTCGACGCCAACGGGTGCGACAAAAAGGGCCGTTACAAGGTGGCCGACCGTATCGTCGGCACCGGCAGCAACACGGGCAAGAAATTCGCCGAATGCGGCATCCCCGATTTCTCGAAAGCCAGCACTGCGCACACGATGCTGCACCCGTACGTACGCCGCAACGGACCGGAGGGCGACTATCACCTCCTGGCTCCGATGGAGTTTCACGCCGATACGGGCGAGCTGTACCAGATGCTCCAGAAGGGACACCACAACGTGAAGTTGGATCAGGAGTCCTGGGACCGTCTGGTCACCTGGAGCGATCTCAACGCTCCGTTCAAGGGGTCGTGGACCGAGGCCGGCGCCAACCGGCAAATCCTCAAGCGCCGCATGGAGCTGCGTAAGCTGTATGCGAACGACGACTACAACCCCGAGGTGTTCGAGCCTCTGCCCGAGTCCGAGACGCCGGCCGAGCGTGTGGTGCCGAAGCCCTGCGAGCGTGAGGTTGTGGCAATCCGTCCGCCCGAGGTGAAGAGCCGCACCGCGGAGCCGCTGAGTTTCGATCTCGGGGACGGTATCGTCATGAAGCTGGCGCCCATTCCGGCCGGCAGTTTTTCGTTGGGCAGCAACGACGAGACGCCGGTCGAACAGCCCGTGACGCGGGTCACGATCGACAAGCCGTTCTATATGGGGACGACCGAAGTCACCCTCGAGCAGTACCGCCTGTTCGATCCCGACTACCTCAATGGCGTCTACGACATGCACTACAAGGACCAGGTGCACCGCGGCTACTACATGAACGACATGCAGTACCCGGTTATCCGCGTGACCTGGCAGAAGGCGATGGAGTTCTGCTCTTGGCTCTCGGCAAAAACGGGCAAGAAGGTGACCTTGCCCACGGAAGCGCAGTGGGAGTGGGCCTGTCGCGCCGGGACGGATACGCAGCTCTCCTACGGCAACCTGGACACCGAGTTCTCCACGTTCGCCAACCTCGCCGACGTGACCGTCAAGAAGATGGCCGTGAAGGGGGTCAATCCGAGGCCGATCAGCAACCCCAATTCCCAGTACGATTTCGAGCTCAAGGACCCGCGTTCCAACGATGGCGCTCTACACCTGGCCGAGGTCGGCAGCTACGAGCCCAACCCGTGGGGTCTCTACGACATGCACGGCAACGCCGCCGAGTGGATGCGTTCCGACTACAAGCCCTACCCGTACGAAGACAATGACGGCCGCAACGCCGGCGGCGAGGGCAGGAAGACGGTCCGCGGCGGCTCCTGGCACGACCGCCCCTTCCGCTCGACCTCATCCTACCGCCTCGGCTACCCCCAGTGGCAGCGCGTGTACCACACCGGGTTCCGGGTGGTGGTGGAGTAGCCAGACGACGGCCAGAGGGATTTCTGGAGACGGCGGTCCTCCGCCGTTGCGAGCGAATTTGAGTGCACTCGGTGGAACAGATGAGAAACACCGTTCTTGTCTGTTTCCGTTCGTGCTCAACTCCCGTTCGTAACGGCGGAGGACCGCCGTCTCCAGATCGGCTATCGCGCAATTCGAGAACGCGGCCCCCTTTCGGGGTTCGTTCCCCGCTACATAAACAGCAACAGGCTCAGCGCCATCACGGCCATGCCGGCCATCACGCCGCCTATGACGACGTGGCCGGCGCCGTATTCGCGGGCGGCCGGCAGCAGCTCGTCGAGAGAGACATAGACCATAATCCCCGCCACGGAGGCGAAGAGGATCCCGAACGTCGTGTCCGAGAAGAACGGGCGCAGCAGGGTGTAGCCGATCAACGCGCCCAGGGGCTCCGACACGCCGGACAGGAAGGAGAGCCAGAAGGCCTTCTTACGGCTGCCCGTCGCGAAGTAGATCGGTACGGAAACCGACACACCTTCGGGTATGTTGTGGATGGCGATGGCGATCGCAATCGATACCCCGAGCGCCGGGTCGCCGAGTGCACCGGCAAATGTGGCCAGACCCTCCGGGAAATTGTGAATCCCGATCGCCAGTGCGGTGAAGACTCCCATTCGCAGGAGACGCCGGTCACGCGGTTGCTCCGCCTTCATCTCCTCAACGGAATGAAGCTCGTGCGGGTTTTCCACGGACGGGATCAGGAGATCGATCACCATCATCGCCGCCATTCCACCGAAGAACGAAATGACGGCGAACCAGTTTCCACGCGTTTCTCCCAGGGCGCCGATCAGGCTCTCCCGTGCCTTGACGATGATTTCCACCATCGACACGTAGATCATCACGCCGGCCGAGAATCCGAGGGCAGCCGAAAGAAACGCCCGATTCGTGCGCCTTGAGAAGAACGCAACAGCGCTCCCGATGCCTGTTGCCAGGCCGGCGAACGCCGTCAATCCGAAGGCCAGCAGAACGTTTTCTTCCATGCGCAACTGATACCATCCGTCCGCTGTGAGGTCAACTCCCCCGCGGGAGACGAGGAGAGCGAACAGAGGGCAGTCCCGCCCCAGGGCGCGTGGCTGTCTTGGACAATTTGGCCCGGAAACATCAATCCCCACCCCGTCGTCCCGAGGCTACCGCGGGCCTGCCCCTCACCCGCCTCCGCTGCGCTGCGGCGACCTCTCCCCCGA
>CAZKRK010000511.1:0-4991 GCA_964555035.1 uncultured Victivallales bacterium | reverse complement strand
CCACGCCACTCCGCGCCGATCCGCGTTGCGTCTCGGGCTGCGTGGCTCACTACGAGCAGGGAGCGCGTGCGTTGGGTTTGTAGTCAGGCTCGCAGTGAGCGGAGCGAACGGAGTGCCGTGGACCGGTTGGAGCGCAACGGAACTTCTGACCTTTTGATACAGCCCCATCGCCGCAGCGTAGCGGAACCGGGTGAAGGGCTGGTCCGCGGTTGATTGATGATTTCTGAAATCACAAGTCACAAATCGCTAATCATCAATCGGACGAAGGTGTCATTTTCATTTTCCGACCTGCGGTTGTCGTACTCAAGGCAAGAATTCAACGTAATCGACAGGACAACAAGTGGTTGCGACGGAGTCTCGACTCTGTGCGGTCGGGCAGAGGTAAGGTTCTCCGAGCCTGGCGAAGGAGGTAGGACGGTTCCGAACCCCGCGGGAACCACCACCCCGCCCGGGCTCCGCTGAACCGTCCTGGAGAACGGTTCTACTTCACTTCGCCCTTGACGCAACGTAGTCGGCGATCGCGCACAGCACCTCCGGACGTGGCAATGCGGCAATCGTCTTCTTCGCGTCCTCGGTCATCTCGGCAACCCTTTGCGAGGCGCCTTCAAGACCGTACACGGCTACGGCCGTGAGCTTGCCGCGGGCCGCGTCGCTGCCGGTGGCCTTGCCCAGCTCGGCGGCAGTGGATGTCGCGTTGAGAACGTCGTCCCGCATCTGGAAGGCCAGGCCGGAAAGACGCCCGAAAGCGGAAAGCGCGTCGAGCTGCTCCTCAGCCGCGCCGCCCAGCATTCCGCCGATGCGCACGGACGCCGCGATGAGCGCGGCGGTCTTGTTGAGATGAACAAAGTGCATCACGGTTTCGTCCGGTTCCAGACCCTCGGCTTCCATATCGACCACCTGGCCCCCGACGACGCCGCGGCTGCCGCCCCGCAAAGCGAGCTCGTGAACGAGCGCCGCCGCCGAGAATGGCGCAGGAGGCGCCTGGGAAGCCAGGACCTCGTAGGCGTGCGCCTGCAAGGCGTCACCGGCAAGGATGGCGATCGCCTCGCCGAACTTGATGTGGCACGTCGGCCGGCCACGCCGCAGGTCGTCGTCGTCCATCGCCGGCAGATCGTCGTGGATCAGCGTGTAGGTGTGAAAACACTCGATCGCGGCCGCGGCGGCCAACGCCGCGCCCGGGTCCCCCCCCACGGCACCGCAGGCCGCCATGCAAAGCGCGGGACGCAGGCGTTTTCCCCCCGCGAAAACGCTGTAGCGCATGGCTTCGTGGAGCCGGCACGGTTGCAGCGATGAGTCGGGGAGCCGGCGACCCAGCTCCGCCTCGACACGGGGAACGATCCGGTCAAGGAATTCCGTCAGCTGTTGTTTCATGGCGCGATCCCGTGGATTGGGAAGACGGTGGCCTGAATGGCGGCAGTGACACGCCCGATCTCCGCATCGCTCACGCCCCGGTCTCTGTCGTCGGCCGGAAGCGGCCGGTCGCGCAGGCCGCCGGCCCAATCGGTGTTCTCCAGCATCACGCCTCCCATACCCATCATGAGCTCCTCATGGTGGCCGTGTTCGCCGCACAGAACACTCCAGCAGAGAGCCCATCCGCGCACGGTGTTTTCGACGTTGTAACCGCCGCCACCCGTGGCAAGAACCGGCTTGCCGAGGTCGACCACGCGATCGAGGATGTCGGCATGGGTGTTGTTCGTAAGCCGCAGGTGGGCCAACGGATCGCCGGCCAACGCGTCCATGCCGATCTCGAGCACAATCACATCCGGGTCGTAGGCACGAATGAGAGGCATGACCGTCTCACGGAAAACCTGTTGGTAGGCGGCGTCGCAGGTCCCCACGGGAAGCGGCAGGTTTACCGCATATCCCTCGCCGGCGCCGGCGCCGGTTTCCGTCTCCGCGCCCGTTCCCGGAAAAAGCGTCTTGCCGCTCTCGTGCAGAGAGATGGTCATCACATCGGCACGGTCGTAGAATGCATTCTGCACGCCGTCGCCGTGGTGAACATCGATATCGAGAAACAGGACGCGTTTGCCGGCTGCCGCCAGTGCCGTGATGGCGATGACAATGTCATTCACGTAGCAGAACCCGGCGGCATGTGCGGGCCCGGCATGGTGAAAGCCCCCGGAAGGGTTGAACGCGATGTGCGCCTTCCCGTCGACGATCAGTCGCGCCGCGGTAAGAGTACCCCCCCCGGCAAGACGCACATAGTCGTACATGCCCGCAAAAAGGGGGCAGTCGGGCGTACCCAACCCCATATGCAGGGCGGCGGTATCGTGGTGTCCCGCCTGGGCCGCGATCAGGGCGTCCAGGTATGCGCCCCCGTGAAACCACTCCAATTCAGGACGCTCCAACACGAGCGGAGGGACTTCCTCGCGGTCGGCGCCCGCAAGCAGCCCCATGGATTGGACCTTGTCGCGCGTTCTGCCCGCGCGCGAGGTGTCGAACGGGCATTGCGAAGGGTAACCGCCCTCGTTCAGCTCGGGGCAGTGAATGAAGACATGCTTCCGCGTACTCATGACCGAAAAGGATTAGCACGGTGAAGCAAGACGGCTCAATCAAATTAGCACACGTCGTTATCCAGCAATTCGCGAATCGCCCGCTCCAGGTCTCCGGGGTCAGCCGGTTTCGGGAGGAAGGACACGTGCCTGTGCTCCAGGTCTTCCGGAGGTACCAGACCGTCGGTGAAGCCGGACATGAACAGGACTCTCAGGCCTGACTTCCGCTTGGCCAGGCGTCGCGCCAATTCCGGCCCGCCCATGTGAGGCATCACGACGTCCGTCAGCAGCAGGTCAAAAGCGTAATCGTTTTCTTCGGCAACGCGCATAGCTTCCGTGCCGTCCTGTGCCTCCAGGACGGTGTAGCCCTGTTTCGTCAACAGGCGTTGCGTGAGCCGCCGCACACCGTGATCGTCCTCGGCGAGCAGAATAGTCTCCGTGCCGGGCGAAACCGCCTCTTCGCTCTCCTCTTCCGTCTCGGTCGCACTCCCGGAAACCGGCGCCGTGGTCTGAAGGGGGAGCAAGATCTTCACTTCAGTGCCCACGCCTTCCTCGCTCTCGACCTCCACGTGTCCCCCGAGCCTCACTACGGCGCTGTATACCATCGCCAGGCCAAGGCCCGACCCCTTGCCTCTCTCCTTGGTCGTGAAGAAAGGATCGAACACGCGGGCGCGGATGTCTTCCGGTATGCCGTGTCCCGTGTCGCGCACACTGATCAGGATGTGCGGTCCCGGTTGAAGACCGGTGCGGAACAGGACGTCATCCGCCGTCAGTTCGACCCCTTCCGTGCCGATGGTGATCCTTCCTCCCGCGGGCATCGCGTCGCGCGCATTGATGACGAGGTTGGCGATGGCCTGTTTGAGCATGTCAGGGTCTGCGCGCACGGAGCCGATGCCTTCAGCCGTGGTGACGCTCAATTCGACATGCCCGCTCAGGGTTCGACGCAGCAGGGCGTCCACCTCGAGAATCGCGGCATTCGGGTCAAATGCCTTGATGTTGAGAACCTGGCGACGGCTGAAGGCCAGGAGCTGGCGTACCAGACCGCGCGCGTGTTCGCAGGCGAGCAGTACCTCGGTGATGTTCTTGCGTTGCTCGCTGTCTTCGGGCAGCTCGTCCAGCACGACCTGGCTGAAGCCGAGTATTACCATCAGCACGTTGTTGAAATCGTGAGCGATGCCCCCCGCGAGCTGGCCCACGGCTTCCATCTTCTGGGCGTGACGGTATTGCTCTTCCAGGCGGACGCGTTCCGTAATGTCCCTAAGGGTGAGCAGGCGTGACGGTTCGCCCTCCCACACGGTTTCGGCGACACGAATCTGCGCAATCCGCTCTTCGCCTTCGCCGACCGCTATGGTTGTCTCCGGCTGGGCTGTGCTCTCGAGCGAAACGGGACAAACCTGCCCCACGAGCTCGTTCTCTTCCCGAAGGAACAGCCTGGTGGCGGCGGGATTCGCATACCTCACGACGTCGGCCGCATCGAGGACGAGGATCGCGTCCAGGTTGACGTCAACCAGATTGCGGAAGCTCCGACGGCTCGCATCCAGAGCGCGGGCATTGGCGGCGCGTTCGAGTCCGTACTCGATGGCGCGGGCGAGCACGGCCGCCGTGAGCGACTGCTTGCAGATGAAATCCTGCGCCCCTTCCCTCACGGCCTGGCGCCCCGCATCGTCGTCTTCCAACCCGGTCAGCACGATCACGGGAACAGGGGAACGGGTTTGGTCGCCGTCAGTCTGCTTCAGGATAGCCGCCAGCGTGTCAAGACCGGCCGAATCCGGGAGATTGAGATCCAGCAGAATGAGATCGACGGAATGGCCGGACAGTTCGTCTATCCCCTCTCCAAGCGTCGAGGCAACGTGAAGACGGGAGTTGCTCCAGCGCCCCTGACCGAGGTACTCCCGCAACAATAGAAGATCATCCTCGTCGTCTTCGACCACAAGGATGCCGATATCCAGCCTGCCGGCGGAAGGGGAAAGCCCCTCTTCGATCTCGGAACCTGGTGTCCTGCTCACATCTCCTCGCGTTCGTGAAGTGAGGTCGTCATACCTTGGGAATACTAAGATGATTGGATCGTTACTATATCAGGTTTCTCCCCAAGTTCAAGTAGGATGTGGAAGGCCCGAGGCGTCCTCGGGACGATGACAGGGCGTATGCTCCGCGGCCCGTGCCGAGTGTGGTTAGGGTCGAAAAATGCCGGATGCAACAGATACATTTTTCGACCAACCGATCTTTCGACCCTTCTCTCTCCCACACACATTGTCACGTCCTGATTTCCGTTTGACACCTTCTGGTTGTTGCTTGAGATGGTCTTCATAGTACAGGGGTCATGGGTAGACACACCGCGAGCCTGCCCCTCACCCGCCTCCGCTGCGCTGCGGCGACCTCTCCCCCCGAGGGGAGAGGTGGGAGCGCGCCACTCACGGGACTGTATCGAAAGGTCATGGGCCGCTTTGCGAGTGTCGGCGCGTAGCGCGCTCCAACCGGACCACGCCACTCCGCGCCGAT
>CAZKRK010000510.1:0-5023 GCA_964555035.1 uncultured Victivallales bacterium | reverse complement strand
ACGGAACCGCGAAGGGCCGGGCAACTTGGGTTGTGGGCCCCGGCCCGCCTTGTAATTACCTATTGCGGTTACCGATTACCCAATACGGCACCCTCAACCAGCTCTTGCATCAGACTGCCGACGCTCACAATCTCATTGACCCGATAGGCGTTCGAACCGCACATCGCGAATCCATCATCCATGAAGCCGGCTGCCGAACTGACCAGTGCATTGGCGATGCAGTAGTTGGCCTTGGCCGCATCGCACGACAACAAGCACCGGTACGGGCAGGAGAAACGCTGTTTCTCCCCGTTCAGACTTCTCTCGACAAACGCGTTTTTGACAACGCGCGCCGGAAGACCTACCGGCGATTTGACGAGGATCACGTCTTCCGGCGTCGCTTCGAGAAACGCTTGTTTATACGCTGTGGACGCGTCGCATTCATGCGTACCCACGAATCGCGTTCCCATCTGCACGGCCGCCGCGCCCAGGTTGATGAGGCGAGCAATGTCCTGTCCGGTATAGACGCCGCCGGCGGCGATGACGGGAATGGCCGCCCCGTGGTCCGCTTCGAAACCCTCCGTGACGTTACGGACTTCCAGGACGAGTTCGTCCAGTGAAGCCGCGGTCCCGTCGGCAAGTGCATCGTAACTGAAGCCCAGGTGGCCGCCGGCCATGGGGCCCTCCACCACGATCGCGTCCGGGAGTCGCCGGGCTCTCTTCCACCAGGTCTTGCAGATCAGCGCAGCCGCTCTCCCCGAAGAGACAATCGGCACCAGCTTCACGGCACGGGTTTGGACGTAGTCCGCCAGACGTACCGGCAGGCCGGCCCCGGAGAAGATGACGTCGGCGCCACCTTCGACGCACGCCTCTACCAGGCTGCGATAGTTGGACAACGCAACCATAACGTTCACACCAACCGGCAGACCCCGCTCCTTCACCTTGCGAAGCTCACTCAGCAACGCCAGGCGCGACGTCTCCTCGTACTCGGCTCTGGCGGCTGTCGTATCGCCGAGTCCGACGCTGGCGATGCAGCCCAGCCCACCAGCCTCGGATACGGCACCGGCGAGCCCCGCTCTGGATACGCGGACGCCCATCCCGCCCTGAACGATGGGTACGTCTATGGTCAAATCCCCAATGCGCAATTTCGGCATCTGCATGAATGCCCCTCTTTCGTTGGTATCTTCCCCAAATTCGCCGGATAGCATCGCACCCCGTTGTCATGGTTTTGTCACGGAATCCAGAATGGACGTGCCTTTCGCACAGGCAGGGGCCGCAAAGCAGAAGTGAACACTTCTACTGCACGTGCACCAGTTTAAACCAACTGACGTTGAGCAGGCAGCCCTCCCCACCGGCAAAGGACAGCCGCAGGGTCTGACGTCCGGCTTTGGGGAATCTGGCATCGACGCTGACAGTTGTCCACTTCTGCCAGCTGCCCGTGTTGGGCACATCCACGGCGGCAATGCGCTTTCCATTGAGGACCAAGTGAATCGTCCCGCCCTTGGAGTGTTGGCTGGCGACGCGGAAGTCCAGCTTGTGCCGCCCCTGCGCCTTGACGTCGATCTCGTATTCAGCCCAATCGCCATTGTCGATCCAGCCGATGCACTGCCCCCCTTCGGTGCAACGCCCGGGCTGTATGCCGGAGCCGTTGCCGAACGCGATGCCGTCAATGGCGCCCGCAGGGCGTGAAGCGGCGGGGCCGGAGACAGCCTGCGCCGTGCGTTCCTGCAGACCCAATCCGGCCAGGATGTGGCGGACATTGCTCGAAGCGTATCTCGACTTGCGGCGCAACACGGCGCGCAGGGCGTCTACGGCCGGCTTGGCTTTCTCGCCGACGGCAAGAAGGGCGGTCGTCGTCTCCACGGCCAGGGTGTCGTCCGAAGTGTCAAGCTCCCTGGTCAGCACGGGAAGTGCGACCTCCTCGCGCCCCAGGCGGCAGAGGGCCTCGGCAGCGGCAATCCGTACGCTCGGCGATGAGTCCTCAAGAGTCTGCGTCAGTGCGATCTCTGCCGGAGCCGCGTCATCTCCCAACACCAGCAGCCCCACCGCGGCCCAGTAGCGCACGGCGTTCTCAGGATGCCCCAACCGCCTGATCAGCTCGCCCCGATGCTCGATTCCCATGCCCACGCGCTGGGCGGTGTCGAGAATGGCCGAGAGCTCCGCATCCTTGAAGCGCCGCATCCCTTCGTACGGCGTGTTGGGCATTCGGGTGCGCATCTCGCTTTCGGTGAAAAGTCCCGTGTCGCGGACCTCCTGCATGTGCGCGTAGAGCGCCCGGCGCAGCTCCGTCAGAACGTCGCGATGTTCCGCGGACGCAGCCAGGTTGACCATCTCGTGCGGGTCGGCCGACAGGTCGTACAGCTCTTCCGCCGGGGTGGTCGTTCGGGCCAGCCAGTCGTTCTCTACCGACAAAGCGCCGGCCGCGGAAAGCCTGCGCACTTCCTGGCGAATAGGCGTCCGTTCCGAGTAGTTGCTCAGCGGCATTCGTGAACGGTGCGGATGGAAGTTGCGGATGTACTGGTAGCGGTCACTCAGGACGGTCCGACTCCAGAGAATCACCTCGTCGACCCTGTCCCGCGAGGCAAACACGTACTTTCGAGGTTCCCGGGCGGCCCCGCCGAGAAAGGCCCGGCCCTGGAGATAGCCCGGGAGAGGCAGGCCCACCAGGCTGAGTATTGTGGGCGCCAGGTCGGCAAAACTCACAAGCCGATTGTCCACGCTGCCCGGCGCACCCGGAACGAGGTGACGATACTTCTCAGGGCAACGTATGATGAACGGCACGTGCGTTCCGCTTCGATGCAGCCAACGCTTGTGACGGGGAATACCGCCGCCGTGGTCGGAAAAGAAGAACACGATCGTGTCGTCCGCAAGACCGTCTTCGGCGAGCTGGTCCAGGTGTCTGCCAACCGCACGGTCCATCAAGGTGATCTGCGTGTGGTAGGCGGCGAGGTTCTCGCGCACTCGCGGCGTGTCCGGGTAGTACGGGGGCACGGGAGCGTCGCCGGGGTCATGACGCATGTCCGGGGGGAGCTCGCCGTTCACCTTGCGCAACTTGTCCCCGGGATAGCGTGTCTGGCTCTGATGCGTCATCGTCAGGTTGAAAACGCTGAAGAACGGTCTGCCCGCCGGGCGCGCGCGCCAGTGGGCTTTGCCGCTCGATGCGTTCCAGGCGCCCGCGGGGGTGGCAAACTGGTAGTCCTGTTTGGAGTTGTTTGTCGTGTAGTACCCGGCCTCGCGCAGATACTCGGTGAAGCAACGGATGCTTGCCGGCTTGCGAGTGATGTTGCGGAGGTGCTGCGTCCCCAGGGACTCCGCGTGCACACCCGTGATGATGCACGACCGCGCCGGCGAGCACACGGGCGCCGTGGCGTAGGCATTGCTGTAGCGCACACCCTCGGCCGCGAACCGGTCCAGGCGCGGCGTGCGCGCGTACCTGTCACCGTAGCAACCAACATTCGGACTGATGTCCTCGCAGGTAATCCACAGGATGTTCGGGCGGGACGTCTTGCCGTCCCGGGCAAACGCAGACGCGACAGACAGGGCGACGGCAACCAGTGCGACCCCCTTGACGACAAGCTCTCTCACTTGGTGTATCGCGGTTTGTATTCCGGATCGGCCATGAGCTTCCAGAAATCTTCGGGTGTCATGCAGTTGGCCTCGCTTTCTGACGGGGAAAGTACGAGAAACAGACCGGAGCGTCAAGGCGTCGGGGATCCCACCAACTTCCTTCGTTTGCACCCCGGACTGGATGCACCTTGAGAATCCGCTTGAGACCGCCGTGCCTGCTCCCCTATACTTCCGCTTGTCTATCGGGAACATGTGAAGGAATAAACTGTGACACACCACTCACCACAACAACGGTGCGAGAACCTGCGGCGGACATGGCATCGAGTCGCGTTTGCCCTCATCACCTGTCTGATTCTGAACAGCTGCACAAGCATCCGTGACTCGCGCATAGTGACGGAGAAAGTACCCCGGCGCGTGGTCGTCAGACCCCTGCCACCCGACAAGATCTACCTGGAAGTCACCGCACTCCCCACCCCGTCGAATCGTAAGCTGCACGTGTACGTTGAGGCCCGTTTCCGCAATCACGAGTTTAACGATACGGTCACCAGAAAGGTGAGAATCGAAGAACTCGTCGACTGGCAGGGCAAGGAGAGTACCCGCCGAACGATACTCGACGAAAAGGTCGGCCTGGAATTCAAGGCCGAGACGTCGCATACGAATGCTCTCACGCGACAGCCGGTCTTGCTCAAGTGCAGGGACCTGAAACTGCCGGAAATCCAGGCAACTACCGATGGAGACGGGAAGTGTGCGCTCGACCTCTCCCCATGGCGGCGGGAACTCCATCCTCGCGACCGGCTGAGGCTTGTTGTCACCGCATCCACAAACGGGTTGACGGGGACAGAGATGGCGAACATGGAGACTGATGCGCTTTTCACGCCGTTGGAGATTCGTCAATGGGACGCGGCCACGGCCCTTAAGGACTGCACGCGCGGGTATGAGAACGCGCTTGCGCAGGCAGAGGAAGCCGGTGCGCAGTTGTTCTGCCCGACCGACCTTGAGGCGTGCAAGCAGGAGTGGAAGACGGTGTCTGAGTCCGCAGCGAGCGGCAATCCCCCCGACGCGCGAGACATTCGACACAAGTCTCTCACCATCGAAGCACGCTTGAGCAGAACCATATGCACAAAGGCGCGAGAAAGGCGTCGCGCGACGATGGGGCGTAGCAAGGAACTGAAAGAAAAGATCTCGGCCCTGATTACAAAACTGGAAGCCACCAATGCGGGTTCGCTCATTCCGAAGCCACTCGTCGACGCCCAAAGGGCATTCTCGAAGATCAGCGTCATGGTCGGGGTCAAGCGGGAATTGGATCACGCTACGCTCGTGGACGTCGTCAAACAGTACGAGTCGATCCTGAAAAGCCTCAAGGAACTACAGTCGGCCGACAGTGCTCAATAACACACCCGCGTCATGTCCACGAGCCAAAGGCCGGCCCCTCACCCGCCTCCGCTACGCTGCGGCGACCTCTCCCCCGAGGGGAGAG
>CAZKRK010000509.1:0-5025 GCA_964555035.1 uncultured Victivallales bacterium | reverse complement strand
TGCCGGACAGGGTGTGTACGCCAAGGTCATAGCGTCGTCCGGACACCGGGTCGAAGTAGAAGGCGGACCATGACCCCGGCTCGATATTCTGTACCGTGATGCCATGCCCCCTGTTTTTTGTCCGTCTCACCGCCCAGAATCCATATCACCGGAAATGCCCCATAACGCGCAATGAGGTTACGGTAATGGCGTTTGTAGCCGGGAAGTCCCACAGGACTGAAGTTCACCGCGCGGCCCCAGCCACCGACAATCGCCGGTGTCAGCCCGTTATCGACCAGGTGTGCGATGCGGCGATCCGCGTACCGGAAGTACTCCGGGTTCACCACGCTGAAGTCCTGCTTGAGGTAGGGCATCCCGCCCTCATTCTCCCAGCTCGGCTTCAGCAGACCCGGTTCGTCCGGATAGGTTCCACAGACAATATGAATGACCGAGAAGCCCTTCTCTTTGCGGTCAGCGGTCAGCTCCTGGAAACCCTCCCAGGAAATCCGCTTGCAGAGCCCCTTCCACCAGGTGTCTCCGAGCCAGAGGAACGGCGTGCCGTCGGAGAACCCGAAGCAGCGGCGATCCTCGGTCACACGAAGCTTACCGCGCTTGTAGAGCGGGTTGTCGCCGGTGTATTCAGTGACCGTCAGCGTCTTCTTCTCGGTGTTCAACCCCTTGTTGGATCTGTCGGTCGCGACCGCCCGATAGGTGTACTCGCCGATTTCCGGTGCGGCAAAGCGGACCTTCCAGGTCTGCCCACCGTCCCAGAACGCCGGCACCTTCCATTCCTGCTTCCCGTTACTGAACAGGACGTCGACTTCGAGGTCCGTAAACGGATTCTCGTAGTGCTTCGACGACTCAAACGACGTCTCGAAGACCGTGTTCTGCTCGACCGCTATCGCCAAAGACGGCACCAACACGGCGCTCAATACCAGCTGTTTCGTTTTGCTCATCATCCGTCCTATTCCTGTTATCGCGGCCGCTGTTCCGATTCTCTTCACAGTACTCGTCCTGATCGCCCGGCTCTTTCCAGAACCATGCCGTAACTCTATCGCACGGCATTAGCAAGCGTCAATAACGGTTGATATTTGCAGCAAGGCCAGGCAATGCCCATATCCGCCATTGCCAAGAGTGGGGATTGTGGGCAACACGCCGTTGCTTTCGCCGAGCTCGACGAATCGCAGATGCGCCCGAGTTCAACTGGATTCCGCGGAAGGTCTTGACAACGGCACGTACTTACGTCATCATGCATACGTAAGCATTGAGGTGATCTATGGATAAGGTGTTGTCGGCACGCGTCGATGAGTCGGTGGTGACCAAGATAGGGGCTCTTGCCAGAGAGCTGCATACGACGAAGAAGAGCATTATCGAAGGCGCCATCAGGCTGTTCGCGGAGAAGATAGAGGAAGAACAAGGGCTGGACGTCTTCGACCTGACGTGCGGAGCATGGAGTCGCAACGAGGCGCCCCGGGAGACGGTGCGTCGCGTCAGGCGGGCCTTTTCGGACGCCATGACGAGGCGCCACAAATGAGAGCGTTCATCGACTCCGATGTGCTTATCTGGCATCTTCGCGGCGAGAAGAAGGCCCGCAATTTCCTGCGTCGCCTGCGCGACGGGGGGGAGTACGAACTATGGACGGGGGCCATGCAGCGCGCGGAAGTCGTGTTCTTCATGCGTGAGCATGAGAGAGAAATGACGATGGAGTTCCTCTCTCAGTTTCGAACAGAACCCGTGGATCAAGCACTTGTCGATGAGGCCGGCGCTTTGTTTCGGCAATGGAATCCCAGTCATGGCATTGATGTGAACGACGCATTCCTGGCAGCCAGCGCAAAGCGCACCGGCGGGAAGATCTTCTCCCTTAACAAGAAGCACTATCCCATGTCGGACGTGCTTATCGCGCAGGCTTGGCGCATATAGCCCCGCAATCGTCAGGCAGGCCCTGCGCGGCGAGTCGTTCCATGCCCGGCGTCCGGTACCAGTCGTTGAGTTTTTCGGCAGTGGTCGTCTTGACCTCCTGCTTCGACGTGTCGAGGATTCTCACCTTGAATTCAGGGGTTTCCCTGGCGATTCCCACGATCCGTCCCTTTGACTTCCAAGCTTCGTGGTCCTTGCGCACATAGCGCGGCTTCCCTGCCTCAATCTTCCCCAATCCCGCCCCCTTTGTCTCGCCCGTTGCAGCTTGGCAGCAGAAGAGACCAGCGAGAAGTACCGCTATTGCACTGACCGAATGCCATCTGCCTTTTCTCATGTTGCATCTCGTCTTTGTTTGTCGGACGGCTAAGGTCCCACCCATCGGCTCAGGTCTTCTTGACCAGCGAAGAGAAGACCTGGTCGCCATCGAGCACATGTACATTGTGCGGCAAGGGGGGCAATGGGCGCTTTACTTCGGGGACGAACACAAGGTGTTCTGTGTGCATTTTCGCGGCATTCTTGAGAGGGGGCGCCCCTTTGCTCATCAACTGTTCGACGATCTTGTTGATGTCTGCCGAACGAGCAGGGCGAAGCAGGCTCTTGCATTCGCCGAGCAGCAACACTTCCCCTTCCAGGGAAGTCGATACGAGGTCCCATTCATGATCGGCCCAAAGGCGTCCGGCCCGGCGCCAGTCGCGATTGAAGAGGCCCAGGAAAGGGACTGATTCACGGCAGAGCTCTTCCCACGCCTCCGCTCGGAGTTGAGGCCGCACGTCTCTCAGCAACTTTCGACGCCCCGCCTTGGACGCCGACTGCAGCCCCCCCCGATGAGATGCAACAACCCGAAACCATAGCCGCAGGAAGGGATCGGCAAGCTTGTACACCGCTTTCTTGCTGCGTTTCTCATTGACCCCGAAAGGCACCTCACGCCGGACATAACCGAGGCTCCGCAACTGCTGCAGGCTGCGGGTGATCGATGTTGCGGCCGTCTGTAGTCGACCGGCTATCTCGGAAGACCGGTGCGCGCCGAGACCTATGGCGTCAAGGATAGGACGCAACGGGATGGCTGACGGCATCTCCTGGCGGAGAAGCCTGTCGATCTCATCATGCAGAACCCCGAGAGGCGAGAGCACCAGCTCATCAATAGCGGCTACGTTTTCGTCCCCGAATCGCTGCGCCAACTCCCAGTAGCGAGGGACCCCTCCCCAGCTGGTGTAGAAGTCAAGGGTTGCCTGCGGGGTCAACCTGGGAACCGCATCACGGATATGGCCCGGCTGCAACGGGTTGAGCTTCAGAATCTCATCCGCCCGTCCGTAGAGTGGCGCACCAGCGTTCAGGACATGATTCATCATCATGCGTTGACTTGACCCCGAGAGAGCCAGCACGATCCCGCCTGTCCGCTTCTCGCGATCAACCCAGCGTTGCAGGATGCTGGGGAGCTCCGGCGCAACAGCAACCAGGTAGGGAAACTCATCCAGAACCAGGGGACCACGCCAGCCTCGCTGGCCTGCCTCAGAGGATAGTCGGGTCAAGAGCGCAGACCAATCCGGGTAGACGACCGACGAGAAGCCTGGAAACACACTGTCCATCTCCTCCGAAAGGTACTGACGTTGAATGGCTGCGGCAGACTCGTCCGCAACCCAGTACGCGCCGCCATGTCTGTGGCACCATTCCGTAAGGAGTCGGCTCTTGCCGAGTCGTCGCCGGCCCCAGACGACAACAAGCGCCGCCTGTTCTGCCGCCACGACCCGCTCCAACCTGGCCATCTCTTCGACTCGGTCAATGAACTTCATCGTCGCACCCGTTTCTGTATTATGCGCTACAACATAATACCGGCGCGCATAATAGTCAAGAGTTTCAGGGGAGGAGGGTTTCGCACTGTCGGCCGTCTTCCGCCGAGGCGTGAATGGCCATTGCCCGGCGTGCGGTACCAGTCGTTGAGCGGATGGCGTTTAGGTCCGCCGTTTTCATCGGTCAGCATCGGCACGGAGGTGTCCATCAGCCCCATGTCGTCGACGAGAAAGAGGACGATGTTGGGCGGGCGTGCCGGGATCTTCGCGCCGTGGTCTTTCAGCATCGCATCCAGTTGCGCCTTCATCTCCGCCGCCCGTTCCGGCATGCGTTTGGCCAGGTCGTCAGACTCCCCGATGTCGTCCTTCAGGTTGTAGAGTTCCTGGCGTCCGTCTTCGTAGTACTGCAGGAACTTCCAATCCCCGACTCGGATCGCGCTGCCCGGTACGGCGGAGTGACGCGGCAGGTAGTGCGGATAGTGCCAGATCATCGGGCCGCGATCGAAACCGGCATCGCCTCTCAGCAGCGGAACGAAACTCACGCCGTCCACGTGTTGTTCGGAGCGCAGGGGCTGGCCGGTCATCGCCAGGAGTGTCGGATAGAAATCAGTGCTGATGACCGGCTTGTTGCAGACGGAGCCGGGTTTGGTGACACCCGGCCACTGCACAATCCAGGGCACGCGGATACCGCCGTCGTACAACTCTCCCTTGTACCCGCGCAGGGGCCGCCGATGCGTGGCGACATGGAACCCGCCGTTGTCGGAGGTGAAGACAATGATCGTACTCTCCCGAAGCCCCTTTTCGTCCAGCCATTGAAGCAGACGCCCGACGTTCTCATCGAGCGACTCGACCATTCCGGCATAGGCGGCATTGAACTTCTCGGCACCCGCCTTGCGGGCTTTCTCCGCGTACTTCCTGGTCTTCTCCGCCTTGGCATGGAAGGGGCAATGCACCGTGTAGTAGCTCATATACATCAGCCACGGCTTATCCTTTCCGGAGAAGTCGTCCATGACGCGGATGGCTTCCGTAGTCAGTCGATCGGTCAAGTATTCGCCCTTGGGCCCGTCTTCCAGGTGTTCCATATGATACGGACTGAAGAACCCCTTCCTGGGATGTCCCCAGTGATTGCCGGCCACGTTAACATCAAACCCCTGGTGCCGCGGGTAGTAGGGTTCCTTGCCCAGGTGCCATTTGCCGACAAAGGCGGTCTGGTAGCCCTCGGCCTTCAGCGCTTCCGCAAGGGTGAACTCCTCCAGCTCCATCTGCTGTCTCGTCTCTTTGCAGGCGAGGGGCGTGTTCTTGTAGAAGTCACCCGGGAGCCAATTGGTAATGCCCGTGCGCG
>CAZKRK010000508.1:0-5025 GCA_964555035.1 uncultured Victivallales bacterium | reverse complement strand
CCGGTTTTTCTTGTTTTTTTCGACAGCTTTGGGAGGGTGAGTCACTAATCTTGCTCGTAATCCTCGATCCTCTCCCTCTCCCCTGCCTCTTTCAACCACGCCTCGATCTTTCGAATCGCTTCGCGGTTGCCCTTCCCGGCAGGTACCCAGTTGTGCATGTCGTAGCCGAACGTCTTCCCGGTCAGCGCGCTGAGCGATTGCATCGCCTTGAATTTGACGGCTTCGTCGAGCCGGTCCTGCCGGAGCAGCTCGAGAATGATCGGGCCGGTGACGAGATCCTTCTGGTGGGCGAAACTCAACAGGGCCTCGAGTCGCACGACCTCGTCTTCGTCGCCAAGCAGGGGCAGAAGTTGCTCGCGAACGGTCTTAAAGGCGTCATTCGGCAGGTTCCTTGTCATGTAGGCCGCGGCGACACGGAAACGGGGTTCGTCGTCGCCGGCAAACCGCGCGACCCATGCGGCCAGCCTGGGGTCCCGACATTCGTAGACCGCGCGAATGGCGCCATAACGCAATTCCTTGTCGGGTGATCCAAGCAACTTCAGCAGTATCGGCTCGGCCGGTTTGCGGTAATACGGGACCTGGAGCAGACCGGCGCAGCGAACAAGCACGTCGGGGTTCTTCTCTACCTCTTCCAGCAGAGGTCTGGCGACACCCGGATCGCGCATGAACACGAGGGCCTGGTAGGCCGCCTCCGAGCCCTTTTCGTTTGCCAGCAGCAGGGCCAGCAGCTCGTCCGCGAAGTCATGGAGCTTCAGCGTGGAAACCGTGCGGGCGGCCCGTGCGACCCGGGATTCCTTTCGTGAAGCCAGGTCTGTCCCGATCATGGCCTCAAGGGCTTTCCCGTGGTTGTCGAAGACCTGGAGCGCGCGGAGCTGGGCGGCAATGTTCAGCCAGTGCCCGGTGTCGAGTTTGTCCGCGACCTCTTCGGGGGACAGCTCGCCAGCCGCCTCCGCGAGCTGCCGCGTCCACAGTTCCGGGGTCCCGCCGAAGCGCCTTGTGTCGTCATGCTTGAGGATGTTGCGCGGGAAGTAACTGATAATCCCGGTGACCAACTCGGTCATGTACCGCGGCGCCAGCTCGGAGTAAAGACGCTCCAGGTGTCCGGCCTGTTCCGCCTTTGACAGCCGCGCGATGCGTTCGATCTCCAGGAAGTGGCCGCGACAATCGCCCGTCAGGGACAGGTCGTACTCCAGAGACGCCGACAGACTGCTGACCGCGTTCGATACGTCCCGCGGTTTCGGTGACGTGGTGTCCTGCATGGACGAGGGCGGTTCTTCCCCGGAAGTCACTTGAAAACCGATGTTCTGGAAGCCGGCTTCCCGACAGGCGTTCAGCACTGCCATAACATGTGAATGGCGCGTCTCACGATGAGCGCGTATGAGCACGGGAGTGTCGACCGCCAGCCCCTCGGTCGCTCCAAGCTTGGCGATCTCGGCCGCTGTGACCGGTTGGCCCTTCAGGAACACCTTCCCGTCTTTTTCGATAACCAGTTGGACCCCGTTTCCCTCGTCCTCCCGCTCGACCGCTCCTTCCGGAATCCGCCGTATGAACACGGTATCCCGGTCGACCAGCAGCTCGCAGCCGGTGGCCGTCAACGCTTCCTCGAACGCCTCAGGAAAGGGCGTATGGCTGAATTGGATTGTGACCTCTCGGCTTTTGCCGCCTCTTACGTCGGCCGCAATCACGAAACGGGGCACGCGGGCGAAGTGACACAGAAACTCGAGAAGCTGGGCCGGATCCCACGGTCCCAACTGTTGGAGGCTGACTGTTCTGGTCCGTGACTCCGCGGGCAGGAAGTCGTCGTTCCCGGCTGCTTCCGGGCGTATGACGAGGTCCTCGGGAACGTGTCTCTCGCCGTCGGACAACCGCACGTCTATCACCCCGCCGGATACCGTGGCGGAAAGGCGTGCCGCATGAAGTATCCAGGCAAGCACGTCGCGGGCGCGTGCTTGCGTGAACCGCATGGGCGCCGCGCATTCCAGGGGCTTCCCCGTCCGGGTGTCCAACAGTCCGCCGCCTGCCGTGCGCAGCTCCAATCCCGCCTGTTTCGCCACGCGCGCGAGCAGGTCGCCGACGTTCCATCCGCGGTTCACCCTTATGTCCTCAATGGCGGTGTCCGGCTCAACGGTTCCCGTTTTCGCGTGGCCGCCGGCTATGCTGCTCTCCGCCCCCCTTGTCTTGTCGCTTACCTTTGCGTTTTCGGACGAGAGGAGTTTGTCTCCGTCAAGACCGAGCAAGGCCCGGCCCAGTCCCGCTGCCGGTCCCGCGGACGGCAGCCCCGGCCTGACATCGGGAGGCATGCCGAGAACCTCCAACGTTCCCGCCGGCGCCTCGACCGTTGCGGCTTCGAGCACATAGACCTTCTCAGACGACTTCGCCGCGGATACGCGCACCACCCGTTTGCCGGTGGCCAGCCTGCCCTGCCAGTCTTCCGGTTGCGGGATGTCGAGTTCGGTGCCGCCCAGGTCGGGGAAGTCGAGTCGGAACTGAAGTGTGTAGTGTCCCGGCCTGCATTCCACCCACTTGCCGACCGGGTGGCCGGGGCGATCGTCATCGTCCGGGGCAACGAACGCCAGCCCCGAGGTTTTGAATACGGCGGTCTGGCCTGGTTTGAGGGTTTCGCGTTTGGACTCGGACCAGCCGCTATACCAGCAACTTCGCACCGTCACACTCTTGCCGTTCGCGTCCGTCACGGTCAACGCATCGCCCTGGCGCCACGTGTCGCCCGCGATCTTGAGCGTGCGGCGGCCGGCATTACGGATCCGGAATTGGATCTCGAGCGCTTCGCCGAGCGGGTAGCTGTCCCGCTCGGGCACGAACTCGAGCGCGGCCTGCAGGCCGTTTACGACATCGCCCCACGCATACTTCGCGTCCTCCTCCGGGAACGTGGGCGGAGCGGCGGGGGGCTGGAGCGATGCCAGGTAGTGCGCCAACCGGCGTCCTTCCAGGTAGAATTGCATTGCCTCGTCCGCCAGCCAGCGCAGCTCTGTTGCGGCTGACACCTCGATAGCGATGTCGCCGTCCAAACCTGCCTGCGCGCTGTCTATCGGCCGGCCGCCGTCCCAGTCGCCGTCCGGTCCTACGCTCCAGATGCGAACCGCGGAAGCGCCGTCGTCGTGGATGGTCAGGTGGTATGGGCCGTCGTGGAACGGGTCGCGGCGAGGTTCGCTTGGCTCGCCCTCGTGCAGTTGCTCGGTGCTGGTGGGCCAGCGCCCATGCTTGTCGCGAAAACGCTCACACTCCACAGCGGCTTCCCGCAAGGTCTTGCCCGTGATGAACAGCTTTCGAAGGACGGACGCCTCAAGGCCCAGCGGATTGTCTGCCTCCGACGCCGTCGACGCCTCGGCGCCTTTCTCCTCGGCCACAGCGTCCGCCAGCATTCCTCTTCCCGCGAGAAGCAGAGCGGCCAGCGTTCCCAGCGCGAGCAGCGACGGTAGCCATGCGGTTCGGGATGTGCCTTCCCCCTCACCTCGGCAGAGGCGCCGGATGCGGGCGAGAAGGTTGCCGCCGCTTGCCGCGAGCGCCAGGCTCGGCCGGCCGCGGAGCTCTTCCATTGTGGTAAGGGCATCGGCGTAGAGAATGCGGTCGCCGGTGACGCAGGCCGCCATATCGTCACAACAGTTCTCGCGCTCGCCGCGGATGCGGCGGGAGACCCACCAGACCGCGGGGTGGTAGAAGCCCAGGATCTCGATTGCTGTCTGGAGCATGTTGACGAGGTAGTCGTGCCGCCTGACGTGCGCCAGCTCGTGGGCCAGCAGCGCTTCGAGCTGCGCCGTGCTCAGGCCGGTCAGGGCGCTCGCCGGCAGCAGTACCATAGGCTTGAGCCAGCCGATGACGGTTGGCACCTGCACCAGCGCCGACTGCACGACCGTGACGGCCCGGCCGATGCCCAGCCGTCTTTCCAGCACGTCCATCCTTGCGCGTAGCTCCCGCGCAACGGGCGCGACCATCCTGCGCTTGAGACGCTGCAATTGCGCCCACCCTCCGAGATGCCAGAGGCTGAGGCCGAAGACGCCCGCGAGCCAGGCGAGTACCAGGTAAGGGAGGGACGTCTCGAGTCTGTCGAGCGCCAATGCAGACCATGACACGTCCGGCATCTCGGCAGTCACGACCGGCGCCGCCGTTCCCACGACCTCGGCCGGGGTGACGTCAACGGGGACTACTTCCACAGGCGGCGGAGGCGATGCCGGCGTACCGAGCTCCCCCGCCGGCGTGGCACCGGCGCCCGGCGCGTCCAATATGCAGAGCGTCACGACGGGCAACGCCACCATCAGGGCAAGGGCGGCACAGGACACGAGATAGCGGGCGTTGGCCGACGCCTTGCGGAGCAGCACCAGGAGGATTGCCAGTGCGACGCCCACCCCGGCGAGCTGCCAGAGCGAGTGGACCAGCACCCAGCCGAGCTTCCAGACTGTCGCGTGCGACATGGCAGACTGCAGAGCGTTCATATCGACGTGCCTCCTTTTTCCTCATTCCATAGCGTCAATCGTCTTCCTGATCTCGGTCAGCTCCTCGGGGGAGACCTTTTTCGCCGACAGCGCGCGCATGACCAGCTTGCCGGCCGATCCGGCGAAGGCGCGGTCCATGAGGCTGCTCACAACCTGCTCCTGGGTCTCCTCTTCGCTGACCGCGGGCCGGTAGACATGCCGGAACTGCGAGTCGTCCCGCAACAGGAGACCTTTCTCCGTCATGATCTGCATGAACTTGAGCGTGGTCGTGTAGCCGGTGGGTTTCCGTTTGCCGAGAATCTCGTTGACCTCGCGCACGGTGCTGGGCCCCCTGTCCCACAGCACGCTCAGAATCGCCAGCTCGGTGTCGGTCGGTTGGGGCGCCTTCTTCCTGGCCATAGCCGCTCCTTGGAACATCGTTTTTGTTTTGACGCCGCCGAATCTATACGAATTCATTCGTAGTGTCAATGCGTTTGTACGAGTTTTTTCGTAGGTTTGTTTCGTGCATCCCGGGGCAACCCACGGCCGGCCCCTCACCCGGTCCTCCTGCGTCGGACCGACCTCTCCCCCGAGGGGA
>CAZKRK010000507.1:0-5032 GCA_964555035.1 uncultured Victivallales bacterium | reverse complement strand
GGGGATTGGACGATGTAAAAAACGCGGGTATGCGTCTGGGGCTCTACGAATACGGCGAGCTCGATATGCTCGCCGGTGTCCGTCTGGCCGAGTGGGTACAGCTCGACCAGTTCGAGGATGGGGCCGTCTGCTTCGGTCTGCTCGGCTGTGGCGGCGTGGGTCTCCACGAGCGGCGAGGTAAGCGCGTCGAGGCTGGTGTCGATCGGCGTGCGCGTGGCGTCGGCGCGTTGGCCGAACAGGCCAACGAAAGCAGCTAAAAGAAAGGATGCCCACCGACGAAGCTTCATGGCTTGAAGCTATCAAGATGGGCTCGGGATCTCAAGGGAAGACGGGCGTTAGAGATGGCTCCCGGGCTGGGCATGCCCGCTATGTTGTATGGGCGTGCTTACTGCCGGGAGCATGATTGATTCGACACTCACGCGTAGACAAGTTCCCGCTCCCGTTCCGGCGCAGAGCGCGTGCGCTTCCGTACCTTGGCGGTGACCTCGGTGGTTAGACGAAGATCCTGCTCAACGGTGTGCATGATTAGGCAGAGGTTATCGGCCGTAGGGTTGCCGCGTGCGCCGAGCATGCGATGCAGCGCCTTTTCTCCGACACCGGTTTCCTCGGCCAAGTGCTTGAACGTAATGTGAGCATGCACCAGATCGCGGAGGATCGATAGTGCCGTGGCTTTGTCTCCCTCAACCAGACAACCGACGGCCTCGGCATAGAGTGCCGCCGTGTACTCAGGGTCTCGCTGTATCCTCTCAACGACGCTCTTCCTGTATTCTTTTGTTAGAGCCATGCTAATCACCCTTCTTGGCATTATGTGCTATTCTTACGCTGTTTGCTTTCTGCTCGTTTCCGCTTCTTGTATAGCTTCCAACGCTCAATGGCATCAGTGATATCTCGAGACTGCCGCTTCTTTGAGCCGCCACCCAAAAGGATGACCAACGTATCTCCGTCTCGTCCGTAATACACCCGGTAACCTGGGCCGAGGTCGATTTTCAACTCGGACACTCCGCTGCCTACGGGTTTCGAGTTACCGAAGTTACCCTTCTCCATCCGTTTGACGTACTTGGTAATACGCGCGGCCATGACGCCGGGAAGGGAGCTTTCCCACTCCTCATACGGCACAGCATTATTGTCGTCTCTGTACTGATTCAACTTCAGCATATTGGTATCCTATAGGTTACTACCGGCATGGTCAACGGATTTATCCTCTTAGCTGTCGTCCTTTTCCCTGGGATGGCACCTGGCGTGGGTTTTGCGCAGGTCGGTGATGTCGAGGCGGGCGTAGTGGTTGAGGGTGTCGAAGCTCTTGTGTCCGAGGAGTTCTTTGACGTGGTAGAGGTTGGCGTTGCTCTTGATCATCTCGGTTGTGCATGAGCGGCGGAACGTGTGCGGCGTAATGCGGATCTCAAGGCCGAGCTGGCGGCCGTAGTCGCGGACACGATCGCGCAACGTGTGCTGCGAGAGTGGCCGGCCGGCCTGGTTAATGAAGACGGCCTCGCACTGCCGGTCGCCGAGCAGTGCGAACGGCCGCACGCCGCGGATGTATGAGGATAGCCACTTGAGGGCGGTCTTGCCGATGGGGACGTAACGTTCCTTCCTGCCCTTGCCGATCACCCGGGCGACGCCGCGGTCAAGGTCGAGGTCCTGGAGGGTGAGCGCTTCGAGTTCGCCGATCCGGATTCCGCTGGAGTACATCAACTCGATGGCGGCGCGGTCGCGGATTCCCGCGGGCGTGGTGGTGTCGATCTTGCGCACGAGCTGCTTGACCTGGGCGTGGGTGAGGATGCTTGTCGGCAGCAGGTCGGGCACCTTGACGTAGTGCAGGTGCCTGGCGAGTTGACGGCGAAGCAGGCCGTGCTCGTAGAGCATTTCGAGGAAGGGGCGCACACCCTTGACAACGGAGTTAATTGTGCGGGGCTTCAACGGAAAGCCGGACTTCGTGAGCCTGGCGCTCAAGTGGGATTGAAAGGCCTCGATGTGGCGGAACGCGAGCGCGTCCGGGGTCCGGATGCGGTGTTCTTCTTCGAGGTACTCGACGAAGATGCGAAGCGCCGTCTTGATCCGGGCGATCGTGTGAGGGCTCGACCTCAGACCGCGATAGCGGTCATACAGGTCTTCGGTCAGGTCGTGTAGTGTCCTGGCTTCTGACATGATTCTCCTCTTTAGCGACTCGCCGTGAAGTGAGCCCGGCAGGGCTCTCCTTCATTGGCCTGCCATGAAACGTACTTGTTCTGCTTCATCGGCCCGGGTTGGTCTGTGCATGGGACTTGAGCAGGTCGGTTATCGTGGTGCGCAGGTAGTGGCTCAGAGAGCGCAGGCCGGAATGGCCGAGCATCTGAGCCACAGCGACGGGGTGCGCGCCGCCGCGCAGCATCTGCGTGGCGCAGGTGCGGCGCAGGGTGTGCGCGTCGATGCTTTTCTCGACACCGCAGGCTTTGCCGTGGCGACCGATGAGCAGGGTAATGCCCTGGGGACTGATGGCTTGCTGGTGACGATCGAGCCAGAGCGCATCCGGGGCCGGGCTGAACTTGGGAAGGTATTTCGGCCGACTTTCCTTGATGTAGAGCCGTACGTATTTGACGGCGTGCTTGCCCAGGGGCAGCAAGCGCTGCTTGCGGCCCTTGCCGGTGACCTTGACGGTAGCCTGGTCGAGCTGCACGTCGAAGAGGGTCAGCCCGGCGACTTCGGCGCGGCGCATGCCGGTGGAGTAGATCACCTCGAGTATGGCTCGGTCGCGCAGGCCTCGGCGGTGCGTGAGGTCGGGGGCGGCCAGGAGTTGCCGGACTTCCTTGTCGGTCAAGACGGTGCCCATGATCACGGGGGCCTTCGGGATCTTCAGCTTTCTCGCGGGGTTCTCGAAGAGGTGGCCGCGTTCTTCGAGGAAGCGGAAGAACAGCGAGGCGGCGCGTAGCGCGCTCTCGATGGACGAGTCGCTGTAGTCGTGCTCGACCAGCGCGAAGCGATAGGCTTCAAGCGTCTTGAGATCCACGTCGGCCAGGGACGCGACGTCCCGGGCGTCGAGGTAGACGAGCAGCTTGCGCAGGTCGTCGGTGCGCTTCTTGATCGTGCCCGGGCTGAGCTTGCGGGCGGCCAGGTCGGCGAGGAACTCGTCGACCCGGCCGGTGAGCGCCTCGGCCGTGCAGCGGCCGCAGCTAAAAGGTATGGTTGCCCCGGGTGGCTCCTGCTTGAACATCTATGATCCTCCCCCGGCTGTACCGCAATGACTACGCTCGCAAAACGCCCTATACTTATCTTTCCCGGCCGAAGTGAACCGGATTGCCTCTATCGCCTTTGTTTGCAGGCTCTTTCGCCGATTTACCCCGCTGGCAAGGTGGTGGAAAGCAGGTGGAAAGCTACTGGAAAGGTGGTGGAAAGGTTCCGCCTTCGCGGGGCCTACGGCGTGACATGCGCCCGGGATTGTGGGTTTCCGGCGGTCGCGAACTGGTGCGGGTCGTTGTGGTTGCGTCACTGGTTGGGCTCCTTTTCGAGCATGCGCCACATGGTTTCCTCGATGTCGAGCTGCACGGCGATCCGCCGGGCGGTGGCGCGGAAGCGACACTCGGCCGTGCTCATCTCCTCGGCATCGTCCCGGCACTCGGGTCGGGGTGGCTGACTGGCGGGTCTGTCGGTGGCGGCGCTCATGCCAGTTCCTCCTTTCGACCGGGCTCCCCGCGACGGGGCTCGGGGCAGGCAAGGCTGGCCGGATCGGTGAGCCCGAGCATGAAGCGCTCGCCGTTCTTGCCCTGGCCCTCGTACGCCAGGCGGTAACGGCACAGCGTGCCGTTGCGGCCGGAGTCGATGAGCACGTACTCAAGCTCGATGAGCTCGCGCAGGTAACGGTGTACGCGGGTGTGCGCCCAACCGGTGGCCTCGCGGATCTCGCGCCGCGTGAACGAGACGCTTGTGCGGCTCGGGGCGTGGTCGGGGTTCTCTTTCTTCAGCCGCTCGACGATCTGCTCGACCATCTCATCGAGCAGGAGCAGGAGCGACCGGCCCGGGCGGCTGAGCTCGTCGAGCGAGCGGCCGAGGATCTCGTGCGCAAGGCGGTTGGCGATGCGCACGTCTTCCACGTCGACCAGCACGTACGCGACGGCGGAGCCGTTGCGCGTGGTGTGCTGCGTCTCCTTCTGCATCTGCCGCAGGAAGGCAACGGCTTTGATCAGGTTGAGGTACTTGGGTTGATCGCGCCGCCCCTGGAGCCGGTCGTCGCCGTAGGCGAGACGATCGGCGAAGGGATTGACCACGGCGACGGGCTTCAAGAGCCGTTGGAAGTTGCGATGCTTCTTGAGGATCGCGTCAACGGCCATGTTGCCGACCAGCCCGGCCAGCGTCTGGCGTTCGCGCTGAAAGGCGAGGATGGCGCGGGTTTGCTCGCGGCCCTCGTCGATGGAGGTCACGAAGAAGCGTGATTTCGTCTCGGGGTCGGTATCCGGGTCGGTCGTGGTGATGAAGACGCTTGTAGGGCCTTCCACGCGGTTCTCCATAGTCGTGAGCCGACCGGTCGCCAGATCCTTGATGGTGCTCTCGATGACAAGCTCGTGCGCGCTGATCAAGTTGCGGATGGCGTAGGTTGCTTCCTGCGCGCCGTCGCCTTCCTCCAGGGAGAGCACCTTGTGCTTGAGGGCCTGGCGCTCCTTGTAGAAGAGCGCCTTGCCCGAAAGGCTCGTGAGCTTCACGAGCTCTTCGGGCGGCACGAACTGCAGGGCGGTGTCCTGCAGGGCGGTCTTGCCCGCGCCGGAGCTGGAGAGGACGAGCACCGAAAGGGGCTCGTCCATCTTGCGGCTGGTGGCGGCTAAATAGGCAAGCAGCTTGTTGGGCTCCTCCCCCACAAGACCACAGGTCTCGAAGTCGGCGAGGATCGCGTCGACGAGATCCGGACGGCGGGCGAAGGCCGCGGCCGCGGCGCGGTCGGCGTCGGTCATGACGACGGGCGCGGGCGTCGCCTTGTCGGCGGTGTCCGCGGTCGGTGCCTTTTCGCAGGCTTGCAGCAACCGGTTGATGTCGGCCTCGATGGTCTCGGGGCTTTCGTCGAAGATCC
>CAZKRK010000506.1:0-5035 GCA_964555035.1 uncultured Victivallales bacterium | reverse complement strand
TCCCGCTCCTGCGACACAAGGTCGCAGGGGGCGTGGCCATAATGAGAATTGCTGTGGTGAGTATGGCACGACTGTTCTTCCCCGCCGTTTTGTGTGCGCTGTCCCTGGGCCGGTCCGTATCGGCCGGGCCGTTGGCGGAGTGCGTTGAAACCATGCGCCTGCGGGGAGGCGTGATTCTGCTCGTGAACGCCGGCCGCTCGGTCTACGACGAAGCGGCCGCGACAGGTTGCACGGTGCGCGGCCTGGAGACCGATCCCGCTGCGGTGACGGCACTCAGAGAGCGATTCATGGGTAGGGGCATGTACGGCAAGCTCTCCGTGAGCCGTTTTGACGGCAGGGTCCTGCCATGCATCGACTCGCTGGTCAACGTGGCGGTCGCGGGGGAGGGATCCCCGCGGCAGGAAGAAGTGATGCGGGTGCTCGTCCCGGGAGGGACGGCGCTCGTGAAGGCCGAGACGGGCTGGGAGCGACACGTCAAGCCGTGGCCGCCCGAGATGGGGGAATGGAACCAATACCTCTGCAACGCCGACAACAACGGTGTGACCAAGGACAGCGCCGGTCCGCCCGAGCGACTTCAATGGACCGCGGGCAGTCGGTATGGGCGGGTCAAAGTTGTCATGCCCTCGGTGACATCCCTCGTGACCGCGAACGGCCGCATGTTCACGGTAGAGGACGTTGCGACAACGGAGACGGGCAAGGTACGGAAGAAGTACGTGCTCCTTGCGCGTGATGCGTTCAACGGTTGCGAGTTGTGGCGTCGTCCCTTGAAGGAGTGGGACAAGGAGAAGTTGGGACCCGTCAAGGTCATTCCGGTGCAGCTTCAGCGATTGCTGGTGGCGGTTGGAGACAGGGTCTACTGCGCGGATGGATATGACGGCCCGGTCACCGTGTTCGACGGCGCCACGGGCGCCGTCCTCTCCGTATTCGAGAACAGCGGGAACACGCGCGAGTTTGCTCATGCCGGCGGCGTGATCTTCAGTATTCAGGGGGATCCTTTCGCGTACCGTGTTTACCCGAAGACCAAAGTCGAGGATATCGAGATCACGGATGTGATGCTCCGTGCGCGTGACGCGGAGAGCGGCAAGGTCCTCTGGCAAACGACCGTCAAGGGCGGCCGCGACGGTTACATCGGCGGGACGCTTTCCTGTCACGGCGAGCGTCTGTGCTACATGACACGCAGCATGCTCTTTTGTCGCAACAGCAAGACCGGGAAGGAGCTTTGGCGTCGCGACTACCCTTACTTTGCCGATATGCCCCGCAAAGGCGCCAAGCTGCTCACCTACCATACGTCTCCGCCGACTATCCTGATGACGGATGAGCGGCTGTTTGTTACCGAGCTGGACCTGGTGAGAGCCTACAGCTTGGCTGACGGCGCCATGCTCTGGGAGGGAAAGACCCTGTGCAACTACTGCAAGAATGGCGATCTCTTCTACGTGGACGGCCTCGTGTGGACCGGACTTCTCGAGGGACTTGATCCGGCCACCGGCGACGTGCGGCGAGAACTCGAGCAGAAGCGCATCGGGCCGATGTGCCACCCGCGTTGCTACCGAAACCGGATCACGCACAAGTACTACATCAACTCAATGACCGGCGGCACCGACCTGCTTGCCCTGGACGGAGGCGCGGAGTTCCCCAGCCCGTGGATGCGGGCGACCTGCGGCCTGGCCGTGACCCCGAGCTACGGGCGGCTCTACTCATCACCCTACGTCTGTGCTTGCGAGATCGGCACCATGCTGCTGGGGTTCAACTGCACGTACAACCAGTCGCGCGACAAGGGGAAGGTGATGGCAGTTCAGCCGGAGCCACGCCTCGTCAAGGGGCCGGCCTTCGGATCAGTCATCAGTCATCAGTCATCAGACATCAGCGAGGAGTCTTGGCCGACGTATCGGCATGACAACGCGCGCAGCGGGATGACGCGCGCGTCGATTCCGGAGCAGTTGAAAGTCGCCTGGGAAACCAAGCTGCCCGGACCCCCGACGGCTGCGGTGGTTGCCGGTGGACTCCTGCTGACCGCGGTCCGCAATCGGCACACCGTGTATGCGCTGGACAGCCGAACGGGCGCGCGAAAGTGGCGGTTCACGGCCGACGGTCCTGTCGACTCGCCCCCGACGCTCCATCACGGACTCGCGCTCTTCGGTTGTCGCTCAGGCTGGGTCTACTGCGTGGATGCCGCCACCGGCAAACTGGTATGGAAGTTCTCGGACATGCCGGCGGCGCGGCTGATCTGCGACCGGGAACAGCTCGAGTCGGCGTGGCCCGTCAACGGAAGTGTCATGGTCAAAGACGGCCTCGTCTACTTCGCCGCGGGCCGAAGCTCCTTCCTGGACGGGGGCATCGTCGTCTACGCCCTTGATCCTGCGACAGGGACGGTGAAACACCGCAGGACCATGGCGGGGCCGTACGGCAAGGACGGTTTTCCCGTTGTTCAGCGTGACAGCCAGTTCCGTTGCGAGGGGTTCAAATCGGGGATCTTCTCCAGTGACGGCGACGCCCTCTACATCCGCCAGCAGGGTTTCAAGTCGGACCTAAGCCCCATCGACCCCTACCAGACGCGGAAAGAGCACCTGCTGGCGTCAACGGGCTTCCTGTGTGACAGTCCCCAACACCGCACCTACTGGACGATCGATACCGACCTGCGCTATGGCCCCGCGAAGGGATTCGACACGGATGGTCCTCACGGAGACGTCATTGCTGTGGACGGCGATATCTACTACGAAGTGCGCGGACTTTCTCCGGGACGGCACACCAGAAACGACGATCCGTTTCAGATGTACCGGGTCATCTCCGGACAGAAGCTGCCCGCCGGGAAGCGCGGGCGAAAGACCGGGAATACGGGAGGCGGAACGGTTCCTCGTATGGGGGGGTGGGGCACGTGGGCAAGACGCTGGACGACCCACATCCCCATGGCCGGTCATGCCATCCTTCTCGGCGGGGATCGAGTGGCCGTGGCCGGCGTGCCGATGCGTGCAGGGTTTTCCTTGCAGGAGATCGAGGACGCCTACGAGGGGCGGAAGGACGGTCTCCTGTGGACGCTCTCGGCAGCGGACGGCACGCCGATGGGCGAGTTTGGCCTTCCCGCGCCGCCCGTCTGGGACGGACTTGCCGCTGCAGGCGGGCGTCTCTACCTGACACTGAAGGACGGGACGGTTCTCTGCCTGGGAGCCGCGGACAAGAAGACGCCTCCGCCCGTGTCGACGCTCGCACAGGAATGGGACGTGTCCCCTGCACGGCAATCCCCTCGGCGGCCCGCGAAGCCTGTGACGCTCTACAAGGACGGTTTTGAAGGTCGTAAGCCCGGTGACGTGCAGCCAGGTGTTGTCGGCGCCGACAAGGAGAAGGGCGCACACGTCTTCGTTACGGATGCGCCCGCCGCTTCCGGCAGGCACTGCCTGGCGTTCCATGACGCCGCTGGACTCGAACGCAGCTGGATGCCGATGTTTCAGAAGTCGTTTCAGGGCGGCGACCAATGGTCGGCTGGCAACGTGACGCTTTCCTTCGACGTACGGGTGAATGCGGAGGAACCCGGCAGGCTCAGCGTCATGCTCCGTGACCACACGCAGAATCCGTGGCGGTCTTCGGTCACGGTATCCGTTCTGCCGGACGGGGCGATCGATGTGAACGGGAAACGCGTTAAGGCTCGCAACGGCGTATGGCACCACGTCGCGCTCTCTTTCGAGCTCGGTGATGGCGGCAAGAAGAGGATCAACGCCACGATCACGAACAGCGGCGGCCTGAACGAGTCACGCGTGGTGCCGTTCCGCGACCGGGAGTTCTCCACGCTGACGTGGCTCGGCATCTCGGCCGGCGGGGAGTTGCGGGGGGTGGTGTACGTGGACAATATTGAGCTCAGGGTGGAGTGATTGGAGTGAACGTGAGAGGAACCGTCAGAATCACCGTAGCGATATGGGCCGTTGCAGCCGGACTCGTCGCCGCCCCCAGGCCCGATTCGCCGACGGGAAGGTGCGCGATACCCTCTACTTCACTCTGCAGGTCGGTGGATGCTCGGCGAGCGCTATTCGCAAGGGCGGATGGAAACTCGTGCTCAATCATTGTCCTGGACGCAATAGGGGCGATGACAGGCCTCCCCTTGAACTGTTCCGGATGTACGATGAGGATGGCGCCCCTGACGATCTGAGTGAGAAGAAGAACTTGGCTGATACGCATCCGGCCAAACGAGATGAACTGCTGGCGGATTTGAGCGCCTGGTTCAAGGAGCATGATGCCCAGCTTCCCTACAAGAATGCGAAGCCGATCCCTGCTACGAAAGCGCTACCGGGTGCGGAAGACGTTCCGGCCGTGACAGCTCTCAGCAGCGACAGGGATGTACTCAAGGTGAGCTTTGAAACCGGCAAAGGGAAGTCGAAGGTTCTCAGCGGCATTTTCGTCTACACCACCAACGGCTCCGATCTGTTGCGCGACAGTGCCGGGTACGAGGAGTGGTTCCGGGTGCCGGTGACGGTGGGCGACGGATTCGCCACGGCCGTTGCCCCTCCCGGCATGACTCACGGGATCTTCTGCCTGCGCGACGAGAACAACTTCCTCATACGCTCCAAGGAGACGCCGCCCTATATCGGCGAGGGCGGGGACAGGCGTTTCACGATCGCCAAGAGTCCGGAGGATACCTATGCCTGGAAGCCGGGGCTGATTTCCCTGGTTAAGACCGGCGTGTCCGCCTTGAAGAACGCAAGGGCAAAGGGGCTGGCCACGGGTGTTCTTTCCCGTGCGATCCGGGTTGCCGAGGTTGTTGTCCGTAAACCGATCGAGGAGCTGGCCTATGCCGCGATGATGCGGAACCTACGCTACGAAATCACACAGTTGGATGTGCCGGAGGCGGAGCTTCCTGTTCTGAACCTATTCATCTCCACGAAGTGGTCGAGCCCCGATCCTCCGAGTGTTGCGCCCACCGAGATAAACGCTTCGGCCAGGGGCAACAACAAGAACCCGGACGGCATGCTGACGCGGGGCGAACTTCCGGAACGTGCTTCTGTCAAAGATTGAATGAAAACGGATGAAAGCGGGGAGTCGGTCAACGCGA
>CAZKRK010000505.1:0-5055 GCA_964555035.1 uncultured Victivallales bacterium | reverse complement strand
CTCAACCGATACAACGTTCCGTCCATGCCCGACATCAGCACGCTGTCGCCGGCAATGTGCACAATCAACCCCCGCGGCAGCTCGGCAGCTCGGCCACCGGCCACAGTAGAAGACAGACACGCGAGTAGACACAGGACCGATCGCATGGGTGAATCCCTCCTTGTGAGTTGTCCCTTTCGGTGAGTACCATAGCGCGCCCTCCCAAGACAGGTCAAAGGACTCACCACCGGGCCACCCGGGTGCAAGCGAAGAAAGTGGGGCGGTGAAACCTGATTGATGATTAGCGATTAGCGATTTCTGATTTGTGATTGATCTCAATCGAAATTCAAGAACCACAAATCGCTATTCATCAATCAGAACCACTGGGCAGGGAGTTCTCAATCCGGTTTTGGTCTCGATTCCAACCCACTTGCCTCGTTTGCACCCGGGCCACCTTCGTAGACGCGCCGAAGGGGGCTGTATCAAGAAGTGTACCGAAGCGAGACGTCGGCATCGCGCGGGCTGCGTGGCGCTATGCCCCCGCGACGGACGGAGCAGCGCTGGTTGTATGTAACTTCAGACAAGGACATGCACGTTGGGGCCGGAAGCCCCGTTAGCAATCCACAACCACCTGCTACTCCGCCGCCGCAAGAAAACCTCCAATCGATCAGTCATTCCACAACACGGATACGATAGAAGCCGACACGATTCGTGGAAACGCTCTGGGCAACGGAGTTCGTGATTGGGGTGGGTGGCGCTACGGTACGGACTGCCGTCCATGTGTCGCTGACAGAGTGAAGGTCCGGCCGCCACTCCAACACCTGTGCCACGTCTTGTCCGCCTTTCCACGTAATCCTCACATCTCCCTCTTCACGAGCAATGCCAGTGATGCCCAACCACGAATCCGGATCGAGCGGGTCCGTATCGGCGGCGGACTCATTGCCGTCGGACATGCGATCGTCATCCGTATCAGAGTCTTTCGGATCTGTGCCATGCTCGTATTCACCGAGGTCGGTCAAGTCGTCGACGTCCCCGTCTCTGCTTCCATCGGAGTTGGTGACGCTTCCCAGTCGATCGACCTCCCAGTAGTCGGCCATGTGATCCAGATCTGTGTCAACGAACTCGTCCGTACCGATGTCTACGATGGACACAGCATTTGAATGATCGGGATGGTCCCATCTGGTTTCCCCATCGATGTCGGCAACTGGGGCGTTTGACGATGAACCGGCATCAATACAAGGAGAGGTGCTCCTGAGTTGGTACAAAGGCGTTAGCTGAGGGTCGTTGGTTATATTGCCGATTCCGAGCAGCGCGAGCGGCGTGCAACAGTAGGCCGTTGACAACTGGTTTGACACATTGACGAGCCAGTTCGGCGAGTCTGGGGCGTTGTTGTCGGAGACTACTGTATTGAGCACTGTGGCCCTGTGGGATACGGCAACTCCCCCTCCTTTCGGGGCTGAATTCCTGGCAACGGTGGAGTTGTGCACGAAGCCACGGTACACAATCGAGACACCACCTCCCGCCACGTCGGCAGTGTTGTCGGTGACAAGACAGCCCTCCATGGCAGCGCCTTCCCACAACGACACCCCGCCACCGCTCCCCCCCTCGTTGTGACGCACGACAGACGCGCGGAGAACGGCCCCCTCCTGTGAGAGAGCGACGCCCCCGCCGGAGATTCTCGCGTAGTTGCTGATCACAACGCAGCGGTGAGCTTCCCCATCAAGCAGGAGACCGCCTCCTCCGTCGATACTCTCGTTCCCAAAGAACGAACAGTTGGAGACAACGGCATTGGCCGAAATGTGAGCACCTCCGCCGGCCTCCGCAGAACATCGTGAAATCACACAGTCCCGTAGCGTGCCCGCCAGTCCGCGCACGCCAGCCCCCGTCGCTTCATCGAACCAGCCGACAGCATAGCCATGCATAATATGAAAGCCGCTAAGAATTGCATCTGGGTGATTCAGTACGAAGCATCGCACTTGGTCCTGGCCACTGACCATGGTGTTGGCGGGGCCTCTGTCGCTGACAAGGGCAATCCCGTTCGTAAGGAGTACGGTCGCAGACAGTGAGTATCCCCCTTCCGTCACAACGACTTGGTCCCCACTCTCCGCCGCGTCAACAGCCGCCTGGATGTTCGTCGCAGCACCCACTCTACTGGTGTACGGGAAGACGTGACTGCCAGTCCCAGAAACATAATGTACATCTGCGACAGCGCACACCGAAGCGACTGCATAGCAGAACACCGCGAAACCCGAACCGCGGAACCCCCTGTCTCCTATCTGTGTCATGACTTGCAGCTCCTGATACTCTGCCGCTACTGTACCATGATCCATGCGCCGTATTGTCAACGTCGTGTGGAGATTTCGCAAAGAACTCCTTGAGACTGGCATCAACGTCCTTGATCGCAATAAGGCAACCTAGAACGAAAACACAGGTCCCGCGTAGTTGAAGGGGAATAGACCGACCGCAGGACACCCATAGACAGTATAGCCCACTACGTTCTTCCATCGACCAGCTATTTCCGGCGCATTGTTCGCTTTGTAGGCAGAAAGAGCATCGCCTGCCCCCAACCCGTATAGGACCATATTCCTGCCGAATCCCAACACGAAGTCGTTGTTGCTGGCCGGATAGAACGAGACAGCGATTTTGCTGATCCGCGTGTGCCCGACGGTAGCAACGCCAGAATCCTTGAGCAAAGTGTACGCTAGGTTGTTCGTGGTTTCTGGATACGCGTTTCGACAGCTTGCTTGAAATGTGATGATGGGATGGTCGAGATTGAGATCCTCGGCGTGAGACGTGTCGAGCACGTGTCCGTACGTACTTGTGTCGGTTCCGTGACAGAACCAGAGCACAAGACCGAAGGAATTGCTTGTGAGAACCTGAACGACATTGCTCGCTATGCAGTTTAGCGTCTCCGGGATTGCGTTACTGGTGGTGTCATAGATCCTGTGATACGGCCACCCGGCGGGCACCAGAACGTCTGTGCGAATCTTCTCTCCAATGCGGCTGGGCAGGAGCGTGTACCACCAGTCCCCATACCCCCCTGCGGCGTCTTCGTCGAATGGGAGGAGCACATTCTTGCGCCACGCAGCCGTCGTAGCGTCCTCGGATTCGTATTCGATGGTCCGCAGTAGTATGGCATCTAGATCCGACATGTTGCCGTAGTAGGGAATGCGTCCCACTGCGAACTCGGCAATCCAAGGAGGAGGATCGGTATCGAGGTCCGCCCATTGTCCGTACCTCTCGTTCGCGTTCACGTCCCAGTCACTGTACATGTTCGCATAGTACAGGTCCGTGGGCACTCCGTTCGTACCGTCTGGATCCGTATCAGGATACAGGGGAAAGCACAACTTCATGGGGACGTCGCCAGTTGTCGGGTGCGGATTCCCCAAGAGAAGCACATAGTCAATGACGACATCGCCGCAGCCGTTGGTGTGGTTGTCGATAAGCCACTGCCGGATGTTCTCGGCCGCGGCATCTCCCGAGTCTCCTCCCCAACCACCGTTCGCCACCGAGCGATTGTCTACAACAGTTGCGCTGAACCCCCGCGCTTCCCGGGCAGCAACGAAATTCGTGAGCTGGGTGGAGTTCGACACGATGTTTGTTGTCGTCAGGATGACATAACCCGGCTGCTGATCGGCGAAGATGCAGCCGTCGAGAAGCAAGAAAGCGGCAGCGATTCCAAGCAATCTGTTCATCGTTTTCCCTTCAATTGTGGAGTTCATCGTACAGTGGCGCGAACTGCGAGAAGTTCAGCGACGTTCGTTTCATCATCGCACGGTATCTGAGATACATTGAACGAGCGGCGGTTCGAGTGGGCGTCTTGCCCATCCGATCGTACGTCAAAAGCAGCGTGATGCCGTCCGCCTTGAGCAGTTTCTTTTTGACGGGATTGTACCGCACCGGGTACACCTCGACGTCAATGAACCTCCATTCCCGAATGCGGCCGCGAAACACGCGTCCGAGGCACGTTTCGGGGAAGTACGCGTCTGTCGCGTAGAGACGTGTGTCCTTCAGAGCCTCGCGGGACACGGGCGCGTCCCGACGGGCGGGCGGAGCAGACACATCCGGCAGAGGAGGGAGTACGTCCCAGGCACCGGGCACCACAGTCGGGTTCGCTTCCGCCGGCGTGACGCGTACGGTCGAAGGAGTCACGTCCGGCGGGAGGAGAATCCTGTACCGAGCCATCGGAACGGCGGGTGCTCCCGGGGTAGAAGACGTCTCGGTGCCGCCGAATCCCGTGACATCATCGGCTTGCCTCGCGATTGGTATTTCAGGCAAGGGCAGTGCTATGGACAACGAGTTGGTCTTGCCTGAGACAAGGTGAGGCGGGGAGAACAGCGCGACAGCCGCTATTGCAACCCATATTCTCGATGCACCGGGAACATTCATCGTATGGCTCCTTTTCATCCAGAAGTGATCTGCATCTTCAAAACGAAGGCTGGTTCGTACCTATCGTAAGCTCGTCGAGGTAGCTGAAGCTGTGCCATTGCCCCTTGAAGGAAAAACGGGAGAATTCGGAGATGCCGTCGTCGCGAAAGCCGAGATCCTGAAGCACTTCGGTTCCGTCGAAGTAGAGGTCCCATGTCTTGTTCGCATAGTCCTGCCTGACGGAATAGCGATGGAAATCGGTCGTCACCGTCAGGTTGGAGGCCACACACCAGTTCTGCGCGTTGCCATCGTATGCGATGAGATGAGCCTCGTCGTCCACCGCGAACGCGGTTGCCTGCCAATCGGGATACTGGTTCAAGTCGGGATACTCGACAAGAAGAGACAGACTGGCAGGGTCCATCTTCGCCAAGAAGTCGATCCAAACGATCTCAGTTCCGCTTCCGCCAATGAGTTGGTGGCCTTTGACAACATCGAAGGAATTGGTCATCCGGAGGGCTCCCGTGCCGACCTGCACGGTTTCACTCTGGACGACGGAATGCTCCGCGGGGGACGCTACCCACCCCTTCCTGCCGTCAATCGGCGTTCCAACCACGAGACCGGCACTGCTGACCATGTTGCTCGCCGATGATAGATAGACGCTCCCCACGCCGCTCCCGGCGTCCTGGTCGGGAGCGCCAACAAGAACAT
>CAZKRK010000504.1:0-5055 GCA_964555035.1 uncultured Victivallales bacterium | reverse complement strand
GTCCGTCCAGAGCTCCCCGTTCATCGGGCAAGCACCAATTCCGACAGGGAATCGGGGACAGGCAAGTAATCTGGCAAATGATCTCACTTTTTTCCGGAAAAGGCGAAGCGCGGTTGCTTCTGTAGTGGTAGAGGGCGCAATAGGGCGCTCTCGGCAACTGCGGAGGACGCTACTATGCGCTACCCAAGACTGCGACGGGACCATGACAACACCTTCTATCACTGCTACAACCGCGTCGGCGGCACGTCCGCCGACCGCCCGTTCGGCCCCGCGGAAAAGGAGAACTTCATCCGCATGGTCAAGAGACTGGCCCGCTACTATGTCGTGGAGGTCATTGCCTACCAGGTCATGAGCAACCATTTCCACATCATTCTCTATGCGCCACAGGAATGCCCCACTCCCGAAGAGACCTGCCGGCGCTATGAGGCACACTACGACGGCAAACGCAAGCTTACGCCAAATACAGAGCGCTGTGCCAAAGTGGCCGCGAAACTGCGCGATGTCAGCGAATTCATGGGCGATCTCCAACAGGGGTTCGCGACCTGGTTCAACCGCACCCGCCCCGTTCGCAGGCGCGGCGCCCTGTGGGGCGGTCGCTACAAGAACACCGTTCTGGAAGCGGGTCTGGCCGTCTGGAACTGCTGGAAGTACGTGGAAATGAACCCCGTCCGTGCCGGAATCGTCGCCAATGCGGCTGACTATCGCTTCTGTTCGTTCGGCGAATGGTCGGCCACGGGCAAGCATCCGTTCGCCGAAACCGTTCAGCGCCGTGTGATGCCGTTCCTCGAAGAGCTGCTGCATGCCCAGTCCCCGGACGACCTGCACCGGTTCATGCGCATGGAATTCGCGCGTCTCGCCGCCGTTCAAGCACGACGCTCAGTACAGGAGGAGGAAGCCGCCGTCGAAGAAGCCGGCAAACCGATTCCTTTCAGCAGGCGCCTGGACCGGCGGGTGCGCTATTGGGTGAACGGCGCCGCCATCGGCTCGGAACTCTTCGTCAAAGAAGTCATGTCACGCGCCCGACCCGGCGTCGACATGGAAAAGCGTCGGCTCTCGCGCGCGGTAGACATGACCCGCAATGCCGTACCGCTCTGCTGCTACAAGCAACTCCGCGTCATGACCTGCTGAATCTACCAGAAACCTCCGTCAGTGGACTGAGACGGCATCAATACCACACCTGAGGTCTGCCCCGTTCCATGCACAACGGCATCATTATCGCCTCAAACGCCTCTCAACCCCACCCCAAACGGTAGCTGATCAAAGAATCCCCCGTCAGTTGGGCTCAGCACTGTATTCCTGCACCGTCTACCGACAGATCGCCCGATAGTCCGCCCGATAGTCCGCCTGTCCCCGCTCCCCGCTCCCCGGCATGCTCCCCTCTTCGCATGCGGCATGACATACGCCGGAGCGGCCGTCGGCATCGGGATGGATAGCGAGCTGCGTAGCAGCGAGCATGGGAAGCGCGCCGGTTCATCGAGGACGTTCGACATCACCGATCGCGTAGGACGTGGCGCGGGGAGTGCTCTTCTCTCCCGCACTCCCCGTGATCACGTCCGGTGCACGGGGATAGCCGCCAGCGAGACGCGTAGCGTCGAGCAGGCCGGGAACGTCGGGCTCCTCGATGCCGTCGGACATCGCCGACCACCGAGCGGCTGGCGCGCAGCCTGCCGTGCCGGGTCTACCCGGCGCGATGCAGCAGGCTGCGTGTACAGCCGCGGCGCACGCGGAGTAGGCACCCGAGCCGCCGCCAGGCGGCGAGGGCCTGGCGCAGTGGGAATGCTGCCGACCATGCTATGGCTTGGTCTATGTGGCAGTAACATCGCCTGTCAGCTCCGCCTTCAGTCTCTGATCCTGAGCGACTCTGAAAGGGCTCGACGCAGAGATTCAATTTCCTCTGCCTCCTGCGATCTGGCCTCCTTCAGTACCGCATAGACTTGGTCCAGCATCCATTGTGCCGTCTCTTTGGCCAAGTTATTCGGGAGCGCTTTGGCTCTACGCCATTCCATGTACTCCCGACAGATGTCTATCTGCTCCCTCGGGGACAACAAAGCGACCTTCCCAAGTGCCGCACGCCGCACCGCAAGGTAGTCGTCCTTTAGTGCACATCCAACCACCTGTCTAGTCTCGTCAGTCTGTGCCCAAGTCTCCACCGCTTCAACGGCCAAGAGCCTGTAAATGGCATTCGTGCCCGTTGAAAGGCGAACCCATCTGTCACGATCACCTGCAGGAAGCAACCAGTCCGAAATCCCTGGCACCTCGGGCGGTAACCCACCCTCTGAACGCTCCGAAGATCGACTTATTGATGCAAAGTCGAACTCCTTTCCAAGCAGAACCGTACCCAACAGCAAGAAGTCATAGACCGTCGAGTCAGCTCCCGTTCTTGCGACCATCTCCTCCCAAATGGCGGGATCCCCTCTACGACAAAGCTCCCTGTATCTCGCTAGTCGAAGAACAATATCGCAAGCGGCATCGCGGGAGAGCTTCTCCTGCAACATGTCAAGCGGCACAGTCTCAGTATCCAGCCCTGCAATACCCGACACTGTGTTCAAGAAGGACTGACAGCTCCAGGCACTAACCCAGTATTCAGGCAAAGGTCGCAGAGCATCGAGCGGAATATCAGATGGCGTTCTTGACGCCCCGAGGCCCTCTTTCAGTGCCGAAGACGATTCTGTTTTCAATCCACGAAGTTGATTCTGCAGGTCAGCACTTGGCCCGTCTTGATCTGAAAAGACCAAGCCACAGGATAGCGTGCACCAGGCAGACACAACCGCACAATGAAGGATCCTTTTCACGGCAATCTCCCGTCATGGTTTCCATTTTATGATCATGTAGGTGCTGACACGGTGTCCTTTGTCGTACACTCCCGGGATGGGAATGCCCCAGGTCACGCCCGCCCAATGGCGTCCCCCGGATGTCCCTCGGAGATCAAGGCTGTTGCCCAAGCGATTTCTGTGAAGTAAGGCAATGCTGGAAGACCCATCAAGCCCGAAAACAACCGCCGCACCGGAATCAACGAGATCCTGAACAAGCCCCGCGAAGTTGAGGTTGGGGCTGTAACTTCCGTTCCCGCTCTTGCTTGCCGCAAAGTACAGCACATCACTATCACTGTCGCTCCATCCCATGATGTGCGTCTTCGTAACATTTGGGCTATAGGAACCTGAACCTGAATTCGCAACGATATCGGCAATAGTCCATGGGGTGCCGCTGGGATTATCATATTCAGGATAGTAAGCCACGAGGCCGCCAACGGCCGAGTCAACGGCACCACCCACTGCGGGTTCGACACGTGGCGCGCCGTACAGCCAATCAGTAGACGGAAGCGCTTCCTGCCCCACCCATCCCATGACCTGCCAATGGGGATCCGTCGGCGGTGTAATCCCCATGGTCCGCGAGTGGAGAACTTGAGCCCCTCCTTCAACGCAAATGCCCTTCACCTGTCCCGCGTACGGGGGCTCGTCCGCTGGTTCGCTCCATGTCGTGTCAAAGAAACCCGCATTCGCAATAATAACGGCATCGCCAAAGTCAGATTTGACATCGCCATAGTACCTATTGACCGGGGCAACCCGAGCATCGTGAACGTTCATCGGGGTGACAAGGGAGACATCTTAACATATAACAATTGGCGTACAGCACAGACGTCGACCATACGTCCAATTGTTACTTGTTAAGATGTCTCCCCTGTCTCCCTCAAGACACAGGCAGCAAGTCAACGCGAAAAGTTAAATATTAAGATGTCACCCCGCTCTCCCCCGCTCTCCCGGCGTGTTCCATGATGCGGTCCTCCTTTGCTGCTTCCATTGCAGCCGGAGGACCGGAATACGGGGAGGAGACAGCTTTTCGGGGTTTCGAGCCGGATTGCATCGTCGGTGCTGGGGCACAGGTCGCAATAGTGGAGATTTCGGCGCTCGTGGGCCAGTCTCGTGAGCCGTCCGATTTGCAGCACGTAGGCGCTCCGGGGCCTGTCGGTGTATCAGAGCGACTCCCCTCTACTGACCGTTCCAGTACCACAGACCGCCAATCACCTGTACGGTGCCAGACTCTTCGGTCCCCTCACGAAACGCAAGCAGAGCAGTACGGCGGCCCGGAGTATCGAGAGCTATTAGTACGTAATCCTGGCGTATCCAAATGTACCTTGGTTCCAACGCACGCACGGACCTCGGCACCCACGATGAGCTTGAGACAATCTCGCCGGAGACTCGTATGCCCGTGGCTTCAACGGTGACGCTGTTGGTCGGAATTTCCCCGTTGTTGCGACGCAAGAGGAGTTCCCTGCTCGCCTCCAGGATGTCATGCGGCTTCTGGTTACCCATCAAGGACCGAGTGAGGTATGAAGGACTTCTACAACACCGCGTTACCGCCATCGAGAGCAGGAACATCAACACAAGCACAAGTGCGAGGATTCCGAAAGGAGACCCGATGACGCGAAACACTCGATTCTGGGAGCCGCTAACGCCGCTCATTGTCGTCCTTTCAAGAAAATGAACTCCAATCACCGTACCCCAGTGATGATGATGTAGTTGAGTATACGTTCGACCAAACCACCCTCGCCTTGGTCTCGGAGTGCTTCGTCAATGCCAATAGCATTGGCACTAAAGCTGCCGGTCGCGTTGTCTATCCAATCCTTCCCGCGACTACGGGGGTCCACGCTGTCCCATGCTTCTGCGCCAACGCAGACAGCAGCGGCTACTTCTGGCCCGTAGAGAGTCGTGAACGCATACCCTGGGCCTGCGTTACCCATCTGGTCCGCTTGGAGAACATAACCTCTCCAAGCATACTCTTCGCCCCGACGCTCAAATGCAAGGTCTCTACCACCAGAAATCGACCAGTCGTACATTCGTGATGGCCACCAGAAACTGACAGTCCTGCTCGCTTCGCGCAGGTCTGCGATGTACTGCTCGACGAACTCCTCACCATTTCGGTATCTGCCGGGATTCCCCTGTGGTTCGCCGTCACACAATCCCAACGGGTCTCGTTTGCCGACCGGATTGTTCCCAAACGCAACATACTGGTTCAACCCGCCGCTTATCCCAATCGGGTCTTTGGAAAGCCACCTCC
>CAZKRK010000503.1:0-5085 GCA_964555035.1 uncultured Victivallales bacterium | reverse complement strand
TGACCGCCGTGAGAACCACAAGGTGTGTTTTCATTATATCTCCTCTCGCGGAACGGTGACGATCAGGCGTTGAAAACGGCGCGCGTTCGCGCGCCGTTTTCAATCGCCTGGATTGTCTTGTTCGAATCTTCGGTTCTTCCAGTAATCCGGGTCACGGTGGAGATGCATGACAGCCATGACGGCAATGACATCCGGCTTGATGCGGAACAAGACGCCGAAGGGAAAAGTCTTCGTGAGACACCGACGGACATCCCCTTCGACAAATGGGTAAAGCTCAGGGCTGAGCTCAATCCTGTTAAGGGCGTCTTGAACGGCTGCGAGGAATCGCTTCCCGAGGGCTTCCTGCTGTGACTCGTACCACACGGCAGCGTCGACCATCTCCGCGTCTGCCTCTGGATGGAAGCGAATGGGTTTCATGCGAGAGCCGCGTATGCGTTCGCAAACACATCGGCGGCTTCGCGCAACTCGACCGCACCCTCGTCCAGCTCTCGACACCGCTTCCGGACCTCGTCGCGCCACGCCGGGGAGAGCTCTTCTCCCGGGGCGGCGTCAAGGCTCTCTATGAGACGCTCTGCCACGAACGCACGCGCATGCGGGGAAAGGGACAGCGCTTCCGTCACGATCTTCTGTGCGGTAATGCTCATGGTGGAAGAGTACCTCTTGGTGCCTCCGAAGTCAATTCTCCGATTCGAATCAGACTTTTCTTGGCGCGACAGCGGCAAGAAATAGTTCTGCATTCATCTTGTTCGACCATTTGTCAAAACACTGTGAGGCAGACTCCACACGCTGCAGCAAAGACGGTGATCATAACGATCTGCCAAAGACATGTATTGGCGACGGGTTTGCCTGCATGTTTCGGTTTTCCAATCTCGATGTTCTCTTCTGTCAGCATTGCTATCGGAGCGTCCTCGGCGCTCTGAGCAATTCCCTTGTTGACGGAATTGGCCTTGTGCAATCCGTATAGATAGAGTGAGGAGACGGCTGCCACCACTGCGATCACGATCCACGCACCCCAGTAGAACAGATCGCCAGAGGGGATCGTAACCTTGCCCGTGAACTTCGCGGCGGCCAGAAGCGCAAAAAAGGTCAGTACTGTGAAGAAACCGTGAGATTCGGCACGGCAGCGATCTTGATGAATCTGCCGGTGAATCTCCGACAGGTTCTTCAGGGATTCACGCTGTTCTGCGTTCATAGATTTCATCTCCTTGGTCGAACGTCGAAAATCAGCGGCGGCTTTAGCCGTACGCTGCATTTTTCTTGTTGGATGCTCTCACTTTCTCATTCCTTCGGGCACACAAGCACGCTCATGAAATCGCGGTCGGTCACATCTGCATCGGTGGAAATCGTGACCATGCTGTCCTGTCCTGTGATGGTTCCGCCTGTCGCAATCCATACGGGCGCCGCCAAATCGGTGATCAGTATGGCTCTCCCGGGATGGTCCTCACATTGTACCCGCGACGAGACCCGGAATTGTACACTTGCTCGGCATGGATATCGACAGGTGTCGTCTTGCCCGGCAGGACGGCAATGGATGCCATGTCAACCGTTCTTCCTGCATATTTCACTGCGAATCTGCGCTGTCCAGCAGGCACGCGGAAAGTACACGTTTGGCCCGGAAACCACATATTGACGCCGCCCGAGCGACTCTTCTTGCCAGCCACCTCCGACTGCACGCTGAACCTGATCCACTGGAACGGTGGATTGAAGGAGGAGAACTTAACGAAGCCGTCCTGCTTCGTTTCGCCTGCGATCTCAACCGGTATGGTCGCGCAGCCCTGCGCCAAGAGGCACATCGAGAACACCATTAGAGCGATACTTCGAAACATACTCTGTTTCATACACACCTCCACATTTTGCCGCCCGACATCTGCTTCGCGCCATCGAGCACTCTCTTCTTCCGCATCCAACGTGAACCTGACCTTTCGATGAAAGCGCAGCTTTCAGCGATAAGGTGTTGTTCTCCGTCCCTCTCAATCATCTTCATAGAACTTGACTACGTTGCTGGATGCCGAGAACTCCACCGAGAAGTAGTACCACTGGAACGAGCTTCCGTATGTCCACGCGAAACCGCCGGACTCCAGTGAGTCCTCTTTCCACGGGCGACCGAGGACGTCTCGGACTTCCGTGGCGGGCATGCCTACACGGAGCTTAGCGATCTTACGTTTCGATACGGGGTGACTCTCAACTGACCACCATGCGAACGCCGTGTACGCTCCGAACAAGACAAGCACCGTTGCGGCGGTGATGGCGATGACTTTCAGTATCGTTTTCATCTTCTCGGAGAACGTTCAGAATGAGCCGCTTCGTGTTGGCCGCAGAGCGAAGCGGCGCGGCTAACACGAAGTCGTGCTCAATTCTTTGGTTGGCGCTTGGGTGTGTGGGGCGGAGTCAAGATACAGGGTGTCCGGACAGATATCCTGCTCGTGGGGCCAGGTAACCGTCCCGTACTCAACTCTCGCCTGTTTGAAGTAGCTGAGGTCGTTGAGTTCTCTGAACACACCGAAGTCAAGCAGGTGCGAGCAGTCGAATACCCCCGTCTCGCCGTTCGTAAACACAAGCATCAGCTTATAGTCGTCGGAAGCGGACACTCTCTCTACTCTCGGGTTCATGATACTACCTCAAAGGTTCAATCTTGTACGGCTGCTGGCCGCTGACTGCTAGATTCCAGTCGGCGAGCAGTTCGTCATGGTGAATTTCCATCCACGCCTGGACCAGCTTCATCTTGTTGCCAGGTAGGGACCCTTCAAGAACGGTGCCATCGGGCAGTGCCAGCACCGCCTCTGCCTCCTGATAGGTAACGTGAATATGCGGCTTCTTGTGCCTTCGGTTGTCCTTGAAGTACAGATGAACGATTATCCCATAAAACATTGATATGACGGGCATGCCAAACCTCCCGTGTTACGCTTCTCAATCTGCCGCAATGATAGCCCAATGGGGCTGTGTACGCAATCGTCTGCTGCGCCAACGTCGCAAATGACGCTGCACAGACAGGCGCGAAGCGGCTGTTTGTGCTAGCGTCCATTTGTCTGGTTGGGCACTCCCGTTTCTTTCTTCCTTCTGATGAAGATGACATTGCCGTGCAATGTGCAGGTCAATCCTGCCTGAGCACAGAGATCTTCAAGAAGGTCGGCGGTAGATCGCCCGTTGGGGTTCAACGTGACTTCCGTTCGCAACATGGGGCCGTCAGGCCCCATGACAAAGTTCTCATGCCCCGCAACGTGAAAAACATACTCGATGGTCTGGTCAACACGGTGCGCCCAAGAGTTAGTGCGGAAGAACGGGGCGGCGAGGATGCGGGAAGACGCAAGCGGTTCACCTTCGGACAGGGCGGGTGGGTTGCCTCGACTGATGTGCAAGGTGTCGCCATCACGAGTCGCGTGAGCGTCGAGGAAGCGGAGAGCCCAGGAGATCACCTCAGCCGACGAGGCGTTCTTGAACTTGAACCGGAGGCTGACGGCGTTCGTCTGGACCTCGTCCGCGAGGTCCAGACGAAGTGCGCTTCTGTGTGCGACGAACCCAAGAAGGTTCGTCGCGGGCATGGCGTTGATGATGGAGAGCGAGACGCGCTGCCGGGGCAGCACCGTTTGCTCACGCTGTGGCGCAGCGAGAACAGACAGTGACGTGCACACGCTGAGGACGTAGATTGTCAGTTCACGTTTCATTATCTTGTGCCCAACGTGGAAATCACACTTCGTGTGACGCGCTTGCGCGGCACACGATAGTGTGCATTTTGTTGTTCGGCTCCCTCATCGACCGAGAATGACGTCAATTCCGTTGATGACGGCAGTCACATGCCGAGGTGTCAGTGTCCCAACTCGCTCTGTGAGTTGGCTGCGGTCCAAGGCAACGATCAAGGACACATTCGCAACGGAGTCCTTCGGAAGACCGGTCGTCGACGACTTCAGCAACACATTGCCGGGGGCTGACGCCCATCTGGTGTTGCTTGTGAGGGGGACGCAGACAACCGTGCCGATTCGGCTTCGGTTGATGGCATCACACTGAACCACCAAGACCGGGCGCCTGAAACCCGGGCCTGAGCCTGTCGGCTCGTCCAGCTCTGCCCAGCACACATCGCCTTGGCTGACTACCATTCGGCGCGCCGCAACGTCTGCCGTGCGGCCCTCCGGATGAATTCGTCAGGTTCTGCCCCCACCTCCTCCAGAACCCTGTTCATGGAGGAGGTGATTTTGTCGTCCTCGTGCTGAACGACGAAGTCGGCCAGCGCTCGCGCGTACAACTGACTTCGCGATGTGTGCAGGCGGCGAGCAAGCCGTTCTCCCTGCTCGAATACGTCATCTGGAATAGATACCGCAGCTTTCATACCCGTAGCATTACCGATGGATGCGGTCGCGTCAACTCGTTTTCCCACCGCCGAACGTCGTGCCTGACCGGACTTGGAAAGTCGTGCGAAGCGCGGCTTTTCAAGGTACGTGTCCAGGCATCTTGTTCGGCAATCATTTCAATCATTAGGGCTTTGTCTTTACAAACTGCTTTTTGACCGAAGGAAGAAACATCAAGACCAGCAGTATCGCTGCTCCAATAAATATACCCATCTCGGTGATGTCACAATCCCCATCATTCATATATATTTGTTCGCCTATTATCCCAATTAGTAGAAGGGCGATTCCAATGTTCAATATTCGCCCTGACTGTTTGCGTCTCAGTAATCCAAGACCAGAGAAAGCCAAAAGAACGCAGAGGGCAATGCCAATTATTGTTCCCATGATCAGAATAAGATATCCAACGCCAATGGTATCAGATGATGAACTATAACTCCGGAATGAATGGCCTATAACAAAAACTATGCCTACAGAAAAGGCACACTCAACAATAGCGATAATGTTTAGAATTATGGACCAGCATTTATGCATAGTTTTTCTTTCTGCCGAACGTCTGCGTGAACCTGCGGAGCGAAGCGACGCTAGGTTCCACGCACTTGATGGATCCAATCATCATCAGGGGGCGTGGTCAAGGACGCCGGGCGAGACGGCAACATGCAGGTTCGCCTCCCCTCACCATCGTCCACCGCTATCGTCCACCGCTATCGTCGCCCGCTATCGTCCACCGGTGCTCGGTTCACGATAG
>CAZKRK010000502.1:0-5116 GCA_964555035.1 uncultured Victivallales bacterium | reverse complement strand
CCTGGAGCGGAGCGGAAGGGCAAGGGCGGGCGGAGAGCGGGCAAAATGCCCGGAATGACGTGATTCAAGGCAAGTCCGACAGTCAGAACCTCCCCAGCAGCAGCAGTGCACCGAGCAGCAGGAAGAACAGGGCGAGCAGGAGCTTGGCACCGAGGAATGACTGCCGCGAGAATTGCATGAAACGCTCTCCCCTGACGCCATACACGTAGAGCAACAGAACCGCCAACAGGGGAACGAGGAACGTGACATTGTACAGCAGCAGGTATCCCAGACCCGATGCCCGGGCCGACTTCTCCTGCACCATGACCATGATTGTCGGCAGGTAGATCTGGCCCGTGCAAACCACCTCCAGCACGGAAACGGCAAAACCGGCGAACAGGCAAGCGGCAAGAAGCGAACGGGCGCCGGCGATGCGGCGTACGACCCCGTGAATGCGGCGCTGTGAGCCATCTGACAGCTTCAGCACAACGCCGCGCGTGCTGCCGGTTGTCTTGAACCGCCAGGCGTCATGCAGACTGAGGACAGCCAGTACGACCGCTGCGCCGAGAATGCCCCAGAAGAGCGCATCGGAAACGAACCGGTACGCCCGCAGTTTCATGAGGCCGGCCATGGCGCCCAGGCCTACCAGGAAGTAGGCGACGAAAACCCCGGCGGCGAACATCAGCCCTGCCGCGAGCAGACGCCGGCGTTCGAATTGCCGTGACGAGAGGACGGAAATCAGGAACACGACCGTGGCAAATGCGCACGGGTTGATTCCGTCGATGAACCCTCCCCCCGCAACGGCCAACGGTCGCATGTGGGCGAACAGCTCCCCTACCCCGCTATCGTCGTCTCCCGGCTCGTCAACCAACACGGCCGGGGCATTCGTCACGCTCCCGTCGACGCCGCGCGCGATCGCATCGGCAACCAGGGCGGGCAAGCCGGCGAGGATCTCCTTGTGTCCCAGCAGATAGCGCCCCCCGACAAATACTTCCATCGGCGCCGCTTTCTCTATCCCGTGCAGCTTCTCGAGGCGCATCATGCGCTTGTAGTTGTCGAGATTCTTGAGCTCGCGGCGTTGGACGGCGATCGTCTGCGCGTACTGCGCCTCGAGCTCCCCCATGAGCTGCTTCACTTCGGCGCACATGTGGCAGCCCTCCGTGTAGAACCACTCCACGGTCAGGGGATCGCCGGCGGCAGGCAGCGCGAAAACGAGGCACAGGAGGGCTGCCGTGAGAGCACGCAACTGCATGGAACGTCCGACCTCTTTCACGCCTTCAGCATCACGTACGCGTGCCGGCATGTCAACCAGTCACTCCCCGTTTTGCCGGCTCGCGCCAAACGTAACCAATGGAGACGGCGGTCTCCGCCGTTACATACCCCGCGCGAATCAGCCAATCTCCACCGGCGGAGGACCGCCGGCTCCAGGTCTCGCAACTCGCGCCAGCCTCCCGTCAAATCCGCGGGTTCGGGTCACTTCCCAAGCTCCGCCTTCAGCATCTGCATGAAATAGCCGCCGACCACCGAGCGGGCGTACATGTGGATGTGGTGGCCGTTGGTGGTTTCGTGCCAGTCGCCTACGGGAAGGCGCTGCGGAGTCATGTCCACGTAGCGCCAGATGGGCGCGACGAGCCCCTCGAAGTCCTCGCGGCTTATTGCGAGCGTTGCGCTCCAAAGCACCCAGTCGGACTTGGTGAAGGTCTTGCGGCTGTCAAGCGGAACGCCGTAGCTGTTCTGGATTAGGAGGTAGTAGGCGACTTCCTTGCCTCATGGTCATGGAAAGGTCTGTGCAGAGCGGCGAGCCGCTCCGCGTCGAGCTTCAGGACTTCGCGATCGTAGGTAAGAAAACCGTTGACCTCGCGCTCCACGTCGGTGGTCTGGGTGTAGACTGCCGCGGCAAGTCCCCGCGCGACGAGGGGCTTCAGGTCTTCCATCAATTGCTCGTAGCGCGTGGCGAGCTCCTCGCGTTGTCCGAAGTTGCGGTAGCCCCAGTTGCCGTCCTTCAGCCACAGGTGCTCCTTGACGGGCAACCCCAGCCCGCCGAATTCGCCCAGCACGCTCGCGCGTTTCTCCTCGACCGGAAACATGCCGGGGCCGGGGTAACGATGCATGTCGACCATGTCGCCGGAACCGCGATCCTGCCAGCCGCTCGGACCGTCAACGAGCCGCGTCGGATCGTAGGACTTGGTCCATTCCAGCACTTTCGCGGTCTGGAACTGCCCCCACCCTTCGTTGAAGGGCACCCACGCCACGACCGACGGATGGTTGCGCAGGTAGTCGATCTGCGCCTTCCACTCCCTGCGGAAGTTATCGGCCGACGCCTTCGAACGCCTGATGTCGGGTTTACCCTTCTTGACGAACTTGTCCCCGCTGGGCATGTCCTGCCACACCATCAATCCCAGCTTGTCACACCAGTAGTACCAGCGTGCCGGTTCGACCTTGACGTGCTTGCGGCACATGTTGAAGCCTAGCGCCTTCGTCGTCTCGATGTCGTACCTCAGGGCCTCGTCCGTCGGCGCAGTGTACAACCCGTCCGGCCACCAACCCTGGTCGAGCGGCCCCAGGTGGAACAGCGGTTTGTTGTTGAGGAAGAGCCGGTTCAGGCCATGTTCGTCCTCGGTCACTTCGATCTTGCGCAGACCCACGTAGGACTCGACCTCATCGAGGACCTTGCCCGATTTCAGCCATCTCACTTTGAGCGTGTAGAGGTGCGGTGAGTCCGGAGACCAGAGCCGCGGGTCCTCGATGTCCACAGCAGCCTGCGTCGGATACGAACCGTGAACGGCCTTCGCCTTCGTGCCGACAACCTCGACCTGGGAGTAGTACTGTTCGCCGGCCATCGCAGGATCGACGGCAACAGTGACCCTGCCGCTTTCAATGTCGGAGGTTATCTTCAAGCCGCGGATGTGCGCTTCCGGCACCGGTTCCAACCAGACCGACTGCCAGATGCCCGACACGGCCGTATACCAGATGCCGCGCGGGTTCAGCACCTGCTTTCCGCGCGGCTGCCAGTGGCTGTCGGTGGGGTCATCGACCTTGACGAGAATCTCCTGCTCGCCCCCGCCCGCCAGTGCGTCGGTGATATCGAAGTAGAACGGATCGTAACCGCCCGTGTGGTTGCCCACGTGCTTGCCGTTCACCCAAACCCGGCAATGCCAGTCCACGGCGCCGAAGTGCAACAGCAGGTGCTTCCCGTTCCAGTCGTCCGGCACGCGCACGGACCGACGGTACCAGAGCGTCCGGTCCGGTTTGAGGGTCTTCTTCACGCCGCTCAGGGCGGATTCGATGCAGAAGGGCACGAGAATCCTCCCATCGTACCGCGGCGGCGGCGCGCTCATTGCGGCCGGCCGGACGGCATAGTCCCAGAGGCCGTTCAGGCTAAGCCACTCCTTGCGCACCATCTGCGGACGCGGGTATTCCGCGTGAACGTTCTCGGGCGTCACATCCCGGGCCCACTTGGTCAACATCGGCGCCTCCGCCGGCTCCCACGCGCCTGTAGCACTCGCCATCGTAAGCACTCCTGCCATCGCCTGCTTCATTTCATTTCCTCGCCAACCCCCATCCGCAAAGGGGTACATCCTCGAAAGGCCCGCCAATTCGGCCTGGAGACGGCGGTCCTCCGCCGTCACAAACCTCGGCGGTATCAGTCAACCCCACCGGCGGAGGACCGCCGGCTCCAGATGTCGTAAATCACGCCTGAACAAGACCAGACGGCGGTCCTTTCTTGTGGTCGCATCGACGAGTCTCGTGCTACTCTCTCCATCCATCACGAAAGGAGCGCATCATGGCTTACACGGAAGTAGAGAATACGTCCTGGTTCGGTCGCATCAAGAACGCTTTTGCGGGAGTCGTCATCGGGCTCGTTCTGTTTGTGGCTGCCTTTGTATTGCTGTGGTGGAATGAGGGTAACTCCCTCAGGACCTACAAGATGCTCAAAGAGGTCCGCGGCAACGTGGTGCACGTCGAGAGCAAGAAGGTCGTCCCCGGCAACGAGAACCGGCTCATACATACGGTTGGCGAGACGCGCACCGACGAAACACCGCGGGACAAGGATTTCGGCGTTGCCGTGGACGCAATCCGCCTCAAACGCACGGCCGAGATCTACCATTGGAAGGAGCGCGAGCACAAGCGCACGAAAAAGAAGACGGGCGGCGGCTCGCGCACCGTGAGAACCTACACCTATACGAAGACCTGGAGCGAGAGCCCGATCGACTCGGCGCGTTTTCACGACGCGGAATACAAGAACAAGAACACCGGCAAGATGCCCTACCGCTCCAGGACCATCGATGCGGAGAAAGTGGAAATGGGCGACTTCCTGCTGAGCGAGGAGCTTGTGCGGTCGATCGGCAGCTTCAAGCCGTATGTCCCGGAGCCCGGGAAGCTGCCGGCGAAGCTTGCAGACCGCGCAAAGCACGACGGCGACGGCTACTTCTTCGGGAACGACCCCGCGGCTCCGCAAATCGGCGACGTGCGCGTCCGGTTTGCCGCGGCCTTTCCCGGGACGATCAGCGTGATCGGTGTCCAGAAAGGCAACGGTTTCGAGCGTTTTCAGAGTGCGGCCGGCAAGTCGTTTCTAATGCTGCGGATCGGCAGGCATACCGCCGAGGAGATGATTGCGGAGAAGAAGCGCGCCAACCGGATGCTCACGTGGGGACTGCGGGTCGGCGGGTTTGTGCTGATGTTTATCGGACTCAATCTTATCTTCCGCCCGATCTCCGTCGTGGGTGACGTCATACCGTTCCTGGGGTCGCTGATCGGCATGGGAATCGGCCTGGTAGCAGGGGTCGTGTCGTTCGGCCTGAGCGTTCTGACGATCGGGATCGCCTGGACCGCCTGCCGTCCCCTGGTGGGGATTCCCCTCGTGGTCGCCGCCGTGGCTTCGACGGTGTGGCTTCTCTCCCGGCGAAAGGCGAAAAAGGCACGCGCCGATTAGAGTCTGAACCCGTGGGTTCTGTGCGTTTTGCGCAGAAGATCTGACGTAACACATTGGTAATCAACGCAAGTGATCAGTAATCGGTGATCAGTTGTGGTCGAAGAATGCTGCGCTGCGGCGACGGGGCTGTATCAAAAGGTCAGAAGTCTGTTGCGCTCCAACCGGTCCACGGCACTCCGTTCGCTCCGCTCACTGCGAGCCTGA
>CAZKRK010000501.1:0-5131 GCA_964555035.1 uncultured Victivallales bacterium | reverse complement strand
TTTTTCTGGAGGAGCTGGCCGACATTGGCATTGATATCCTCAACCCGGTCCAGCCTGAGTGCATGACACTGCAGGAAGCCTATGACCGCATCGGCGACCGTGTGTCGTTCTGGGGTACGATCGGTACGCAGCAGGTGCTTCCGTTCGGGACGCCCGAAGAGGTGCGCGCCGAGGTGATCAAGAATGTGAATATTTGCGGCAAGAAGGGCGGCATTGTCATTGGCCCGACCCATCTGGTCGAGCCGGAAGTGCCGTGGGACAACATCCTCGCGCTCCGCGATGCCGCAAACGAGATTAACTATCAGGATATGTAATAGAGGAATTATGAAATTTGAAGCGAAGTGGATATGGAAGAAGCAGAAGGATCGGTTGCCGTACAACCAGACAGTTGTTGCGAAGAAGCGCTTTAAGCTGGGTGCGTTCGACAGCGGCATGCTGCGGATTACGGCCGACAGTTACTACCGGCTCTATGTGAACGGCACTTGGATTGCCGACGGCCCCTGCCGCTCGTGGACGGAGCACTTCCGGTACGATGAACTGGATGTCACATCGGCATTGCAGGAAGGCGACAATGAGATCGAGATCGTCGCCAGTTTCTTCGGCGTCGGCGTGCTGACGCGACAGGTCAAAGAGCCCGGACTGCTGGCGCAGCTGGACGCGATCCGCGACGGTGTGGGGTCCGCAACGGTTGCTACCGACGGCACGTGGGAAGTCGCCGAAACCAAAGCCTGGGTCTCGAACACCCCCAAGATCAGCCTCAACATGGAGGCGTACGAGCACTACGACGCCCGCCTCGCCGACGACCTGCGGTTTGCGCCGGCGCAGGAACTGTACGACGCCGACGCGGGGCCATGGCAGGACCTGCAAGCGCGCGACGTGGCGCTGATGACCAAGACCCCGTTCTCCCTCCAGGCTTTCCGCGCGGCAAGCGTCGTTACGGCGCCGGGTCTGCGTGTGTGCCTGCCGGTCGCGCGTCTCGGCCATCCGAATATCATCGAAGCCAATGCCCGGACCAGCCTCTTCGGCGGCATGGCGACGGTCATGACCCTCGAGAAGGCGACGTGCGTCGAGATCGACTCCCAAAGCCATCGCGGGCGGCGCGGCTTTCGGGTTGCGGTGGACGGACGGGAGGAGCCGTCGGGCCGCTACCAACTCGGCCCGGGACCCCACCTTGTTCTCGCGCTCACCGACGGCGGACCGGACCACCATGGCAAGGAGCGCATGCTCCGCATTGTCCAGCCACCGGCTGCGGAGTTCGCACTGGGCAACCCGCTCGACACCAGCCACGAGAACCCCTGGTGTTACATCCCCTTCGACCACCTTCGCTACGCCAAGGACGACCTCACCGACTTCATCAGCGGCCACCACGAGAACGACCCCGAGATCAAGCAGGCAATCCACACCTACCGGACCGAGGTCGACCGGCTGCTGAGCAGCCTCGCCGATGTCGAGGCTTTCCGGGCCGAGCTGGCCTCCCGCGCCCGTTGCATGCCCACAGACGCCATGCTTTGCCGCGACACCCATTGGCGCTTTCCCGAGCGCCAGGTCGTCCATGCGGACCAGCCCCGCGTCGACGCCCCGGAAGCTCTCATCGCGGACGACGCGTCCTGCACCACCATTCACCCGTCGCCGCACGGGGATGTGGAGCTCTGCTACGACCTGGGCGAACAGAACTGCGGCTACTATCACTTCGAGCTAACTGCGGAAGCCGGGGTCGAGATCGACATCGCCGGGATCGAGCACATCTTCCCCGACGGCAGGCTGCACCACACCGACTACTACAAGAACTCCATGCGCTATGTGACGTGCGAGGGCCGCAACACCTTCACGTCCCTCAAGCGGCGCTCCGGGCGCTACCTCTTCCTTACCCTGCGCGGCTTCCGCAAACCGGTCCGGATTCGCCACTTTTCCCTCATCGAGTCCACCTATCCCGTCGCCCCGATCGGCTCCTTTTCGTGCAGCGACGAGCGGCTCGACCGCATCTGGGAGATCTCCACGCGCACGCTCAAGCTCTGCATGGAAGACACCTTCACCGACTGCCCGCTCTACGAACAGACCTTCTGGGTGGGCGATGCCCGCAACGAAGCGCTCTTCGCCTTCCCGGTGTTCGGCGCTGCGGACATCGCAAAACGCGGCATCCGCCTGGCCGCGCAGATGCCCGACGCCAGCCCGCTGGTTGCCTGCCAATGCCCCAACGACTGGTTCGTCCACCTGCCCGCCTGGTCCTTCCTCTGGGGCATCTCGGTATGGGACTACTACTGGTACTCCGGCGACGCCGCTTTCGTGGAGCAGATCTTCCCGGCGGTGATCGAGAACATCCGGGGCGGCGAGGGACTGCTGAATGAAGACGATCTCTTCAGCGGGCCGTTCTGGAACATGTTCGACTGGTCCGGCGCGGACCAGGATCAGGACACGGTGGTGCACAACACGATGTTCGTGGTCGGCGCCATCGATGCGGCGCTCAAGTGTGCGGACGTGATCGGCAACCAACACCACGACACGTGGCTCTGCGAACTCCGCAAACGCCTCGTAGACGCCGTGAACCGGCTCTGGGACGACGAGAAGCAGGCCTACCCGGACTCCATCCACGACGATGGCAGCATCAGCGAGTCCACCTGCCAGCACACCAGCTTCCTGTCGATCCTCTACAATATTGTGGAGGAGAAGAACTACGCCGCCGCGCTGAAAAACGTGCTCACGCCGCCCCCGGGCATGGTCGATATCGGGTCGCCGTTCGCGTTCCTTTATCTCTACGAGACGCTGGAACAGGTGGGCCGCGACGATGCCATCCTCGATTCCATCTACGCGGACTATGTGCCGATGATTGAGCGCGGCGAGACGACGGTCACCGAACGTCTTGGCGAACACCAGCGCAGCCGTTGCCACGCCTGGTCGTCGTCCCCATGCTATTTTCTGAACCGCATCATCCTCGGCATCAGGCAAACCGCTGCCGGCGGAAAGGCGTTCGACATCAGCCCCATGGTGACCAACGGAATCACGCATGCGGAAGGTGCTGTCGCCACTCCGTTTGGTGCACTTCTGGTCAAATGGGAGGTGGTTGATGGTAGACTGAGGGTGCGGATCGCTGCGCCAGCCGGGGTGAAGGCGAGCTTCAGGCCGAATGATACGCATGCAGGCCTGACCCCTGATGTCGAGATCACGCAACGATCACTGGCACGCTCGTCCTGCGCAGCAGTCCAGGCCACAGCCAGGCCCCACAGCGAATTGAAGAAACATCTCGGTCTTAAGGAGGTCAAGTAAGTGAACAGATTGAAACAGATGATAACGGTGGCACTCGTGTCCTGCGCCCTGACTGGACTGTCCGCTGCAGAGCGGGCTACTCCCAACATCCTGCTGATCATGGCCGATGACCTGGGGTATCACGACCTGGGTTGCCAGGGCGTGAAGGATTTCAAGACGCCGAATATCGACCGACTGGCGAAATCCGGCGTGCGGTTCACGGCGGGGTATGTGACCGCGCCCCAGTGCGGACCGTCGCGAGCAGGAATGTTGACAGGCATGCATCAGAGCCGATTCGGTTGCACCGACAACAAGCACGACTTCGGCTTGCCACCGAAGAAGATTGTGCAGATCCTGCCCGAGCAGCTGAAGGCCAAGGGCTATGCCACGGGAATGATCGGTAAGTGGCACGTCGGTTTTCATGAGGATCGGAAGAAAGGGCACTCGACCCGTCCCGGCAACCATGCCTGGGAGCGCGGGTTCGACTACGTGCTCAAACATCATGGCGGCATGTCACATTTCTTCCCGTATCGCAAGGACGGCTGGAAATGGATGACCGATCGTAAGCGCGAGCCACGATTGCAGCAGAAACTGGAGACCGAGAAGAAGCCGACCTATCTGGAAGGCTTGCCTGAAGACACGTACCTGACCGATATCTTCTCCACACGCGCGGCCGACTTTGTGAAGCGGCACAATGGTGCGAAGCCATGGTTTCTGTTTCTTTCCTACAACGCCCCGCACACGCCGATCATGGCACCCAAGGACAAGATGGCCAAGTATGCGCACATCAAGGACTACAAACGCCGGGTGTTGGCGGCGATGATGGATTCTCTGGACAACGGTATCGGACAGGTGCTCAAGGCACTCAAAGAAAGCGGGCAGACGCAGAATACGATGGTCTGGTTTCTGAGCGACAACGGCGGGGTGGCTACCAGCAGCAGAAGTTGGAACGGCTCGCGTAACGATCCCTTTTCCGGGGCTAAAGGCGATGTCTTCGAAGGCGGCATTCGCGTGCCGTTCATGGTCAGTTGGCCGGGGACGATCCCCGGTGGCAAGGTGGTGGACGACCCGGTGATCTCGTTGGACATCCTGCCGACCTCACTGGCTGCTGCCGGACAGAATGCCGTGCCCGAGATTCACGACGGCAAGAACCTGCTTCCATGGCTTATGGGTAAAGCGACATGCCCCAACCATGAGCTCTTCTGGAGCTGGCGCGGTCAATACAACGCCATACGCAGGGGCACACTGAAGGAAATCCGAAACGGCAAGCCGGTCAAGGCCATCGACGGTACGCCGATCCCGAAACACAACGTGGTTGATCTCGCCACCAACCCGACGGAGTTGGCCGGCGACAAGGCCCTGAAGAGCCCCGAAAAGAAAGCGATGCTTTCCAAAAAGCTGGATGCCTGGCTCGAACAGGTGAAAAAAGACGCTGAAACGCTGACACCAAAACATTGACGGAGAGACCTATGACGATAAACGATAAACGATAAAGGAACGAATCAGATCATGATGAAACAGATTGGAATTTTACTGGTATTGCTGGCGATTACAGCTCATTCAGCCGAACGCAAGCCGGACATTGTCGTCGTGTTATGCGATGATATGGGCTATTCCTCGCTCGGTTGCTTCGGTGGCGAAATCAAGACCCCCAATGTTGACAAGTTGGCTGCATCAGGTATGCGCTTTTCGCAGTTCTACAACTGCGCCAAATGTACCTCGACCCGTATTTCGATCATGAGCGGCCAGTATGAAGGCCGGGCCGGAGGTCGAGCTCTCAAGACCTCCGTTTCCATGGGCGAAGCACTCAAGCCCCTCGGGTACCGGACGATTGCCGTCGGCAAGTGGCATCTGGATGAGAAGAAGGACCCGACGAAATACGGATTTGACC
>CAZKRK010000500.1:0-5149 GCA_964555035.1 uncultured Victivallales bacterium | reverse complement strand
TCCAGGTTCAATTGACGGGCGTTTCGCAAACGTAGACCTTTTCGGATGGGGTCTATCTACGCCCAGGAGCACTAGCGGTTCTCCCTCCCCTCCTCCAGCAAGCTGATCAGCCCCAACAACCCGCCCCAGTGATAGAAGGCGTCGCTGTTCTGCTTGCCGCTGCCGCAACCAACCCCGGTGTCGCCGCAGTAGTTCTCGTGGACATGGCGATTCTCGCGCCACTCTTTGAGCAGCAGCGCTTCGGATTTCGCCACCAGCGCTTTGCGAGCCCTGGGCAGGTTGTACTTGCACAGGCCGAGGTACACCAGGAAGTTCATCGGCGCCCAGATGCGCCCGCGCCAGTAATCCTGTTCCGGGTACATGGGATCGTTCCGCGCAATCGAGGGCAGGATCCACTCGCCCCAGAACTCCTCCTCGTTGAAGAAATGCTCGTCGATCATGCGCCGCGCCTGCGCCTGGGTCGGAACTTCCGCCAGCAGCGGATAGAAGTGCGTGGGCGAGAGCCGATGCTGGAACCCGCCGGTATCCAGATGCTTGTTGAGAAAGAGCCCCGTCTCCTCGCACCAGAGCGTCCGCAGGCTCGCGGAGTACTTCGCGGCCCGCGCCTCGAGCTCCTCCACGACCTCGTCCCTGCCGATCCGCCTCGCCAGTGCCGCCAACTCCTTGCAGTCGGCGATGTAGAAGGACATCAGCCCCACATCGGCGAGCTGCATCAGGTTCCTGTCCCTGTCGTAGCCGACCTCTTTGTACATCGGCGAGTTATCGAGTCCTGACTCGAGCATGGACGCGAACTTGGTGTTGAGCACCACCGTCTCGAGAATGTGTCCGATATTCGCCTCGTACGGGTTCGACCCCCAGCAGAGGTAGCCATCCTGGTCGCGATACTGCGTCCACCAGCGGTTCCAACCAAGCAGCAGGTCAAACAACTTCTCCGCCAGTACGGTTTCCCCATGCAGATCGCACAGCGCACGCACCGTCATGGAGCCCACCGGAGGCTGGGAGCGATCGTGCGTCTTGAGACCGTTGGCCCGTGTCATGCCCGGGATCATGCCCCTGTCGGTCGCCAGCTCGGTGATGGCGCAGGCGTTGGAGTATGCCAGCTCCTTGTTCTCCAGCCCGGCCATCCAGGCGGCGAAGTAGGTGTCCCAGTCGAACAGCACCCATCCACCGTTGTCGCAGCTCCAGATGCGGCTGACAGGTGAAATCACCCTGTCCCGGAACGGGTCGTAGATGGTGTCCCAGGCCAGGCAGATCTGCATCGCGTCGTAGAGCTCCTGCTGCCTGGCATCTTCCCGCTTGCGGCCGGCGAGAAAGGCGGCCTTCTTCCCGGCCACGATCGCCTCTGCTTCGTCGAGTCTCGCCGGGTTGGTGGTGATGCGAACGGCGCCGTCGAGGGGCACCAGCAGGTAAGGACCGAGGATCTCAACCACCGGCTCCTCGCGCAGAGCACCGGACACCGCCACCGTGACGCGCCTCTCATCGTTTTGAATGACCAGCTTGTCCCCGTCGCGCCGCGCATAGCCGGCTCGCCCCCAGAGAACGCCCGCCTCAATGGTCAGACACGGCGTCTTCAGGGACGTATTGAGCGGAGTCACCACAGCGTGCCAGTCGTCGTCCTCTACCGCCGTCTCCACCTTCACCTTGACTGCGTCCCACTCCAGTTCCAGGGACGTAAAGGAGCCGTCGTAAGAGTGGGGTCCCGGGAGTACGGTCTCAAGACCCTGGGCTCCCCCCGTCCCTCCACCCGCGCCCTTGTCTCTCCGCCCGATCAACGCCTCGCGTAGACAGGTGCCCGACATATAGCTCTTGATGCCCAGCGAGACGGCAAAGCCCTCCGGCAGGAGCACATGCGACAAGACGCTGCGGACGTTCCAGGTATTCCAGCCGACTTTCAAATCGCTCACGGTCAAATCCCCCTTCGTTGGCGGCTCACACGGGTCTGATCGTCACCGCCCGGTCCTTGGACAATGACAGGGCGATTCGGCCGTCTATGACTTCGACTTCGCCCGCCGGCCCAGGGCCCTCGCGACTGAGCGTGGCAAGAGACACCGTATCAACGCCATCCCAGTTCGCGGGGAGCGGCCAGGTCTTACTCGCGCAGCCGTCCCGGCTATAGGCGATCAGGGTGGGCCCGTCACACCAGAGCGCCGGTATGCAGCTGTCGCCGCCGTCGATCATGGACCCGGGGTCGTCGCTGCCTTCCGGGTTGTTCTTGTAGTGCCAGGGCATGAACAGGAGACAGAACTCCTCCAGGTACTTCTCCGGGATCTCGCCGTATTCTCCACCCAGGTGGCGGGCGTCCTCCATGGGGTTGGTGCAGTAGAGCTCGTTGGGAAGATGCTCGACCGCGCTGCCGCCATGCCAGGTCCAGGCCTGCAGGCCCACGAAGTAGTCATCGCGGAACCCGTTGACCCACTCGGATGTCACATCGATGCCGCGATCGCGCCAGTAGCGGTAGATCTTGCGCTGGGTCGCGACTTCCTGCTCCTTGGTGTGGCCGAGATACGGACTGATCGGGGCCTCCCGGTCCAGCGGACGGGCGCCCAGAAAGGCGTCGATGTGAATGGTCTTGCCCTCCACCAGCTCGGGAATCGTCTCGACGATACCGTCAATACGCTTCTGCGCCAGGCCGGTCTTCCACTCCTGGGTGTAGCTGATCTGGTAGGAGACCATTCCGCCCCATTCCTTGCCGGGAATGACGTTGCCGTCCGTGTCCTTGGCGACGATGTCCTTCTCGACGTACAGGTCCCAGAGGGGACTGTCTGTGTACGCATCGAACATGTTGAGATGCAGACTCACCGTGGCGTTGTACCGGCGCGCTTCACGGATGAGCCAGCGCAGGCTGTCGAGGGCGGTTTCATCGCAGCCCCGCTTGAGATGACGGTTCACCTCGCTCCAGTCGGGATACTTCGAGTCGTGCCCCTCGTGATGCCAGCCGATGACATAGACGATCTGGGGAATGCCGCAAGTCAGGTTGTGCACCTTGCGGATGGCGTCGAGGGTCTGTTCGAAAGTCAGGTAGAGCCTGTCCAGGTTCCCTTCGCCATCCCGCGTGGCATTCATGACCAGGTACACCAGGCTCTGGTGGTACGGCAGCAACCACGGCCGCTCCGGCTTCATGGTCCTGGTGTAATCGTAGTACTCGCCAGATGGATCATCAGCCATGGTCAGGCCCTCTCACCTCGGAAAACCAGTTGCCGGAACCATCCAACAATATCATTCACCAGTGAGACCTTGCGACCGTACTTATGCGACTTTGAGGCACACCCGATGCGACAGGAAAGGGAAGGCGCGAGATGCGGCATGTGGCATGCGGGGTACGGAGGCCCGACCGACATACACAAGAGTCATCATCCTAGAAAGAGCACTTGGATACTCACTACAGAGAGATTAGGGCAAGAGAATAGGAAAAGAACGAGAGCTACCCTAATCTCTCGCCTTAATCATCCGCCTTAATCTGCACCCAAATGGTGCGAGCTTCGTGAGTGACTGTTTGGTTAGTAAATCTCTTGCCCCTCCCCTCCCTACTTCACCATCAGCACCATCCCCTCAACCGGCGGCTCGGGGGCATCTCCCCGCCCCACGACGGCTTCGAAGGAAGTCCCGAAACGGAGCTCGTCGGTGATGGCGTTGTTGGTGTCCCACGCGGCCACGGTGTCGAAGGACGACTGGTCAAGATCCAGGTTGGTAATCGACACCATCGCGTCCCCCTCCTCCGGCTCGACGGACAGATCGGTGACGTTGAAAAGGAACAGCTCATCGGGCGTACCGTCGGGTTTCCAGTTAATCTTTCCTACGACCAGGGACATGTCGTGGTGCGTTGCCCCCCCCTGGAGCGTCTGCCTGAACGTGCCGGCAACAACGGTCGGGGAGGTGCTGTTGTCGAACGCGAGCGCGTTGATCGTGCCGTCACCGCTCCCCAGCGCAACCGTCGAAAGCGTGAAACCAAAACCGTCACCGGCAACCGAGAGGGTCGGGGAACCACCCGTCGTGAAACCGTCAGTTCCGAAAAGGACGGCCGCATACCTGTGGGCGGACGGCGAGCGAAAGAGGGCACTGAACCACATCGTCGTGCCTTCGCCCGTGAGAAAGCTCAACGACTCCTCGGACAGCAAACGATGCGCCTCGGCCCTGCCCGCGCTGCCGAAACGCGAGAGTGCACTGCCGGCCACGGGCAGCGCCGAGGAGTTGTCGTCCGTGAACTCCAGCCCCGGCTCTACCATCCAGTAGATCCTGCCGTGGGATATGGTCGAAACCCATGGTCCGTCAAAACCGAAACCGCCGTCCTGGCCGTGGATGTTTGCCTGGACCGGGGTGTAGTCGAACGGCTCGTAGGCCACCTCGCCGGCCTCCTCCGTGGTCGCGCTGGCCTGGCAGGCCGCAAAGTCCGTGCCGCTGCCGTTGGCGGAGTTCGTCGCCGCAAGTTGGTAGTGGTACGTTGTGGAGGGTGACGCCCCGTCCATGTACGACGTCGTGTCCGGATCCAGCGTGGCGATAACGGTGTAAGGTCCGCCGCTCCCGGCGCTCGAACGCCGCAGGACATAGGCCGTCTCGTTGGACGCGTTATCCTGCCACCCCAGGGTAATCGTGGTGGCCACGCCCACCGCACTGGTGAACACCGGCGTCTGGGCCGCCGTGAGGGGCGTGACAAGGGTCTCGGCAGCCGACCAACCGTTCGTGGTAGCGTTGGTCCCGTAGAAGCGCCAGATGTACGAGGTGTCCGCCTGCAGACCTGTTGCCGACCCGGTCACTACGCCGGCGCCGTTCGACCCCAGGCTGACGGCATTGGCCCAGGCGTTGGTGTCGGTATCGCCCCGGTCCGCCGTGTCCCAGACGAGGACGGCGTCGCTCACGTTCGTATTCACCGTCGCGTAGGCCCACACCGACGTAGCCGTGAGGTTGGATACGCCACGGCCGCTGAACACGATCCTGCCGCCCGCCGGCGCCTCGTACACGATGTAGACTTCCGTGTAGGGAATGGCATGGGCTTCTGTCGCCAACTCCCAGATAAAGGTGTTTGCATCGTTGTTGTCCACACCATGCTGGGACTGCCCGTAGCTGAAGCCCCTCAGGTTCCCGTGTCCGCCCCACGCCCAGGTAAAGACGCGGTCGGCGTCATTGCCGGCCGGACTGTAGTCTCGAGTGTTGC
>CAZKRK010000499.1:0-5155 GCA_964555035.1 uncultured Victivallales bacterium | reverse complement strand
CCCCTCACCCGGTCCTCCTGCGTCGGACCGACCTCTCCCCCGAGGGGAGAGGTGAGAGACGCGCTCTTCCCCGGGGCTGTATCGAAAGGCCATGGGCCGCTTGCGAGTGTCGGCGCGTAGTGCGCTCCAAGCGGCCCACGCCACTCCGCGCCGATCCGCGTTGCGTCTCGGGCTGCGTGGCTCACTACGAGCGTGAAGCGCGTGCGTCGGGTTTGTAGTCAGGCTCGCAGTGAGCGGAGCGAACGGAGTGCCGTGGACCGGTCGGAGCGCAACGGAACTTCTGACCTTCTGATACAGCCCCGTGGGAGCGTGCCTTTCACCTCTCCCCCTGGGGGAGAGGTCGGTCCGACGCAGGAGGACCGGGTGAGGGGCTGGTTGCCGGCGCCGCCAACGTATACGCGCTTCGGGTCAACACTGAGGTGTTGCGTGACCCACTTGCGCACATCGCGATAGGTGTCCAGTTCCTGTTGCAGGATCTTGCGATACTCGCTCTGCGGAAGCTGCACGGCGCCGCGCGCAACGTACTCCATGCCAACGACAACAAAACTGCGCCCGCCCGTGTATTGACGCACCAGCCGCGTGTCCGGCTTGCCGTTCATACCGTGATAGAAGAACACGCACGGCCAGGCCTTCGACTTGTCGTAGTCCGTTGGGAGGTAGACAACGATGTCGTTTTCCAGTCCCTGCCACGAGACGTGCGTGTCCTGCCCGGGACTGAAGGTCGGGGCCTGAGGCGCAGCACTGCCGAGTCCTGTTGACAGGCCGGCGAGTGTGAGCAGAACAACGCACGTCCACACTTGAGTAAGTGTGGAATTGAGACCGGTAGGCCGGATTTGTAATCCGGCCGGAGAAAGGCAGGAGCATGGCATGGGAATGTCGTGACCCCCGGGCGCTCCATTCTCTGCGGCATACTCCAGGTATTTCACGGCCGGATTGCAAATCCGGCCCACTGGACGTTGCCGCCGGCTACGTGCGGGTTTGAGCCTACGTGGGAAACGGCAAGGGATGCCCCGCGCTACGGCTTCTTCTCTGCACGATAGCGGCCCTCGATTTCAAGGACGCCGTCCTTGTTGATGACGTGTTCGAGGCTGCCGGCCACGATGGCGGTGCGGTCGTCCCTGACTTCGTACATCTTTGTCCAGTTGATCTCTTTCCCCCGCCACAGGATGCACGTGCCGTCCTGCTTGAACTCGCGGCTGTAGGGGGTGCCGCCATGCGTGTAGTGCCACGTGCCGAGGATTGGATGATCGGGGCGGATGGCGACCGGCTCGGGCTGTTCGGGTTCGCTTTCGGCTGCCTTGCGTTGCAGCGCGCGCAGCTTGTCCCACGTCCTCGGCTTCGCGTCGAAGTTGAGCACGCGGACCTCGCGCGGTTTGAGACGGAGCGAAACCATGTCGCCCGTGTTGAAGCGCTCTCGCAATCCCTCGACGTCGGCTTCAACCGGCGACGAGAGATAGTACTCACGAGCTCCGGGCAGCAGGCCGAAGGCGCGGTCGAGCCTGAACGAGTAGTCCTGCGCCGCCGCGGCGGGATTGTGAATCGTGACGTACCCCTGCTCCTCGTTCCACGCCGTGTAACCGTACGCCTCGCCCTTTCTCGGATCGCCGCCGTGCATGCGTGAACGTCTGAAAACGGGAAACACCTCGTATGCCCAGTGCAATCCCTCGCTCAACACATCCCAATCGTGCTCGGCCAGGTTCGCCGTTCGCAGGTAGAGCTCTATGAAACCCGTGCCGCGCGACAGGTTCATGTACAGGTACTTGCGAAACGTGTCGGCCGGCTCGCCTGTCTTGCGCTTCTTCGGCTCGTGGTTGAAAATCGCGCACATGGGGTACTGCGTGTTCTCCTCCTGCCAGATCTGGAAGTAGCGCCCGTCGCGATAGACCAGTTCCTGTGTGCGACTGCTGCCGCCCGCGGCGTCGCCGGCGTTGATCATCCAGATCGAATCGACGTACATAAGCCACCACGGACTCAAGTACGCTCCGTTGGAGGTGACGATGTAGACGTCGGGATTCTCCTCGGCCATCTTCGCGAAGATCTTCATCAGCCGTTCCGTGCCTGCCGCCAGGTAGTAGATCTTCAACTCGTCAAACTTCGCGGCGTTGAGTTGAGCGTCGCCGGCTTTCAATCCTTCCAGCCCGAGCTGCGGCATGTGCGGGAGTCCGTAGCGCTCCCCGTGCAATTCGAAGTTGCGCAGGTTGAGGTGGCCGAAAAGCCCGTCCAGTTTGAAGTAGCTGACACCGAGCTTCGTCAGTTCGACCATGCGTGATTCGAGTTTCTGCATGTACTTCGGACCGGCCAGCGACATCCAGTTGTCCATGGCCTCGAAGCCCTTGCCGCGGAGTTGCCCCACCATGCGGGAGGCGCCGAAAAGACATCCCGGGCTCAGCCACAGTCCGAGTTCGGATTGCGCGGACCTGGCGGTCTCCCGGCTGAAGCCGAAGTCCTGTTCGAACTTGTCGTTGACTTTCCACACCTTGTCCGACCAATCCGCGCTCTTGCCCGAATTCTGCCAGCCGTCGTCGATGACGTAGTTCCTGAGCGGGCGGTTCCCGCGTTCAACCACCAGCTCCTGGTGGATCTTCGAGACGCTTCCACGGAAGTTCTCCCTGGATACCCCACGCCCGAAATCGAACCAGCTGTTGTATTGGATCTGGAGGCGCAACGGCCGCGCGCGGATGCGGTCGATATAGTCGAAGAACGCGTCGGTCACGAAGGCCGGATCGTCGCTCGCACCGAGCACGGCGGGATAGGTGCGGTAGGTCGTGCCCGGTTTGAGCTCGCGCCCCGGCTGATACCCGCAACGAAGGCTGCCGTCCTCGACGTGGTTGTACGCCGCCGGGAACTCGATGCCCCAGAACGTGCCGCTCTTCTTCGTGTAGAGCGGTTGCCCCAGCCCGGGGCTCCACTTGCCGCGGGCGTAGATCTGCTTGAGGGCGTAGGGCTGCGAGGCGTCGTCAAACGCAATCGCTTCCACGTCGATCCGTTCAAGAGTAACGGGTTTGCCCGATTGGATCTCCAGGCGCTTGCGCATGAAAAAATCATCGTCGGCCAGCTCGTATATGACCTTCACACGGAGTTGGTGTTCCTTGCTCTCGAGCTCTACGCTGAGTCCCTTGTCCGAGGCGCGGCATCCCGTCACGCGAAAGTCCGCGGCGGTGAGGACCTTGTCCGTGTTGACCGTGTGTGTTCCCTCGGAGACCCTCAGCCGGAATTCTTCGCACGAGCCGGGACGGGCTTTCGTGCCGGCCCTGCGGTTCACTATTTCCGCTGTTGCCAGTTTCCCGTTCGCCAGTGAGATCGCCCGGCTGAGATACGCGTTTGCGACAACATGGGTATCCCCTGGAACCTGGCTGACGGTAGTCGGTGCGCCTCGTGCACAGGTGACAAGGAGGGCAAGGGTGGTCGACAGAGTGGCGAGCGGTGCGAGTGACTGTTTCATAGCGGCAGGTACCTCCTCGGAAAGACGAACGCTGGCATAAAGCGCGAGGTGTGTCAAACCGGAGTGCCGCCCAGGATATGTGCAGCCTCACGGCAGCCCGTTCAATCGGTACGTTTCCTTTTCTGGACAGCTCGCAGAATGGCGCTGCCGACGGGCGGACAGCCGCCGATGAAGGTGCCTACGTCCCGGTGGCACGCGGTACAGTTGCCGATGCACACCGTGCCCGGCGGCAGCTCGGCGTGGCCCTTGCCGATTGCGATCGTGATTTCCTGGTCGTCGGGGAAGTACTGACGCAGTCCTTCACCGTAGCGCTTGAGGAACAGGAGCAACGTGGACTGACACGCGCTGCAGGACTGTTTGTCGAGTATGGTGACGTCCGGGAACTCGATCGACAGGTTCTCGGGCGCGCCCTCGAACGGGTCGGCCCAGTCGAGCCAGTTCCCGGGAGAGACTTCAATTCGGTCGAAATCGATTATCCCGTACTCCCGCTCGGCGCCAACGCGCAGATGGGGCACGTTGTGCGGGTCGCGCCCCATCAACTTGCAGGCCACGGCGTCGGCCGCAAAGGCATCGGCGCCCACGACGACGGTGCCCAGCGGTTTTGCCTTGCCCGCGCTGGGCCCGAGGCCCTCCATGCCGACCGTGCCGTCGATGATCGACAGTTGCGGTCGCAGGACGCCCGCCATGTCCGCGATCGCGATGTCGAGCGAACGCGCGTCCCTTTCTCTCATCGGCGGCAACATGTGCAAATCGACTTTGCTGCGCCGCCAGAGGCAGCCCTTCATGTTCTTGACCGCCAGAGTCACACCGGTGTGCATGTGCGTCTTCATGACGGGGACGGAGATGACGAAGTCGTACTCGAAGACTTCGGGACAAACGCGAAGCGCGGCGATCGCCTTGCCCTCGGGCACGGGGGTCTCGACGTATCGGCGCGCATCCATATCGATCAAGGGGCAGTCGCGCTCGCGCGCCACCGCGGCGATCCCCGTGGCTTCGAAAGCCTCCGCGGTCTCCACGCCGGTGATCGGACTTTCGCCGACCGCGAGCTCGGCGCCTGCCGCGCGAAAAGCGTCGATGGCGGCGGCCACGACTTCCGGGTCGGTCGTGACGCCGCTGCCGGCTGAGGCAATGCGGCCGGCGTTGGGTTTGAGCAGCACGCGTTTGCCGGACGCCGGCGACAGATCAAGAGCCGCGAGGGCTTCGCGCGCAACGCGGTACGCGTCCGTGCCGTGCGTCACGAAAACGCAGGGCCTGCTGCCTGGGCCTCGAAATGGATTATCGTTCCACGCTGTAGTCACCGGGCTCCTTTCCGGATCAGGGCATCATTGTGCCAGAAGGGGATGTAGGCGCGCAAGCAGTTCGGGCCGGAGGGTACGACCCCGGGGAGCGTCACGGGCCGTTCCCGTTGGCTCGCGGGCAAGGATGGCCCCTACTCTCTCCCCGAATCTCTTCCCCGGGTCTCTCCCATAATCCTTCAACGACAGGGATTGGGGCCAGATTAGAGGGGTGAGATCAGGGGTGAGATTAGGGGAGTTCGTGCCCTCCAGGGGCGGGCAAGCGCTACGCTCCCAATGACACACTCGTGTCATGTTCATGAGCCAACAGCCGGCCCCTCACCCGCCTCCGTTGCGCTGCGGCGACGGGGCTGTATCAAAAGATCAGAAGCTCCGTTGCGCTCCGACCGGTCCACGGCACTCCGTTCGCTCCGCTCAC
>CAZKRK010000498.1:0-5174 GCA_964555035.1 uncultured Victivallales bacterium | reverse complement strand
CCGGCACAAGGCCGGCGGTGGCCCCCAGCAAGTGCAACAAATCGCAGATGCGCCCGTGACAACGTTCGTTCCAAGTCATCGCACCGGAACCGATCGCGGAAGACAGACGTAACATCCAGTGTCACGATCGTGAGCTTGGATATTACGTTTGGGGATGGTGTCAGGCGGGTTTGCGAGTCGTTCGGGCTGGGACTTGCCGCCCATATGGGATTGGAACCATCACTGCCGCAAGGCCGAAACGACCAGCGGCAGGTGTCACCGCCGCCGCAAGTTGCGGATCAGCGAGGTGAGTTTTGAGCGCAGGAGCAGGAATGCCATGGTGGCGTAGACTGCCACGGCCGCTGCCATGCTTGCGCCGACGGCGATCAGGCGCGCGGCCGGCGCGGGGAAGGACGTGCCGGCCAGGGCGGTGGCCAGCAATCGGTGGGCCTGCCATGCCACGACACCCATCACAATCGCGGCCAGCAGCACGCGCAGGGCCGATGCGCCGATTCTGGCCCAGCCCGGGGAACCGATGCGACGAGTCAGGATGACTGCGAGGCAGGCACAGTTGACGCCGTGCGCCATAACGGTTGCCAGGGCCAGTCCGGCATGCTTGTACGGCGTTGGCCAGGTGAGCACGAAGGTCAGGTTCAAGACGAAGTTCAGGGCGACGGTCCACAGACCCACGCGTAGCGGCGTGCGGGTGTCCTGCATGGCGTAGAACGCGGGCACGAGGAGTTTTTCGAGGCTGAAGATGACCAGCCCGGGCGCGTAGAACCACAGCGCGCGTGCCGTCTGTATGGTCGATTCCGCGTCGAACTCGCCGCGCTCGAACACGAGTCGCACGATCGGGACGCCGAGGGCTATCAGGCCGACGGAGGCGGGAATCATGACCAGCATCAGGTTGTGCGCCGCGGACGACAGCGTGGTGAGGATTTGGCTGTGCCGGTCGCGGGCAGCCTGGCGGGAGAACGTGGGCAGCAGCACGGTTCCCATGGCCGTGGCGAAGACTCCGAGCGGCAGGTAGATCAGGCGTTCGGCAAACGTCATGGCGGCCGGGGCCCAGATTGCGGCCCACATGGCAAGGACGCCGTCGATGCAGACATTGAGTTGGATGATGCCCATGCCGATGGCGGCGGGACCCATGAGCAGGAGGATTCGCCGGACATGGTCGTCACGCCATGCGAACGACATGCGGGGGCTGACTTTGTGTTTGAGAAGCAGCGGGAACTGAACCAGTAGTTGAAGCGCTCCGGCGGCGAGAATCCCGAGAGCAATCCCGTAAACCTGCTCGCAAGGCGTGTTTCCCATGCGCGGACAGACGAAGACCAACGCCAGAATCCAGACGACGTTCAGAATGATGGGGGTCGCCGCGGGCAACGCGAAATGTAGAAACGAATTCAGTACGGCCATGCAGAATGCGACGAGGCAGATGAACAGCATGTAGGGCAGCATGATTCGGAGCAACAGCAGCGTCAGCCGCCACTTTGGCTCGAAGTCGCCGTACGCGAGCAGGAGCGTCACGAGCGCGATGCCGCCTATGACCAGCATGGTGAGGGCCGCGGTCAACATGCTCATTACCTTGCCGGCGAGCTCGTTCGCGGCGTCATGCCCTTCCTTCTCAAGGGCTTCGGTAAAGACAGGGATGAAGGCCGCCGACAGTGCTCCTTCCCCGAACAGGCGACGGAATAGATTCGGGATGCGGAAGGCGACTACAAACGCCGACGTGGCCAGGGAGGTGCCGAAGAAGTTGGCCATGAGCATTTCACGCACGAGGCCCAGCAGACGGCTGCCTCCCGTGAACAGGCTGACGACCGTAGTCGAGCGGAGTACTCTGTTGTTGGTCTCCTTGCTCACGACAACACCAGAACATCTTCAGCGGCGCGAATGACCTGCTCCGGCCTGATCGACCTCAGGCAGGCAATGGCCTCGGTCGAGTGGCGTGGAATGTCACGCGACTGCGGAACGCCTTCTCGCGTGACAACGCGGTGCCCCGGGCCGATCGGGCCGGTTTTGGCCGGGTCGGTCAGACCGAATACGGCCACGACCGGGCAGCCCGCGGCCGCAGCCAAGTGCATACCGCCGCTGTCGTTCGTCACGGCAACGCGCGCCATGCCGAGTAGCGCTACGAGCTCTTCGAGCGATGTTCTTCCCGCCAGGCTGATCGCGTTCTCGCCCACGTCGGCGGCCACCTTTGCACACAGTTCCGTTTCGGCGCCGGTCCCGCTGACGACAACGTGCATGCCGTGGCGTTCGGTCAAGGCGCGGCCCACGGCGACGAAGTACTCCCATGGCCATTGCTTGCTTGGCCCACGGGCGGCGCCGGGCGCGAGCACGGCGTATGGCGAATCGGAGCTCAGTCCGAAGCGTGCCGAGAGCAGGGCTTCGGCGGCGCTGTCGGTCTCCAGGACCGGCGGCGGCAGCTCTTCGATGCGATCGTCAAGTCCGAGGATGCCGATGTACTCCCATGCCTGATGTTGGCGGTCTGGAGAGAAGCATGACGTGTCGTCGCCGGGACTGTTCGGGGGGGGGCGTCGCGCGTCGACCACATCCGTGAGCATCCACGTGCGGTGCTGGGCGGACACGCCCCGTCTCACGGGTACGCCCGCGAGGAACGGGACGAGAGCCGAACGGAACGAGTTCGGCAGGATGAAGGCCGATGCGAAGCTTCGCTCCCTTACCCGGCGGACGGTTCGCAAGAGCTCCCAGCCGCTTTCGAGAAGCAGGATTTCGTCGATGTCCGGTTGGTGTTGCCAGAGTGCCGCCAGCTTCGCTTTTACCAGGATGTGCAGGGAGAGATCGGGTTCTGCCTGTTTGAAGGCGCGGACGGCCGGGAGGGTCATGACGCTGTCGCCGAGCCAGTTCACGCCACAGATTAGCACGCGTTTGTCGGTCATGGTTCACTCCCTGAAGCAGATGCGCGAGATGCACTGCCGGAAGTCCTCTTCGCCGCTCAGGATCTCGATATCCACGCGCAGGAAGTAGATGGGCACATCGCAGCGGTCCAGCTTCGGAAAGCGCACGGCGTCTTTCTCGGTCGTGATGATTGCGTCGGCTCCCACCTGCTTGCTCTTGTTGACGATGTTGATGATCTCCTGCTGCGAGTAGCGGTGGTGGTCGGCGAAGCGGTTGTTGTCCACGATTCTTGCGCCGCGCTGCTTGAGTTCGTTTTCGAAACCGGACGGTACGGCAATGCCGGAGACTACCGCAATCCGCAGCCCGTCCAGGAATTCGAGCGGCTTCTGCTCGGAAGTGAAGAGGTGTCTCAGGTAACGGGCGCTGTGCTTGCACTCGATGATTTCCGCTTCGGTGTTGAACTGACGCAGTTGCGCCTTCAGTTCCGCGTTGTCTGATTCCGGGTCGCTTTTGGTGACGAAGAGGACCGTGGCGCGCTTGATGTTCCTTACCGGTTCGCGCAGGATGCCGCGCGGGAGGCAGTTTCCGTTGCCGAAGGGGTTGGTCCGGTCGACGAGCACGATCTCGACGCGGGACTTCAGGGCCATGTACTGGAAACCGTCGTCCAGGATGAGCGTGTCACAACCGAGGTTGCGGATGGCATAGCGTCCGCTCTTGACGCGGTCCTTGTCTACGACTACGGCGACGTCTTTCAGGTTCGTTGCGAGCATGTAGGGTTCGTCGCCGCTCATGGCCGAGTCCAGGAGCAGTTCCTTGCCGTCGGAGACGAGGCGTGGCGGTCGCAGCTTTTCGCGTAACGTGATCTTGTCGAACACCTTCTGCAGAAATCCCGGCTCTACTTTGCGGTAGCCGCGGCTCAGGATGGCGACGCGCCGTCCTTCCTTGCACAGCTCGCGTGCGAAGGCCTCCACAACAGGCGTCTTCCCCGTGCCGCCAACAGTCACGTTGCCTACGCCGATCACCTGGCAACCCAGCATATGGTGGCGCATAATCCCTTTTGCGTAGAGAAAGAGGCGCAGCTGGACCACGGTTCGATAGATGTGGGAGACCTGGTGCAGAAAACACAGCAGCAATCGCACCATCCACCCATGTCCCTGGTCGTCGCCGGGACGTTCGATCAGTCCCACGAGAAACAGTTCCAGTCGTTCAAATGTTCGGCGTTGCTGCATCAAGGTGTCCGCTGAGGTGGTTTGCCCGTGCAGCGTCCCTCTTATCATTGAGGACTGGTTCGGAGCAACAAATATCGGGTGGCGGGGTGCATCAAGAGGTGCCCAAGTCGTCCCGCGGTCTCTGTTTCGCAAGTCGGAGGCTTGAGCGGCTGTAGGTCCGATTTGCAATCGGACCCCAACTCATGCCGTTTCTTCCGTTTCACGGACGTGGGGAACGAGATCTGGGCGACGTTGGGTCCGATTGCAAATCGGACCTACGTTTCCCCGCCCGGGTTCCGTGCGGGGTGACCGGGGACAGTTGGGGCATTTTCGACACCCGATGCGGTATTTACATGCATGTTGGCTTGTGCTATTCAGAAAGCAACTTGGACGGATCCCCAGTGATGGGACGGGTAATTTTCAGCGCAGGACAGCTTACGGTATGAAGATTCCGTTGAACTACGGTCAAGGGCGTCAGTCGGGTAGAGCAGCCAAAGCGAGGATCATGGAGCATGACGTATTGGCCGCCAAGGCCGGTGACTGGAATGCCAAGACCCGTCTTGCCCAGAGTTTCATGCCCCTGATCAGATCCCTGGCCGAGAAACGGGCTGCTGATACGCAGGGCGTTAACGACATGATCGAACGCGGTAAGCAGGGACTCTACCGGGCCGCCAAGAAGTACAAGAAGAGTATCGGCGCCGAGAAGTTCCAGATCTTCGCCCTGAAGTTCATCGAGCAGAGTATGGACAACAAGGGCGGACTTTTCTCCAAGCTCTTCGGGTGAGTTGCCCCTCCCGCTCACGTCATCCGAACACTGAGCACTGAGGATTGAGCGGACCATGCCAGACCCCAGCGAAGACACCCGGATCATATGGCCTGAGAGTTGGACGCAGCGTATCGAGCTTGACGCCTGCTTTGATGATCCCTCGCGTCCGCTGGCGTTGGACGTCGGCTGCGGCAAGGGGCGGTTCCTTCTGGCTCGCGCCGCCAAGCATCCCGAGATCAACTACCTGGGGATTGAACGCCTGCTGCTGCGCATCAGAAAGATCGACAAGAAGGTGCGTAGGCGGGGACTGGGCAATGTCCGGCTGTTGCGAATCGAGGCGAACTACGCCGTGGAGTGGCTCT
>CAZKRK010000497.1:0-5176 GCA_964555035.1 uncultured Victivallales bacterium | reverse complement strand
CCGCCAAGTGCACTCACATTTGCTCGTAACGGCGGAGGACCGCCGTCTCCAGTGGTGTCTCGTACGGGCGTGAGATGACTTTTGTGTATAGAAGACAGGACAAGCCCGGCGGTGGTCACGCAACAAACCGCGGATGCGTAGAGCCGCGGGCGCATCTCAGCGCACGATCAACACCATTCCCCGGTCGGGAGGAACAGAGGCCGTCCTGACCTCCAGCTCACCCGCGGTGGACGGTCCCGCCCACCCCTCCACCATGATGTAGTTCGTCGTGGTGTCGATGTTGGTCTTGGCGCCGCTTTCGACCACAGTTGTGCCCACGAGAATCTCGTAGTCGAAACTGCTGTCCGGGCCGAAGCCGGAGATGTTGGTGATCGCAAAGGTCACGTCGAACGGGGGCGCCGGGGTCGTGACGGGGTTGGTGGCCATGTTCCCCTGGGACCACACCTGGATGGCGCCGCCGGGCCCGGGGCCGAACAGGGCGCCCAACCCGACCGTCAGGTCGTTGATGTTCTGAGCATCCAACGCATTGTTGTCGAAAACCGCCAAGGCAGCCCAGCTTCCACCCGGCGTCAGATCCTTCAAGGAGACGGTGAACCAGCCCGCGTTGGTGAGGGCCGTGTTGAGGGCAAAATCGTAGTTCGGCACAAAGGCCGAACTGCTCGGCGCCGCGATACGCCAGGTGGCGTTGCCGTTCTCCGCGCCGATGGCGCCGGAAGTCGTGTAGGTCGGGCTGTCCTGCGTCATCGAATCCACCACGGAACCGAACAGGGAGAGGTTGTCCTCCACGTTTTGGTTGAACGTCACATCGGTTTCGCTGAAATCGTCCCGGAACAACACGTCGTCGAACGGCGGTGTCGGAGGCATGACCACGTGGGTCTGGCACGCGGCGAAGTCCGTGGCGCTGCCGTTGGCCGCGTTGGTCGCTGCCAGCCGGTAGTGATAGGTGGTTCCCCGCGCCACCACCTCCTCGTACGACGTCACGTTAGCGCGTAGCGTGGCAATCTCGCTGTAGGGGCCGTCGGCGCCGGTGCTCGAGCGCAGCAGAATGTAGGCCGTTTCATTGGACGCGTTGTCCTGCCAATCCAGCGTGATTATGTTCCACGCGCTGGTGTCGGCATGGGTGAAGACCGGCGTTTGTGCCGCCGAGAACGCCGTCGCGAAATCCGTGGCCGCCGACCAGCCGTTGGTCGGCAGGGAATTGGTGCCGTAGAAACGGAAGGTGTAGCGCGTGTCCGGCAGCAGGTTCGTCGCCGCCCCCGTCACCGCTCCCGGAGCCTGTGCGCCCAGGCTGACGGAGTTGGTCCAGTCGTTCGGGCTGCCGGCGCCCTTGTCCGACAGGTCCCAGACCAGAACGGCGGCATCCAGGTTCGTGTTGACCGTGGCACAGGCCCAGGACGAAGTGGCCGTGATGTTGGACGCCCCGGCGCCGATCCAGTAGATGCTGCCGTCGGCGGGCAGCTCCTCGTTGGTGAGTCCGTACAGGTGGTAGGTCCCGGTCTGGTCGTCCGCAAGGTCGATGACTACCCTGATCTTTCCGCTTGCATCCGCCCGATAGACGTAGCTCACGGCCCACGAGACATTCGAGGTCATCCAGGGCGGCACGAGCGTCGCGCGGTTCTGGTCGATTTTGGGCGTCGTTAACTCAACCGAACCGTCGCCGCCCAGGTCGTAGCCGGCGTAGTAGGTGCGTACGAGTAGTTCGTAGTCCCAGGCGCGTTCGTAGAGCCGCAGGTCGTACATCCTGCCCGGAGTCAGGCCCGCCAGCTCGACGTATCCCAGGTCGGGCCCATTGTACCGGAAATCCCTGAACACGTTGGTGATTCCGCCGGTCACGGCAGGCGGGGTGCCGGCCGCCAGGTTGGGACCGTAGGTGCGGGTGCCCGAGTTTGTCCGCCCGCCCGCGGCGATATTGACGTCCGTACCGAACACCACGCCGTTGACCGTTGCGGCGCCGGCGTTGCCGAAGTCAATGGTGTGGGTGTACGTCTTGTTGCTCACTATGCCCGAGTCGGCGTCATCGGCGATCTGGTGGTAGCTGATTACCCCCGCGGCCAGCGTGGTGAAGTTCCAGGTTGAATTGTCCGCGATACCGGCGAAGTCGTTCCCGGAGATGTCCTCGATCGCACCCGGCTCGATTTCGACGTAGTATCCGGTAGCGACGGCAAGGTTGCCGGTGGGATTAACGATCACTTCAGCGGCGTTGACGATGACGGCCGTGGAAGCTGCGTCAATCGTCTCGAAGACGGTGTTGTCGTCACTCCGTTTGATCAGGATGTTGCCGGTTCCTTGTTGGACTTCTTCGTCGAAGACGATTACAAGATCGGCGCCGGTCGACATGTCATCGGCGTCGTCCGCGGGGATGAGGGTCGTGACCGTCGGCCCCGTCAGATCGAGCTCGGCGGTGGTGAAGTTCCAGGTTGTGGTGTTGGTGACGCCCGCAAAGGGATTTCCGGCGACGTCCTTGACCGCGTTGGTGTCGATCAGGACCGCGTAGTCGCTGAGCGGCGCGAGGTCGTTGGTCGGATCGATCGTCAGCACAGGGCCTGCCACCGAGACCTGGGCGTTGCTGGCCGGGATCACGATTCCGGTCGCGTCGGTCAGGTTGGTGATCGTGATGCTGCCGGGGCCGGCGACGATATCCTCGTCGAAGGTCGCCACCATGTTGCGCACGACCAGCACGTCGGCCGCATCGTCCGCGGGGTAAAGGTCGTTCACCGCCGGTCCGGTGGTGTCGGGCGGGGGGACCTCCTCGTTCGTGAGTCCGTAGAGGTGGTAGGTGCCGGTATCCCCGGCTTTTCTGTTGATGAAGACGGTCAACCTGCTCACACCAGGCGAAAGGACATAGTCATAAGTCAAGCCATACACCTGGGAGAACGTGGCGAAACTCGGATCGGGTCGGCTGGCGTTGTCCGCTGCGAATGTCGCGGTATGCTCCGCGCCCGCTATGCCTGAGCCGACACCGTCCGTGTCGAACCCGATATCCTGGTCGCGGTTGGTGCCGGCATTCGGACCATATTGCCGGTTGTACAGCCGGAATCGATAGGGTCGCCCCGGGGTCAGCCCCGTGAGCGTAATGACGCCGGTTTCGTCCCCATAGATCATGTCATGCACCAGGTCCTCCATGCCCCCGTCGACGAGATACGGGTCGGCACTGCCATTGCCGTTGTGCGAATTCGGAAGCGTGCTCGAGCCGGTCCCGACGGTCTGCGATGAACCCCCGATGGCGGGGAAGCCGCCGGGACCGCCGTTGGCGAAGACAACCTCGTTGACCACCGCCAAACCGCCGCCCCCCGGCTGGTTCCCGAAGTCAAGGGCATGGGTGTAGGTCTTGCTGCTGCTGATTTCGGAATCGTCGTCGCCGGTGATGGGATGATAGCTGATGGGAGTCGTTGCCGCCGTGGTGAAGCTCCAGGTCGCTTTGCCGGCGATCCCGGCAAAGGGATTCCCGGACAGATCTTCGATCGCCCCGGGGGCGATTTCCACGTAGTAGGCGGTGTCGACAGCAAGATCGCCGGCGGGATTGACGGTCACGGCGGCGCCGTTGACCGTGACGGCGGCGGAGGTCACGGCGATGGTCTCAACCACGGCGTCGCCGACTGACTCCCTGATTCCGATGTCGCCGGTCCCTTTGCGGATATTCTCGTCAAAGGTCGCGACCAGGTCGGTGTCGATCTGCACGGCATATGCGCCGTTCGTCGGTGTCAGACCCGTGACTGCCGGGGCATTGGTATCCGGCGGGGCGGTGGTGAAGTTCCAGTTCGTGTTGTCTGCGATCCCGGGGAAGGAGCTGCCGGCGTTGTCTTCAATCGCGTTCGTGTCGATCAGGACGGCGTAGTCCGTGAGCGCCAGGAGATTCGTGGCCGGATCGATCGTCAATATGGGTCCCGCTACCGAAACCTGGGCGTTGGTTGCCGGGATCACGATGGCGGTCGCGTCGGTCAGGTTCGTGATCGTGATGTCGCCGGCGCCGGGCACGACGTCCTCGCTGAAGGTCATCACCAGGTCGGTCCGCGGCACTACGTTTGTGGCGTCATCCTCGGGGTCCAGCGCGATCAGCGCGGGTGGGCCCGGCAGATCGACAACGTCGATGACGATGCCGTCGATAAGCGTCGAGCGGTCGCCGCCCAGGGGGTTGGTCGTGCGGAACGTCAGCGTGTAAGAGGTCTTCGCGGCGACGAATTCGGCGGTCTGACGTGGCTCCCACGTGGTGTTGGTCACGGCGGCATTGGTGTAGATCGTGATCTCGGTACCCAACCCCTCGTCCAGAACCACGGACAGGTCGTTGCTGGGGAACATGGCCGTGCGGTACGACTCGTAGAAGTGCAAGACGTACATGGCGCCAACCACGAGGTCGGTCAGGTCTTGCGAAATGGTAGAGGCGTTCTGAAGATACCCGAACTGATTGCCAAGCGGGTCGGGCGAGACGCTGTTGCATCGCCACGGTCCGTTCGGGCCGGACACTCCTGCTGACGGGGCAAATGTCCACGACGCACCGCCCGGGGCATACTCCCAACCACCGGCGCCCTTGTCCGGCACCTCGAAACCCGGGTTATCGAGTGCATGTCCCGTGGTGACCGTCAGAACGAGGGCCACCGCCGCAAAGGCCGGGCAAAGCATGGCCCGGCTCGGTTGTATCCTGATCATGTTCTTCCTCCTCCTCGAAGCTGAGTCGACGCCCACACGAATAGGCGCCTGTCAGAGCATTCACTTTTCACCAAAACCGGCGGACCTGCCATGCCCGGCGGGGCCGCATCCAGAGGTCGGAAGCTCCGTTGCGCTCCGACCGATCCACGGCACTCCGTTCGCTCCGCTCACTGCGAGCCTCACTACGAACCCAACGCACGCGCTCCACGCTCGTAGTGAGCCACGCAGCCCGAGACGCAACGCGACTCGGCGCGGAGTGGCGTGGATCGGTTGGAGCGCGCCACACGCCGCCACTCTCAAGCGGCCCATGCCTTTCCGGTCCACGGCACTCCGTTCGCTCCGCTCACTGCGAGCCTCACTACGAACCCAACGCACGCGCTCCACGCTCGTAGTGAGCCACGCAGCCCGAGACGCAACGCGACTCGGCGCGGAGTGGCGTGGATCGGTTGGAGCGCGCCACGCACCGACACTCACAAACGGCCCATGCCTTTCCGGTCCACGGCACTCCGTTCGCTCCGCTCACTGCGAGCCT
>CAZKRK010000496.1:0-5189 GCA_964555035.1 uncultured Victivallales bacterium | reverse complement strand
AACTATTAGCCCGCACAACTATTAACCGGTCAAACATCATGACAAGTGAAATACCGACTCCCGAAGAGCAAATGAAAGCGATCATGGATACGGGGCCGCGTATCCATCGCCACCTGATGATGTCCCAGGAACGCCAGGTTCGGGACATGGCCTGCATGGAACTGTCGGTGCTGCAAGTCCAGGCCGTGCACTACGTTCACGAAGCAGGGGAGTTGACCATGACGGAGCTGGCCGAATTCCTGCGCACTTCGCCTCCGGCCGTGTCAGCCCTGGTGGACCGCCTGGTCAAGAAGAAGATACTGATGCGCGAACACAGCACAGAGGACAGGCGCAAGGTCCTCGTGCGCGTGAATCCGAAAGCCCTGCCGGGCATCGACCAGTTCCACGAGGCAATGATGGACGCCTTCGCGGAGCTGGTCCGGAAACTCGGGCCGGAGACGACGCGCAAGTGGTATGAAGTCGTGACGGAAATCCGCACGATTCTCGACGAAGCAGAGGGGGTCGAACAATGACGGCGGCACATCAACAGAAACTGTGGGAAGCCATAGTCGTACGCGTAGTAACGTCGCTGTTAATCATCGCCGTGGGCCTGGCCGGAATGGCACTCCTGGCGAAAATGCGCAAACCGCCGACACAGGCCGAAATTACCGAAACAGCGATCCGCGTAGAAGTCATGACGGCCGAGAGCGGCGACTACCCCGTTACCATCCTCGGTTTCGGCGGCGTCATGCCGCTGAACGTGAGCCTGCTGTCCTGTGAAGTGTCGGGACGCGTCACGGAAGTCAACCCGCGCCTGGAAGCCGGCGAACGCCTGGCCGAAGGAGACCTGATCGTCCGCATCGACGACCGCGACTACCGCGCCGCCCACGACGAAGCGCTGGCGACAACCAAACAGCTCGAGAACACCGTCAACCGCCTCAAGCTCCAGCTCCGCTACGACAAGGAGCGCCTGGACCTGGCGGAACGCAACCTGCAGCTCGCAAAGACGGAGTTCGAACGCGCGCGCAAACTGCTGAGCGAAAGCAATGTCGGTTCGCAAGTCGCGGTCGACGCGGCGGAACGGGCTTTCAACACCGCCGCGACACAGGCCGTGTCACTCAGGCAGTCGCTGGAAACCCTGCCCGTCCGGATCGCGGAAACGGAACAGAACCTGGTTGCCGCCGGGGCGCGCCTGGCCAGGACGGAAATCAACCTGGAGCGCTGCACCGTCCGGGCGCCGTTCGCCTGCCGCGTCAAGGCGGCATCGGTCGAGCTCGGTCAACTGGCCTCCCCCACCCTGCCGCTGGCGACACTGGTGGACGATTCGGTCCTGGAACTGCACGTGCCCGTAGACAGCGTCGACGCGCGCAAGTGGCTTGAGTTCACGGCCGATGCCGACGCCGATAAACCAGGCTGGTTCGGCGCCCCCAGACCTGTCGCCTGCCGCGTCAGTTGGACCGAGGACCTCGACGGACATGCCTGGACCGGAACGTTGCACCGGGTAGTCGACTTTTCGTCCGATACGCGCACGCTGGTCCTGGCCGTCCGCGTCGACCGCAACTCAACCGCCACCTCCGGCTCGCTGCCCCTGGCCGAGGGCATGTTCTGCCGCGTGGAGATTCCCGGCAGACAGCTCCGTTCCGTCTTCCGCGTCCCCCGCCAGTCCGTGACCTACGAACAGGAGCTCTACGCCGCCAGGAGCAACCGCCTCGCAACCGTGCGCGTGAGGGTCGAGTATGTCGACGATTCCTATTCCTACATATCCCGCGGCATCGACGAAGGCGACCGCATCGTCACCACGCGCCTGGTCGACCCCCTCGAAGGTTCCCTGATCGACGCAACTCCCCGCAAGGAGGCCACCGACTCATGAAGGGCGTAATCGCCGCGTTTGCACGCAACACCGTCTTCGCGAACATCGTCCTGGCGATGATCTTCGTCGCCGGCGGGTTCGCCGTCATGAACATGATCCGCGAGACGTTTCCCCAGTTCTCGCTCGACTACGTGCTCATCACCGTCCCCTACCCCGGCGCCGACCCGGAAGAAGTCGAGGAAGGCATCTGCCGCAAGATCGAAGAGGCCATCGAAGACGTGGAGGGCGTGAAGGAGTACGGTACAACGTCCGCCGAAAGCGTCGGCACGGCCTTCATCGAAGTCGACGACGGCTACGACGTACGCGTCGTGCTGGACCGCGTGCGCAGTAAAATCGATGCCATCTCGACCTTCCCGCCGGACGCGGAAAGGCCGATTGTCACGGAACTGATTCACCGGGAACACGTGATGATCCTCTCGCTGTCCGGCGACATGTCGGAACGGCGACTAAAGGAGTGGGCCGCCGACACCAAGGACGAGCTGCAAGCCCTGCCGGAAGTCTCGCAGGTCGTCGTCAGCGGCGTGCGCAACTACGAAATCGCGATCGAAATCTCCGAATCCCGCCTGCGGGAGTACGGTCTCTCCCTGGCCCAGGTTGCCGACGCCGTCAGGCGCAGCAGCCTGAACATGCCGGGCGGAACAATCCGCGCCGAAGGCGAGGAAATCCGCGTGCGCACGATCGGCCGTAAGTACCGCGGCGCGGAATTCGCCGGCATCGTTGTGCTGGCCCGCCCCACGGGTGAGATAATCACGCTCGACCGCATCGCAACCATCCGCGACGGTTTCACCGAAGACCCGATCTCGACAACGGTCAACGGACAGCGCGCCGTCTTCGTCAACGTGCTCAAAACCGAAGAACAGGACTCGATCGAGATTTCCGAGGCGATCAAGACCTACGTGGCGCGCAAACAGAAGCAACTCCCCCAAGGGGCCACACTCTCGATCCTGCTGGACCTGTCCGTCTTCCTACGCGGCCGGCTGAGATTGCTGATGCGAAACGGCGCGATCGGACTGACGCTGGTCTTTTTTATCCTCTGGATCTTTCTCGACCTGCGCCTCAGCTTCTGGGCCGGCATGGGCATGCCCATATCCGTCGCCGGCGCCCTCGTCATTCTGTGGTTCGCCGGGGGCAGCCTGAATATGATCTCGCTCTTCGGACTGATCATGGTCCTCGGGATCATCGTCGACGACGCCATCGTCGTGGGCGAGGCCATCTACGTCCATCGCAAGAACGGCGAACCCCCGCTCAAGGCCGCGGTGGAGGGCGTGCGCGAAGTCGGCCTGCCCGTCATCGCCGCCGTGACAACCACGATCGTCGCGTTTGTGCCGCTGATGTACGTCGGCGGCATCATGGGCAAGTTCATCCGCATTCTGCCCGTGGTCGTGATCGCCTGCCTGGCGGTGTCGCTGGTCGAGTGTCTCATCCTGCTTCCCGCGCACCTGGGTGACCTGGGAGACCTGGTGGCCAAGAAACGCAGCCGCAACCCGCTGCGCCGCTGGATCGGCGCATTCCACCATGCTACCAGCCACGGGCTGGAACGCTTTGTCGAGCACGTCTACTCCCCATTCGTGACCCGCGTCCTGCACTGGCGCTACGTCTCTCTCAGCATGGCGATCATGGTGATGCTGCTCACCGTCGGCCTGGTCGCCGGCGGCATCCTCAAGTTCGAGGTCTTCCCCGGCCTGGACGGTTTCGTTATCAACGCCAAGATCGAAATGCCCGCCGGCACGCCGCCCGAGGTCACGCGCGCCACGGTAGAGCGCGTGGAAGAAGCCGTCGTGACCGCCGCCTCACGCCACCGCTCGAAATCGGGCAGCCCGCTCCTGAAGTACAACATCGCCGCGGTCGGCCAGACGCTGGGAGAAATCCCCAGCTACGGGCCCCACCTCGGGGGGGTGCAGATCATTCTGGTCGACTCCGAAGAACGCGATATCCAGTCCAAGGATTTCCTCGTCGAATGGGAAAAGGAAATCGGCACCATCCCCGGCATCACCGCCCTGACATTCGAAGAGATGGAGGCTGGTCCTCCCGGGGCGCCGATCGAGATCTGGCTGCGCGGTAAACACATGCAGGACATCCTGGCCGCCGCGGACGACCTCATGGCGCGACTCAAACAGTTCGACGGCGTGCGGCAAATCCAGTCCGACTTCCGCCGCGGCAAGATCGAAGCGCGCCTGACGCTCAAGCCCGAGGCACGCGCCCTCAACCTGAGCGTGGCCGACCTCGGGCGACAGGTGAACTCGGCCTACTACGGCAACGAAGCCGTGCGCCTGCAACGCGGCCGGGACGATATCCGCGTCAAGGTGCGCTATACCGAAAACGAACGCCGCAGCCTGGCCGACATTCGCCAGATGCGCGTCCGCACCCCCCGCAACAGCGAAATCCCCCTGCTGTCGGTGGCAAACGTCGCCTTCGAACCCGGATATGCCCGCATCTCCCGCAAGGACGGCATGCGCAACGTCATGGTCACGGCCGAAGTCGACAAACGACGCGCCAACGCGAACGAAGTGTTCGCCGAGTTGAACCGCGACTGCTTCCCAAAACTGCGCGCCCGCTACCCGAACATCTTCGTCAGCCAGAGAGGCGAAAAGAAGAAAATGAACGAGTCGCTCGGGAGCCTCTGGGTAGGCTTTCCCCTCGCGCTGCTCGGCATCTACATCGTCATCGCCACCATGTTCCGCTCCTACGCCCAACCGCTGGTGATCATGTTCACCGTACCGTTCGGCATCATCGGCGCCTGCTTCGGACACCTGCTGATGGGGTTCGAACTGTCCATGATGAGCCTGTTCGGCATCGTGGCCCTCTCCGGCGTGGTCGTCAACGACGCCATCGTCCTGATCGAACGTATCAACGTCAACCTCGCCGAAGGCATCCCCTTTGCCGAAGCCATCCGCCGCGGCGCCGTGCGACGCTTCAGGGCCGTGTTCCTCACAACAGTCAGTACCGTCGGCGGACTGCTCCCGCTCATCCTCGAAACCGATATGCAAGCCCGGTTCCTGATCCCCATGGCGCTCTCCATCGCCGCCGGCGTCGCCTTCGCCACCCTCCTGACCCTGATTCTGATTCCAAGCCTTCTGGCTGTCATGAATGACCTGCGCCGCCTGCACTGCCGTCTCTGGAAAGGCTACTGGCCCGCCCGCGAAGACGTCGAACCCGCGGCAGCACGACATACTGTGCGGGGAGACGAATGATGAACAGACATGAAAGGAAAATCGTGACTCCTGGACGCGGGGAGAGAGGATAGAAGATTACGAGCACGATTAGGATGAAAGAGAGGACGCCCCACGAATCTTCAATCGTAATCTTACTCGTAATCTTCAATCCAAACACGAAGGGAGCG
>CAZKRK010000495.1:0-5204 GCA_964555035.1 uncultured Victivallales bacterium | reverse complement strand
GCCCCACGACGGCAACCACGCGTCGCGCGTCATCCATCCAGAAATACATCGGCATTGTGGCCGGGCCTACCAGCGCATAGCCCTGGAGCGTCTGCTCGCGGAGATCGCCGATGGTCTTCCCCGGGAAACCGGCACGGCAGCCACGCTCGCCGCCTCCGACCACTCCGTGGCCGCATCACGCTACCAACGGGGTATTCGCAAGGCCTTGAACCACATTCATGACCACTTCACCGAACCGCTGAAGCTCGCGGATATGGCCGCGCTCAGCGGGGCCTCCGTCACCTATTTCTGCCTGCTGTTCAAGCACGAGACGGGCATGCGGTTCCGCGAGTACGTCAACAGCCTCCGTGTCGAGCGAGCCTGCGTACTCCTGCGGACCACCAGCGACAATGCCATGGATATCTGTTTCCAGGTGGGTTTCAATGACTACTCTCATTTCAGCCGTCAGTTCAAGCGCCTCACCGGGGTGACGGCCAAGGTCTACCGCAATCAACAGCATGCCCCCACCGGGACCGCGACCGGACGCGGGACGCTCGGCGACTGGAATATCGACATAGTTCATTATGAGATTCTCAATAGAGAGGTCTTGACCTCCATGGTACAACATCAGGCGTCTTGTTGACGGGAAGCCATCATGCACCAACGACCATGCCGCCACGCCTATACAATTTGCCCGATCCTTGGCCTGCTCAGTCTGACGAGCTTCAGCGAGGAGCTGAAGCAGCCCACCGCGTCGGGCAAAGATGCCCAACCCTTCAGCCTCCGGAGTGATCGGCTGAACCCCGACACACCCGATCCCTCACCCAGGGTTTTGCCCGTGATGGAACTCCAGGCTCCCAAAGGGTGGAAGAAGAGCGTGCAGCAGGAGAACGCCTCCCGGATGACGTACGTTTCCGGTGCAGTTCCGCTACGCCGCGAAGCGCGCCTGATCCTGAAGGCTCCCGGGGAGGGATGGGACGTTTACGACAAACTCTGGCTGGTCCTTGATGTAACGAACCGTGGGCGCGAGCCCGTCCTGGTCCGGCTGGGCACGGAATTCGGCATGGGGCAGCTGGGCGCCGATCGCGTTGAACCGGGAACAACACGTCCGGTCCCCGCCTTCATTTTCCGAAACCTTCGCGAGCGGCATACCCATCTCAAAGAGGAGATGCAGGAAGTGTTCGGCATGCCGGGCGGGCATGTAGAGAACTGGCGCAAAGTCGATGCCGGCGCGATCGAGCAACTGCCCGTGCATATCAATTCGCGCGACGCTTCGGTTGACCTGGTCATCGGCGAGCTACGCGCGGTAACCGCGTTCGACCCGCCGTCCCGGAAGGAGCTGCAGGAGGGGTTCGTTCCCTACGTGGACCGCTTTGGCCAGGCAAGGCACGACCGCTGGGAAGGGAAAGTCGAGTCCGTTGAGGACCTGAAGAACCAGGCCGGGCTCGAACGGCAACAGTTGCTTTCACGCCCCGCTTCATGGAGCCGATATGGTGGCTGGGCCAAGGGCCCTCAACTCAAGGCGACCGGACATTTCTATACCCATAAAGCCGACAACACCTGGTGGCTGGTAGATCCGGAGGGCCACCTGTTCTGGTCCTTTGGCATTACCTGTGTCAGGGCCGACCACGACCAGCAGAAGCCCGTGACAACACCCGGGCTTCAGCAGATCCTTGATGAGATCCCCGCCAACGAACCCGGCATCGGGCCGTTCATCAAGCAGGGCGGACGCGCCTGGCATCCCTACTCGGCCAACCTCTTCAGGAAGTATGGCGAGGACTGGGTGAGCAAGGCGGCCCACCGGTCCCACGACCGCCTTGCCGCCTGGGGCGTTAACACGATCGCGAACTGGTCCAGCCGGGCTGTGACCCGTCTCCGGAAGACGCCCTACACCCAGTGCGTGCATTACGACTTTCCCTCCCTGCGCCCCGGGCGCACGTCCTTCCAGTCCCATTTCCCCGACGTCTTCGCACCGGGCTTCGCCCGCAGTCTGCGCTTACGGATGGAGTACGAGCTCGGCCGCACGACGGAGGATCCCTGGTGCATCGGCTATTTCGTGGACAACGAAATGCCCTTTGTTCGACTGGACACCATCATGAACTCCATCAAGCAGGCCCCGGCGGGAGCCCATAGCAAGGTGGCCCTGCGGGCGATGCTGCGGAAGAAGTACGGCACCATCGACGCGCTCAACGCCTCCTGGACAACCGCCTACGCTTCCTGGGAGGCCTTCCTGGCTGACGACGCTCTTCCCGACTCTCCGGGCTACAAGAAGGATGGGCGCACCTACGCGCAGCACTACCTGCACGCCTATTTCAAGACCTGCCGGGACGTCGTGAAATCCGTCGCCCCCCATAAGCTGTGCCTGGGCAGCCGCATTCATGCGTACTTCCCTGAGATCTTTGAGATCTGTGCGGAATACGCCGATGTCGTCAGCGTCAACCTCTACCAGTATTCACCCCGGGTGCTCACACACCTGCAAACCATGAAAGCCGACAAGCCCTTTGTGATCGGTGAATTCCACTTCGGCACGCTGTGTGAAAAGGGGACCTGGGGTCCAGGCCTGATTCCCGCGAGCAACCTCGAGAACGCGGCCCGTCTCATGACCCATTACCTGGAAGATGCCCTGGCCGATCCGCGTATCGTCGGCGCCCACTGGTTCCAGTACCGGGACCAGATCGTGTCAGGGCGCGGGGACGGAGAGAATTACCGCATCGGCTTCGTGGACATTACCGACACCCCGTACCCCGAAATGACCCGGGCCGCGCGCAAGATCGGCGAGCGCATGTACGCTCAACGGATGAAATGGACCCGTCCCTGAATCGGCTTGCGCAACAGGATCCATCAACCCGTGTGTCGCCCGCCTTAAAAGGTGTTCACCACTGGTAGACCCACGTGTATGTCGTATACCGCGTCTTGGGCGGTTGCTTGTAAGCCACCGGACCTTCGGCCGTGCCATGTTTCGTCTCTCCGTATCCGTAAGAAGACAGCCCACAGCCTACGGGACAACAGACAATTTGTGACAACCTCCGACCCTATCGCGCCATGCCGCTTTGTATGTCCTCTTGGGAGCCCGGTCAAGCCGGGAACATCTCCATCGGGAACCCGGAGTACGCCAAGGGTGCGCGTGCGGACTCCGTAGGTCCGATTTGCAATCGGACCCCAAAGTGCCCGGAATTGCATGGCTGCCGCCCGACAATCCGATGCCCTCGGTAAATCCGATCTGCAATCGGGCCTTCAGCATAGGCCGGATTTGTGAGATAGAACGGGCGGAACACAATCGGACACTGCGGGGATTGGGTCCGATTGCAAATCGGACCTACGGGATGCGACAGCCATGACAACTGATAGACCTCGCTTTACTCCGTTCAACCCCCACAAGGCGGTTGTTGTCTACCGGCGTCACTTGCCGCACTGGCGCCAGGAGGGCGCATGCTACTTTGTGACGTATCGCCTCAACGACTCCATTCCGCCTCAGGTTCTGATCCAGTGGCGGGAAGAGCGACGGACCTGGTTCGGTGTCCACGGCATGGATCCCGATGTGCTGCGGGGCGAGGCGTGGCGCGAGGCGTATGAGAGCATTCCGGCTGGCGAGCGCGACCGATTCGAAAGACGGCACTACCGGCAGTTTCACGACTTTCTGGATTCCGGGCACGGGGCCTGTCGACTGCGACACGCGGCGAATGCGCGCATCGCGCTGGATGCACTTCTGTTTTTCCACGGGCAACGTTGCTGGACGGGAGATATCGTCGTCATGCCGAACCACGTGCATGCATTGATTCTCTCCGCGGATGGCGTCGAGCTGGAACGGCTGCTGCAGTCCGTGAAGAGACACTCGTCCCGGGAAATCAACAAGCGAACGGGCGAACTGGGAACGCTGTGGCAGAAGGACAGCTACGACCGCATTGTCCGGAACGAAAATGAATTGCGCGCGTTCCGGCGATACATCGGCGAGAATGCCGCTGCCGCCGAGTTGAAGGTCGGTGAGGGGGCTTACCACCGGCGCCGATTGGTTGGATGAGTTTGCCACCCTGTAGGTCCGATTTGCAATCGGACCCGATCCGCGCCCGTTTTTCGAGACGACGGGGGAGACGCCACATCCGGGCGGCTTTGGGTCCGATTGCAAATCGGACCTACGTTTGCCGTTTCCTAGCGAAGCCGGTCCTTGATCCACACCGTTGACCTGGGACGGGGTGGTTCAGGGGTGTCTCGGTTGGCGCGAGCGTAGTAGGGGATGGCCGTCAACGGTGAACCGTCAGACCACTTGCCCTTTATGATCGTCACTCCGCCCAGCAGATCGTCCCGCCACTCCGTGGCCAGAGGTTCATCGCTCTTGAGCGTCTTGTCTATGTCCTGGTCCACGCTTTCCACGCAATAGACAACGGGTCCATACCTCAAGGCGCTCTGTCCCGCCGTGGCTTGGATCTTGTCGCAGCCCTTGATCCTCTGGACTTTCATGGGCAACTTGAAGACGATCTCGTCCCCCGCTTCCCATTCCCGTTCGATAGTGGCGTAGCCGTTTTCGATTGTGGGGGAAACCTGCTTGCCGTTCAGTTTGACGTCACGAATGCCGTCGCAGTCCGGCGTGCCCGTGTAGAGCGCGCTCACATCACGGTTGGGCACACGAATCCTGATAAGGAAGCTCTTCTTCTCGCGAGGTCTCACGGTGATGGAGACGTCGCCCTCCCACGGATAGTCGGTCTTCTGCACCATCTCGACGTCGGTGCCCGCGACACCTTCGACCGTTACCGTGCTGCCCACGAAGAGGTTGACGCAGATCGTGTCGTCGCTCTTGGAGTAGGTCCACGTCGGGAGCATCAGCAGCACACGCGGGATATTGCCGATGCAGCAGGGGCAGCCGTGCCAGGGGTAACGGAGCCTGCCGCACACCAGGGGGTTCTGATAGAAGAAGTTCTTCCCTTCCAGGTCGATCGATCCCAGCAGCGCGTTGTAGAGCGTCTCCTCATACAGGTCCGCGTACTTGGCGTCGTGATACGTCATGTTCAACTTGTGCTGAAAGTAGATTTCTCCGCAACTCGAACAGGACTCGCAGTAGGCGTTGTGCCGCAATGAGTAGTCGGGACCGAATCCCTCCGATGTCTCGCCGCTGCCCAGTCCCCCGGTGACGTAGTACTTCTTGTTGACGATGTTGTCCCAGAGCGATGCAACGGCGCTCTGGTAGTCGATGTCGCCCGTCTCCATGCAGACATCCGCCATGCCCGCGTAGG
>CAZKRK010000494.1:0-5222 GCA_964555035.1 uncultured Victivallales bacterium | reverse complement strand
CCGTTGACTCGGAGCAGACACTCTGCAGGGCTTTGTTGGCTTCTGTTTTCCGAAAACGACAATCCTTTGATTTTGTCGTACTCAATCTCGAAGAACTCGTCCTTGTTCTTCTCCGTGACGGTGGTGCCGTTGATCTTCAGGTTTACGAACCGGATGTTCGACAAGGAGCTGTCGTAGGCCGATCCTAGCAGCGACCGATACGCGATTACCGGGCTGTTCACGGTGATGTTCTCAAAGGTAATTCCGTCGATTCGAGTGTGCCTTGACTCGGATGTGGGAGGAAAGTGGGAAAACCACTTCGGCGTGTATTCCCTCTTGGTATCCAGATTATACAAACTGAACACTCGAAACAAGTAGGGCGATTCGATTCGGATGTCCCGCAAGGTGAAGTTCTTCACCCGCAAGTCGGTACCGGTGATAATGGAAATAGCGCCCGGGCCGAGTCGTCCCCAGGGGTGCTTCCAGCCGGTGGGCCACTTGTAGTAGGCGAGGATGTCTACGTCCTCGACGACGGTGTCCGCGAACGTGGCGTTATCCCGCATCTCTTTCACCATGATGGCGTGGGCGTTGGCCAGTTGCCAGATTACAAGGTGCTTTGCGTGGGTATTATGATTAAGTTTCAAGTTGTCGTCATGGGCCATCAGGAAGCTGTTCTGGATCACGCAATCATCCAGGTAATCCGGGCCGTCCGTGTTTCCGTGCCAAGCGCCGAGCATGGCGATGTCGTCGATCTTGCGCCCGCCATAGATTCCGAAACATGCCCTGTCGGTGATGGTAACGCCCGACAGGTTGTCGATATTGATGACCTGGCTGGCCCGCTCGAAACTGAGCACCCACTTGTGCTTAATCCCGGAGATGACGCCCCGACCACGGATAGTGGCGCGTCCCGTGCCTGGTTCTTCGTCTTTCACGAAGCGGGCCATTACGTAGGAGCCGCCTTCGAGATAGATCGTCTGTCCCCGCTTGACGAGGGTGTGGCGCCAGGGTTCTTCTCCCATCTGCGAGAGATCGTGAACGCCCGGCGCAAACCAGACTGCCCGGTGCTTGCTCATCGCGGCCTGCGATACCGTGTCGCCCGGTTTAACAAGGAGTGTGCTTTCGGCATTCTTATCGGGAATGTCCGTCTCCGGTCGATGAGCGAGGAGACAATCGTGTTACCATTTTCGATCGTGCAGGGAATCTCATAGGAAGAAGGGAGGACTTTGGCGCTCTTGAGCGGCAGCGTGATGTGCTTTGCGTCTTTTTTGACTCGAACGCGCACCACGATCTTTCCCTCGAAAGAGAAGATCGCTGCGGAATGAGAGGTCATCCCTCGCTGCTTGAAGTGCCTTGTCTCTTATGGCTCGCCCTTCCAGTCACATATGTTGTACTGATCCCGCCCATAGCTGTAATGCACGAACGACCGGTGGGTCTTGCCGTCCGATTCCACGGTCACTTCATAATCGGGTGAGGAGTATTTCTTCCCGCCCAACACATCGTATGTCCAGACTTCAGCGCTGGCCGGCGCCGTGATCATAGCCAGAGCGATCAGCCACAAGCTGGCAGTTTGGACCATGTTTCGTTCCATGCGATACCCTTCCTGGATGCTCTATCTGTTCCTTCTCAGAGCCAACATGTGAAGTGAGGCGTTGCAGTGAGGCCGTCCGCGGCCTTACTGCAATCGCTTCGACTTCTTTGTTGGCTGGATCTCCCGTGGCGGCAGCGTAACGACTCGGTCACCAAGGGAGGACTCGAATTGACGCAGATCCTCACAGATCCTGTGAAGGTCAGAGTTGAATTGCTGAGTGTGTTCCATGCGGTGCTTCCGCACTTCAGCTACGAACGGGTCTTTCATGGCTCGTCCCCCAGAAACGCCTCGGGAGGTACGATCTCCGGGCATTCGTATCCGGCGTTTTCGACGATCTGACGTATCATCATCTTCGTGAACGGGTTGTTTATGTGCGAGAAGTTCCAGGTCACGATGAACTCCACCCCGGCGACCGCAGCAACGGCGACATGGAGCGCGTCCTCCGGGTACTCCTGCGGTATCCCGTGTCCGTCAAGGATTTCTTGCGCGAGTCGTTCAGCATCAGGCGTCGTAGCCAGCACGCAGAAGGAGCCGATGGCATCGAGTCGCTTGTGCGACATCTCGGGGTCGCCTCGACCTACCTCCTTGACAACCAACGCGGAGACGTGCGGATCGAGGTCCCCAGACAGCAACGGCCAGAAGTCCTGCGTCGACTGCTGTCGCCCGGCGAGAACAACGTCCCGGCTCGGCCGTCCCGTGTAGTAGCTCACCACGCTCGATTCTATGTGCACCTTCCGCTTCATGGCATAAGAGTATCACCGACCGATTCGCCCAGCAAGCAGCCAACGACTGCGCTCTCCCTCAACTTGACCGTCCGCGGTCAAGTTGTAGGCGAGCAGCGCTTTGTTCGGGCCTCAGTCACCGTGCAGCTCGAGTGCGGTTCGCAACGCCTCGTCCAGCAGGATGATCTTCTCTCGAGGAAGCGTGCTGACGAAGTCAGTGAGCATGGCCTTCGGGATGCTCACGAGTTCGTCGCAATGGATGCTGCACTCGTGCTTCATTCCTTCGTCCGTACCGATTGGCACCTGCGTCGTGAGACCCTCGTACGCTGTGTAAACGGGCGCGCAGATGACGGTTGAGAACCGTGAGTCGATCAGCACTTGTCGACTGACCACGACAAACACACGGAACTTGCGAGGATCCCGGGGGGAGGGGCGCTTGACTCGATAGAGCTCGCCGCGCCTCACAGCGCCACCTGGTAGGCCAGCACGTCCTCCGCCTCCGCGTTCAGCTCGTCGGCATTTCGGTTGATGATCTCCAGATCACGGCGCTCAGCCTCTGTTCTGGCGAGATGCGCCAGAAATGCCCTCGCGGCGCGTTCGAGAAACTCCGATCGACTTCGGAACTCCGCTTGGTGCTTGTCAATGAGACTGAGCACCTCGCCCGACAGTGTGATAGATGTCTTGACTTTCATGCCACCAGCATACTACTCGCCCCCCCCGTGGTGTCAACCAGTGTCATGTCGGCCCGAACGTCGGCGCTGAGAATTCGGCGCGCCAGCGGCGATATTCTCCAGCGCCTGGTTCTGCGAGTCCTTTTCTGTCCCTCGGCCTGTCCGGTTGCCATCCCGTTCACTTCTCGAGAGATTGGAGTGTAAGAGTACGTGTACGAGTACGGGCCTTCGGACCGGCTCTGTCCCCCCCCGTACTCGTACACCTACTCGTACACGCGTATCTCCCTCTCGATCTGTCCCGCAGAATGAGCCGCTTCGTGTTGGCCGCAGAGCGAAGCGGCGCGGCTAACACGAAGTCGTGCTCAATTCTCTGGTTGGGCACCCTCGTCTTTGGTCTGAGTTCCGTATTGACGATTGATGAATTGGCCCATAAGGGGGACGGCGAAGGAATACTTCCCGTGCCGGTTCTTGAAGACAAGACCCGAGTTGCTGAGGGAGACAAGCATCTGGTTGGTGTGACTGCTTGAGAATGACTTTGACAGCAACTCCTTTGACCGTTCAACGACTTCCTGCACAGTGAACTCTGCGTCACAGTTGTCGAGGCTTGCTATCACACGAAGGAGTTCACGTTGCCGGTCTGTTGCCCTCGACCATCTTCCGGCAAAGAAATCGGTGTCAAGCTTGGCGAGAATGGTGGCAATCGGGACGGTTCCCATCTCCCCTTTTGAGAACTGCTGCAGAAATATGTCGTAAACTTCACGGCAGATGAATTGGACGAAATATGGATATCCTGCCGAGACGCTGAAAATCGTCTGCACGGAATCGTCTTTGAAGGTCACAGGGCTCTTGTGCTTTTGTATCGGCCTGAGAATGGCCTCTTCGCTTTCTGATTGCGTGAGTCGGTCTAGGAAAACCACCCGAAACATGCGTTCAGCGAATGTGCGAGCGTCGACGAGTTTTGGAAAGAGGGTAGGCAGTCCCGTGAGAACCAGCAAGAACGGGATGCCTTTCTTCTGGATCGACTGGAAAGTATCCAGAAGGAGAGACAGAGGAAACTGATCCTTTTCCGCGTGATCCGCGAGGTTCTGCGCCTCATCATATGCAAACACTATGCCGTGTGTCGGTTGGTGCTGGAGGAAGGACCAGACGTATTCCAGAACAGCCTTTAGTTTATCCGAGATTAGGCCGGGGGTCGCATTGAAGAACTGTGTGAGGTGGTCATAGTCCAGGGCCACCGGTTTGCCGGCGTCGCCAGCAAATCCGATGCCAGTTGGTTCAGTCCGTATAACAAGAGATGACGATACGGCTGACAGATCAGCCAAGAGGCGGATTGCTATGTTTTCTTCAGTGAGGCTGGTTGACTCGGATAAATCCGTGCCAACCCAGCGCCAGTCTGCCGCGATGGCGGTGGGCTTAAAGGTATCAAGAAGTACTGTCTTGCCCACTCCCCGGAGGCCTGTGAGAACCATGTTCTCCAAGATGACCTCTTGTTTCAAGAGGCGTTTGAATTCCGCGGTTTCTTTCTGGCGACCAGCCAAGTAAGGGGGCATGTGTCCCGCACCGGGGCGGTACGGATTGACGAATGTCCTCTCTTTTGCGGACATGTAGATCCCCCTGTTCTGGATTAGCTCCGAGTGATTGAATTTAGCGATAGGAGTAAATTAATACAGGGACGGTTTCTTGTCAATCGCTTTTCTTGCGCCTTTTTTCCAGCCCAACGTCCCCGCGTGACCCGCACTGAAAAGGCGCGCCTTCTATGGCGCGCCTTTTCAGTGTCGTGGTCCACGCGGTTGTTCGCCAAGTCTCACGCCGTCAACACCAGCGCCTGGGTCTTCTGCTCAAGCGAATCGACGAGCGACTGAATAGCGTCGACTTCGTTTTCCTCAAAGTACGACTCCCCGCATTGCTTGCATACCCATGCTGGTACCGCGTCCAGCATGAGGTGGCAACCCCTCCGATCCACATGAAAAGGTGTTGTTCCGCGTCTCATGTCTCCCTGGCAGTGAATACACTTCATGTCATTACCCTCTTTTTGAAATCGTCCGACCACTCTCGCTGATCTGGCAGATATGCCGTAATGACGGCGAGGTAATCTTCCTTGGGTGCGCACACCACATGGATGGGCTGCGCATCGGTTCCATATCCGAGGAGGAGGCAACTGTGTCCGCGCACGTCTTCCGGATAGTCCTCCACAACCTCGCCCTCGGCAACCACCTGACGAACTTCTGCTCTCCTGATCATTCTGTCCGGCCTCAACATCTG
>CAZKRK010000493.1:0-5258 GCA_964555035.1 uncultured Victivallales bacterium | reverse complement strand
AGGCTCGCAGTGAGCGGAGCGAACGGAGTGCCGTGGACCGGTCGGAGCGCAACGGCGACGGGCGTATCACGCGTCAGGAATTGCGACGGCCGCGCCTTTTCGAGCGCATGGATCTTGACGGAGACGGCGTGGTTACGCGTGACGAGGCCCGCAGGGCGTTTCAAGAGTGGGCGTTGGAACGAGTCGGCCGCAAACCGAAGGATAGTGTAACCTGCCCAAGCATCTGGCGGATCCAAGTGGACCGCTGCTGCGGCAGATGTTTCTGAAGGCCTTCGGAGAGGACTCGTCGGGCTGGAAGGATCCTTCGCCGTACTTACACGTCGCCCCCGACAAAGGGATCGCTCCCTTCCTTATCTTCCATGCCGGGAAACGGCGTACGTCGCGTGAGCAGTCGCGCGCGCTGGCCGACGCGCTACGCGAGGCCGGTGTCGCCACCCGGGTGGTCAGCGCCCCCGACCGCGACCACGGCGGCATGAACGCCTGCATCGGTCAACCGGACGATCCCTATACGGCGATCGTGATGGGCTTCCTGGCTGGTGACGGCCGGTAGAAGTCCTGATTGCCCGACCAATGAGTCGCCCGCTATCTTGTGACGGGCCTTGTACGAGCGAAAGGTCTTCTCTGTGAACCTCCAAAGCGTTGTGGTGAATTGTCCGCGTGATCGCGAAAACGGCGATGCGGGAAATGCGTGTGACACCTTTGCCGGACGCATGTCCGACGTATGAGCGGCAAACGTAGGTCCGATTTGCAATCGGACCCAACTCCGGTCGGATCTGGTCGCCAGTGGCGTGAACTGAGGCAATCAGCGGGGATTGGGTCCGATTGCAAATCGGACCTACGTTTGCCGCCCATACACGTTCCGGCCCTCGGGTAGTCACGGAGCAGTCGCTTCTTCCGCACGAAGAGATGGGCGGAAACGGCGCCGTAGAGTCTGTTCTTCCTGATGTGGGCGCGATCGTTCTTGGCTTGCTCTGCGTGCGTTGTGACGGTTAGTTTCAAGCGCGGATATCCGTATCTTCTGTCTGTTCCTGCATATCTGTGAATGCTACCTGAAACCGGGGCGTAACTCAACTTCCAACGTTCAGTTCGAAGGCCTGCCCACGCAGTACAGCGCGCTGGTCGAGCGGAAGAAGAGTTGTCCGTTGGAGGCCGCGGGTGTTGCCCGAAAGATCTCGCCGGTTGGGGCTTGGAGATCGTTTTCGGCGAGGATTGTCAGCTTGGGGCCGGGCTTGACGATCACGGTTCCGCCGGCTTCGTTGTAGAAATGTATCTTCCCGTCGATCAGCAGCGGCGAGGCGGAGTATTTGCCGTCGAGTCTGGCGCGCCAGGTTTCCTTGCCGGACCTGGCATCATAGGCCATCAGCTTGCCGCCGGAGTCGACGGCGTAGAGCGTGTTCTCGACGAGGATGGGGGATGCCAGGTCGCGAATGCCCTTGCGCGGGGTGTGCCAGACGCGGTGAGTGTCGGTCACGTCCCCGTTGCCGCCCGGCTTGACGGCGTAGACATCGCCCGCTTTGCCGTTGAGCACGAAGAGCATTCCGTGACCGTAGGCGGGAATGGGGGTCCCGCGGCCGATGAAGCTGTGGCAGCACCACAGCTCTTTGCCGGAGGCGGGATCGTAGCCGCAGACGAAGTCCTCGCCGTTGACGATGAGCTCCCGGCGGGTGTCGGTCTCGATGAGGATGGGCGTGTTCCAGCCGCCGCGGGGCTTGTTTCGGCGCCTGGTGTTCCATATCTCCTTGCCCGATTTCACGTCAAACGCGATCAGGGCCGAGGTTCCGCTCGCGTCGCAGTTCTGGATGACGACTCCGTCGAGGATGATGGGCGAGGCCGCCGTGCCCCACGGCCCCGGGAAGTCGCCGAGCTCGTGCGACCAGAGTTTCTTGCCGTCCTTCGAGTAGCAGTGGAGTCCACCCTTGCCGAAGAAGGCCGCAACATGTTCTCCGTCGGTGGCGCAGGTCGGCGTGGCAAAGCAGTTCATTCCGTGGACTTTCTCGGCGGGACCGGTGTGAGCGCTCTGCCGCCAGAGGATGCGTCCGTCGTTTCGGGCCACGGCCAGTACGATACGTTCGATCTGTCCGTCGGGGAGCTTCTGCGCGGACGTGAGGAAGATGCGGTCGCCCCAGATGCAGGGCGAGGATTGACCCTTGCCGGGCAGGACCGTGCGCCACGCGACCGCGTCCGCGTTCCAGGTTGCCGGGAACCCGGTTTCCCGGACGTGCCCCAAACCGGTCGGGCCGCGAAAACGGGGCCAGTCAGGTTCCGCCCGAAGGCGTAGTGATGCAAACAGGGCCAGGCAGGCAGCGGTCAGTACAAACCGCAGTGTACGAGACTCAGGCATGGCTCTCTCCCTCTTCTGTCAACGGGTGGCGACATCCAGGCAGACCAGGTCCCCCGGCCAGCTGCGCACATAGATCTTTCCATTGGCCAGGACGGGGTCGGTCCAGCATTTCCCCTTCACCACCTGGGCGGCGGCCAGTTTGCGGTAGCCGCTCGGTGTTGCCTGGACAATGACCAGTCTGCCGCTATCGCTCAATGCGATCAGCCGGTCTCCGGCCAGTGTGAGCTGTCCCAATCCGAAGCCCGGTTCGTTCCAGACGATCTTGCCGGTTTCGATCTGCATGCATCGCAGGGCTTTGCGCTTGGCATCCATACCGTACAGATGCCCCTTGCAGGCGACGGAGCTGCTCATCCAGTTGAGCATCTCCTTGTGCTGCCACAGCTCGGTCAGGCCGTCGGGTTCGAGTTTGAAGTACGAACAGCGGTTGCCCAGGAATGACGAGACCAGCACCTTGTCGCCCAGGACGATGGGGTCGGCGATGTTCTCGTCGTGCTTGGCCTTCCACTTGATCTCCCAGAGGAGGTCGCCGGTCAGTGCGGCAATTCCGGCGAGGGTCTTTTCGCCGAAGATCGCCAGGCAGGTCTTTCCGTTCATTTGGTATTCGACCGGTGTCGAGTAGCCTGCTTCCTCGGTGCCCGTGCACCAGCGCAGCGAGCCGTCCTTTTCGTTGAGGGCGACGCCGTGCGTGCCGGCGTTGAGGATGAGAAGGTCGTTGAGCACCAGGACCGACCCGGCGAATCCCCACGTCGGCATTTCAAGTTCGTGTTCTTCGCGCAGGTCTCGCTGCCACAGGGCCTTGCCGGTTGCGGCGTCAAAGCAGAAGACCAGTCCGTTCTTGCTGATCGTGTACACCTTGCCGTCATGTACCGTGGGCGTGGCGCTTGTCCCGCCTTCGTAGTACTTCGGGGCGAGCGGGCATTTGTAGGTGTGTTTCCAGATCGGGCTGCCCGAGGCGGCGTCGAGGCAGGTGATGACGTCTTCCTGGTTTTCCTTGTTCCGTTTGCCGCCGGTATTACCCATCGTGTAGACGCGTCCATCTGCTACCGCAACGGACGAGAACCCTTTGGCGACATTTGCGCGCCACGCTACCTTGGGGCCCGACTCCGGCCAGTTGTGTGACCAGTCCGTTTCGGTCGATATCCCGTTCTTTGCCGGTCCGCGCCAGTTGGGCCAGTCCGCGGCCAGGGAGTTCAGGGCAATGGTGGCGGCAAGCGAGAGGCACAGGATCTGGTGGTACTTCATCGGTGTTCCTCCATGTGTGGTGAAGTGAGTTCCGCGACGCGTTCTACTTGTCGATTTCGACCGAGAGCGAGTAGTGGATGAACAGTTCCACATTCTGGTCGTCTATCTGTTTGACTTCAACGGGTTTTCCAAGTCCCTCTACGGTGACGCGGCAGGTCGCGTTAAGCGAGTCGGTGAGGGCGTTGACGCTTTGCATGATCTTGGCCGTGAGCTGCGGCCGGAACGACTCGGGGTCGCGCAGGGCCAGTGTCGGTGGACCCAGCGAGCACTTGGACTTGCCGGTGAAGAACACCGGCTTGTACATGGCCTCGATTTTGTCCGTGTAGTAGCCGATGTTCCGCGAGGCGCCGTCGAGCTCCGTCAGAAGATAGATGTACGGTTGCTTGGCCCAGCTCACGGCCTCGACCTGCAGCCTGGACCGGCTCTTTGCCGCGCTCTCCATGAGGGCCTTGGCCGTCCTTCGCTTGATGTAGTCCTGTTTGTCCCTTTCGGTCACCTTGGGGTCGTTGGCGATCATGAGCGGCACGGCGACGTAGTCTGCGCGTAGCCGCAGGGAGACCGACGCGGAACGCCCCCGCGTGTTGCCCACGATGAACAGATCGTCGCTCTGGGCGAAGGATTGGATTTGAAGCAGGATGACTACGAGTACCGGAACGATGTGTCGCATGGTACTTTTCTCCTTTCGTGTTTTCGAAGTATGTTCGACCGTGGATCAGCACACTAGCGAAATGGGGAGACAGTCGCCAGCAAGAAACGGATCCGTAGGAAACGGGGGCCGCTCAGCAAGTGCAAAAACAGGTGCGGTGAACCTTCGACGCGCCGGCGGCGATAGGTTCCACCGCCTGGATGGATCGAATCATCATCCGGAAGCGTGGTCAAGAACGCGGGGAAAACGGAGATGTGCTCCGTTTGCACGCACGCCGCCTCGTCCCCCCTCGCCCTCGTCCGCCGCTATCGTCGCCCGCTATCGTCCACCGGTATTCGGCCCACGATAGCGGTCGACGAGAGCGGTCGACGATTGTCTCCTCATCCCTCGATTGATGATTTGTGATTTGCGAAGTCACCGATACGTCGACGCCCACCGTTCCTCGGCCACGCTTTCCGTCAGCCAGCGTGGCAGTGCGTCGCACAGCGGGGCGGGTTCCAGGGCGCGGGCCTTGAGTGATTCGACGGGCGCCCAGAGGAACTCGATGTAGTCCTCGGCGGAGGCCGGCGGACGGTCCGGCGTGACGCCGTCGACCTCGAGGGCGAAGACGACGTTGATTTCGCAGTGCGGTTTTCCTTTCTGGACAAAGGTGTGTTCGACGGCGCCCAGGAAACGACCGGCTTGCGACGACCGGCCCAGTTCTTCGCGTATCTCGCGTTCGAGGGCCCGGCGGGCGCTTTCATCGAAGTCGATGTGTCCGCCCGGCAGGTAGGTGTTGTCGGCGCCCTTGGTGTGGCACAGCAGAACCTGTCCCTCCCGTATACAGACTCCCCGAACGATGACTTCGACACGCTTTTTGCTCATGACGGACGCAGTGTAATGGTGAACGGCGACGGGATACAACCCCGAAAGAGGGGTGCGGCTTTGCGGCCCCCGCCGGGACAAGCCCTGACTATTATACACATTTCTGGGCATTTTGCTCACTCTCCGCCCGCCCTTGCCCTTCCGCTCCGCTCCAGGGCTTGCGGG
>CAZKRK010000492.1:0-5302 GCA_964555035.1 uncultured Victivallales bacterium | reverse complement strand
GGCGACTGACGCTGGTTGGCGCCTCCTTCGTAGACTCGCCGGAGGCCCCCGCGCTTCTCCCGCTCCTGCGACACAAGGTCGCAGGGGGCGTGGCCATAATGAGAATTGCTGCAAGTCATGTTTTCCGATCTCTTTGTAGGGAATTCCCTGACAAGCAGACGCTAGCGAAGACCGGCATCGCAAGGCCCGGTCGTATTGCGCATCCAGCATCCAGCATCGCGCCGCATGCCTCATTGCCCTTGTGGAACTTGACTTGTTTGTCAAGTTCTCACGCAATTAGAGACGGCTAGTGAGGGACAAAACCTCCGGCTGGAACGACACCCCCGACGCTGTCCGACGTCGTGCGCTACTCCCCCATCATCACCACGTCCACGACCTGCTGCTTGAGGTTTCGGACCTTCTTCGTGGCATTATCGGCCGTGTAGCGGATCTCGCGCGTCTCTTCGGGGCTCTCTATCGTTCCCCTTACGATCAACCGCCCTTCGGCCGTGAACTGCTCGCGCCCGGCGGCGCGAATGCGCGTCCAGCCGAGAAGCCGGCCGTCCTCGCCGTAGCGGTACTCGTCACGCCAGTCTTTGCGGAAATCCAGGACCGGATCGACGTAGTTTTCCTTCTTCTCAGGATCGGTGTAGTCGACAACCCGGATGCGGTTCTCGTCGTCGTAGACGCGTTTTTCGTTGTCGAGGTAGAACAGACTCACGAATGCCGGGGGAGAGTAGTAGGTGCCGTTGTGGACGAAAGCGCCGATATCGACCCGGTTCGACTCCAGGTCGGAGCCGGGTCGCACGGGGGCCCTTTCATGGTACGGCACGAGCAGCTCGACAAGCGATCCGGCGTCGTTGAGTTTCCGGACGCGGATGCGTCCGGCGTCGCCGCGCAACACGACCCAGCGATAGGTCAGCGGCTTTTCGAGCAGGTCCTTGCTGGCTTCGGCGCTCACTACCATGCGCCGCATGTACTTCGACGACTTGACAACCCGCGCGATGGCGCAGGGCGTATCGAGGAGCCGCTCGCGCGGGGCGACGTCGAAGTAGTCCCGTCCCACGACGGACTCGTCCTCTTCGACGACCTTGAGCGCCACAAACGGGGCCAGTGCATCCGGCTTCATGTCATGGGCCAGCTTGACCATTTTCTCGACATCCAGGTCACTGCTCCGAAAGACGCTGGGGTGCGCCTTGCCCGTGAGGTAGTCATCCGGCGACTCGACCGTCTTGTTGCTCATGCGGAACACCATCTGCACCGTCGGCATGAGCATGCCCTTCTTCTTCAGCTCCGTCTTCACTTCGGGCCGAAACGCGGCCAGGGTTGCGCCAACGGCATTCATGAAGGCCTTGTCGCTGCCGGACGATCCCTGCGAGACAATCATGTAGGGCGTGTTGGCGGGGAAGAGATCGCCGTGCCCTTTGCCGCCGTTGCGGCCCGGGTCGTGGTCACAGTGTTCCGGGTAGAAGTAGAGGTGATTGGACCCGTAATGGATGAAGAGCGTGCGCGGCCCCCTGGGCGTCATCAGTAGATGACGTCCCTGGCTGCGCCATGCCGGCCCGGCTGTCAGCGCGGTTGACGAATTGCCCAACGTCACGCCGTTGTAGAGCATCGACAGTTGCAGGCCGTGATTGAGTTTGCGCTTCTTTGCTTCCTCGCCGAACTCGATGCGCGTGAACTGCGGCAAAGCGCGACAGTCCATGTTCGAATGGTCCGAGTCGTGATTGTCGTAGAGGTCGCCGTGATTGCCGGCGGCCGTGCCTTCCTTGTACCAGGCGCGCAGCAACTCACCTACCTTTCCCAGTCCTTTTGCAATCGGTCTGTCAGCGGGCGGTTTCTCTGCGAACTTGAAGTAGACCCGAAAGAAACGGCGCCTGGTGTCCCAGGCAACGTTCTTCTCGGTAACCATCGCAACGCCGTCTACCGGCTCTGCAGCTTCCACCTCGTACTTCCACGGGTTGGACTGCTCGGGCGCGGGTCCGGCGGCGGCCTTGAGCGCCTGCTTGAAGCGCACGGCATCGCGTAGTCCCTCCAGGTCCGGGTCCTTCTCGATGTGATCGGGATCGCGGAAACCGAGCTCGACGGCTTTCTCGAGCGCGGCCAGGGCCCCCGCATTGTCCCCCTGCCTCGCGAGCGCGCAGGCCAGGTTGTAGCGCAGGTTGGCGACATAGGGCAGACGCTCAATGGCCTTGCGCAAGACGCGCTCGGCTTCTCCATACTTCTGCTTTGCAAACAGGACCGCAACGGCCCGGTCGGCCATAAGGCGGACCCCCTGCAGCTTGGGAAGATCGAAAACGGACGGTTTTTCCACAATGTCCTGAGAGTGCACCTGGAGGGCAAGAGACACCAGTACGCAGCAACAGGCTGCAATAACCGCCCGCGGTCCGGACGCTGTTTGAAAAGCCCATGGAGACGGCGGTCCTCCGCCGTCGCGAGCAAGTACCGATGCGCCTGGCGAAACAGGGATAGAGCTTCGTTCGTCTCTGTTTCCACGTGTGCTCAACCCATGCTCGCAACGGCGGAGGACCGCCGTCTCCAAGTTGAATTGACGAGCACTTCGAAAACGTACCGCCCTTTCGGACGGAGTCAGTCTGGTCATGGTCCCACCTTGTCGTCATAGACTTTGCGGCCGGCGCGAATGGCCTCGCGACAGCTCAACTCGATCGCGGCGCGCTGCTCGTACTTCGCGACGCGTTGCCGGTCTTTCTCGCACGGAACGAACCCGGGCATGTCCGCGCGGGGCGCCGATTCGAGTTGCTCCTTGCCGGCCCGGATAATCGCCAGCGCCTCCTTGTACTTGGGCGATGCCTTGTCCAGCTTGACCAGACAGGGACTCAGTTCCGGCCGATCGAAAGAGACCGCCGTGCGCTGATTGCGGCCGTGCCTCGTCACGAAACGGGCGCCCGTAAGCTGCTGAAGGCGCTTGAATTGGCCCCCGTCGATCGGGGCTCGTCCGCAGGGATTGTTGGGATAGGCGCATTCGTAATAGGGGTAATAGGGCGCGTTGATGTCGACCCACGCGATCAGGCGGTCGAGGTCTTCAGGGCCCAGTTTCAGATCCTTGTGCTGCGGGCGCCCTTCACGCAACACCTGGATCAGCTTGCTGGCGTGGGATCCCCAGGCGCGTGCCTTCTGGATCGGCGCCGGCCCCGCGCCGACACACTTGATGAACCCCTGTCCCCACAGGTCCGTGTACGAAGCGCTGAACGAAATTGCCCGGTCCCCGGCCAGCACCAGCTTCTTGCCCGCCGGCTTGCCGAAGTCATGGCACTTGACGCAGTGCTTGTCGAAGACGGGCTGCACTTCATCCTGGAAGCTGAAGATGCGCGGCTCGCCGTACCAGCCTTCCAGCTTGTCCGCCGGACGTCCGAATGCATCCGGGCCTTTCGTCAGGGCCGGCGCGTCCTCGACGCGCCGCTCGTGACAGCCCACGCATCCCTGGAGCTCGCCCGACTGGATGATCGTGCCGCTGCGCATCGACTGCACCATCATGCCGTCGGCGTCCAGCAGCTGGAAAAAGACATAGCGGTCCGAAGGCACTTCGAAATAGGCCGAGCCGTCCTCGGCAACCGGCACCGTGCCGAGAATGCGCTTGTTCTCGAAGTTGTGCCAGTTCATGGCCGGGCAGTGTACGCCCTGGCCGCCCCACGACGACCGCGACCAGTTGCGCTTCTCGGGCGACTCGACCACCCGCAGGTACTTGACCGTCCCGCGCTTGATGCCCTCCATGTGCGTACCGACGTAGACGTCCTGCACGTAGAACGTGCCGGCCTCGTTGTTGAAGTCGCGCAGGGTGGGGGTCTTCGCCGGGCGCGTCCTCGGACCCAGCGGCATGGGGTCGAAGCACCCCAGCTCGTCCGTATGCAGCGGCACTTCGTTGCCGAAGATGTCCAGCAGGACAATCCCCATGTTCTCGCCCTTGCCCGTCTGGCGCGCGACGAGAAAGTACTTCCCGGCGCCCGCGTTGGAACCGATCTCGGCGAGGGGATAGCTATCTTCGTACTTGGGCTTGACGCGTCTAAAGGTGTCGAAGCCGCCGGTGACCTTCACCAGGTCGATCGCGTTGGCGGGCCAGGTTCTCACCACCGGCTCCCGGCCGTCGATCCCCTTGCGGCGGTCGAGGATCGCCACCGCGCCCCACGGGCGGTCGTGGCAGGAAGAGAAGATGCACAGGCACAGCGGTGTGTCGGGGATGATGCGCGCGTCGAGCACGGCGCCGGGCGAGCCGGTGTTGTTGCCCCAGTAGATCGCGTGACGCGTCCCGTCCGGGTTGACCGTCCACAGCCCCTGTGCGTCGCCGAAGTTGCGATCCACGTATTCCCACCGGTCGTAGAGGATGCGACCGTCCGGCATCAACGAGCCGTGTCCCTCGTGCAGGGTGCTTTTGCCGAGCTGATGGATGTTGGCGCCGTCGGCCTCCATCCTGAACATGTTCCCCATGATGTGCCGGTTGCACATGCAGTACTTCGGCTCGCGCGAAGAGGTAAAGGCGATGGATCCGTCGGCCAGGTAGAGCGGATCGATGTCGAACACGCCGGGTGCCGAGGTCAACTGCTTCAATCCCGTACCGTCGGCATTGATTTCGTAGATGTGGTAGTTGTCCTTCACCGACTTGCGCAACGCGAACACGATGCGCTTCCCGTCGAAACTCACTTCCGGGTCGCGCGGCGTGGACGTCGGTCCGGGATCGAGAATCGTCGTGACCTCGCCGCCTCTCGCAAAGTCTACGGCTTTCAGGTAGCCGCGCCCCTTGTACTTGCCCGTGTTGATTTCGTCCGTCTGGAACATCGTTGCGGTGTTGTGGTGGTCGCCGGGATACTGGCGACGGGAGACAAAGAGGATCGGTTGGCCGCTCACCAGCGGGTTGGCGACGAGCGCTTTCCGCGCGAGGGCCGCCAGGGCCGACGCGTCGTCCGTCGCGGCGACGGCGTCCAGCCGCTTCAGGTACGCGGCCCCGTTCGGATAGCGATCGCCAAACGTAGCGATGAGATCCTGAATGGCCGCACGCACGGAAGCCACGCTCATCCCGGCGCCCTGTGCGGCCGACGGTTTGTTGGCTCCCTTCCCGGGCGGCGCGGCGGGCGCCAACGTGGCCGCACTCATCAGAAGCAAGAAAAGGGTAAGGGTCACACGGACACGATTTGGGGCTGGTGCTTTCATATTGCTCCTCTGTTCTTCAGTCGCAAGTCGGCATGGCGTCTCAGGAAGAAGGAAGACACTACCTTCTGCCGCCCGGCTTGGCAACACGCGATACGGCTGCTCACGATTGAACCTGTATTCGGCAGTTGAACCGCCGATTCCTACGCAAACGTCTGCAAAC
>CAZKRK010000491.1:0-5304 GCA_964555035.1 uncultured Victivallales bacterium | reverse complement strand
CGAGATCCCTCGACTCCGCTCCGCTGCGCTCGGGATGACAGGCAGGAGTTGAAGTCTCCGGCTAGCAACGCCCCAAGGGGCAGGGGCCTTGGACAATTCGGGGGTGGAAACGGCAGAAATGCTCAATGAGAATTGAGCATTGATCATTGAGCATTTTTGAAGTTCCCGGTCAGCTCGCGGAGCTCCGCCTCCGTCAACGGTCGCGAGTGGCCTGGATCGAGTCCGTTCAGGGTGATTGACTGGATGCGCGTGCGCACGAGGCGCACGACGTCGAGGTTGGCAGCTGCGCACATCTTGCGTATCTGGCGGTTGCGGCCTTCGCGGAGACGAAACTGAAGGACGTGTGTATCCTGTTTCCGGTCATGTGCCAGGACTTGCACCTCGACGGGCTGGATGCGGTAGCCGTCGATTGTGAGTCGGGACCGCAGTCTGTCCAGTATCGGCGGACTCACGTCTCCCTTGACTGTCACCTCGTATTCCTTTTCATGTCCAAAACGGGGGTGTGTCAGGCGCAGGACCAGTTCGCCGTCGTTGGACATGAGCAAAAGGCCTTCGCTCTCCTTGTCCAGCCGGCCTGCCGGTACGAGCCTTTCGGGGGTATTGCGGAGGAGCTCGTAGACTGTGCGTCCCTGCCTGGCATTGGTTGAGCAGACGTAGCCGCGCGGCTTGTTGAGGGCAATGGTCACGTGGCGTTCGGGCATGGTCGCCAGTGCCTCGCCGTCCAGCGTCACGCGGTCCCGGTCCGGATGCACGCGATGACCGGGAATCGGAGTGACTGCGCCGTTGACCGTTATGCGACCCGCGCGCACGTAGTCGGCGCAGGTCCGCCGCGAAGCCACGCCGCGTTCGGCCAGGAACTTGTCGAGTCGAACTCCTTTGTCAGCCATGCAGGGATAGTAGCGCAGGCGGGAAAGGCGGGCAACCATGTCCACAAACAAGAAAACCGCGGTTTAGCCGCGGTCTTCTCTGCATTGGCCTTGCGGCCGGTTTGCCAGTCGTTCAGTTGAAGTTTCGGACTCCGGTTGAACCTCTTTTGTGGTTGCCGTCCTCTAGATCTCCAACCAACCTCAGGTCGCTGTATTCAATGAGCAGAGGGCGTGCCAGGTGACGCCGTGAATGCTGTTCCGGCGTGCAGAAAACCGAAAAGGGGCCGCGGTAGGGCCATTCCGTAGCAAGAAGGCCGTTCTTTCGTCGGTTGGGCGTCTGATTCAGTTTTGCAGATGGGTGAATGGGTCTCAAAGCTGGTGCGTTTCAGACAGCTCGATTGTGCGCAAAGTGAACACAAGTGTACGCTTTCAGGACGGACGGCTTGTGCCTGGCGCCTTTTCCTGCTATTCGTTGTGCCCCGTTCAACCCTAAGACAAGGATACGCCATGAGCAACAAGTCGCTTTTCACTACTCTTGCCATAGCCCTTCTGCTATCGCGCAGCGCCTGCCACGCGGCCCCGGACTGGGAGAACGAAGAGGTGTTGGCGGCGAATCGGGAGGCGCCCCACGCCACGCTCATGCCCTATCCGTCGCGGGAGCGGGCTGTCAGGTGCGAACGAGCGGAATCGGCCTACTACCAGTCGCTGAACGGTTCGTGGAAGTTCCACTGGGTCAGCCATCCGGATGCGCGTCCACGCGACTTCTACAAAACTGACTTCGATGTGAGCGGTTGGAAGGATATCAAGGTGCCCGCGAACGTCGAGCTGGAAGGGTACGGTACCCCGATTTACGTCAACATCAGATACCCCTTCAAGAAGGATCCCCCGCGCGTGGTGGGCGACCCGCCCCAGAACTACACCGCCTATCGCGAGCGCAACCCGGTCAGTTCGTATCGGCGGACGTTCACCGTGCCCACCGCCTGGAGCGGGCGGCAGATCATGATCTGCTTCGACGGCGTGTCTTCCGCGTTCTATCTCTGGGTCAATGGACGGAAGGTGGGATACAGCCAGGGCAGCCGCACGCCGGCGGAGTTCAACATCACCGATTACGTGCGCAGGGGCGAAAACACGCTGGCGGTCGAGGTCTACCGCTACAGCGACGGCTCCTACCTGGAGTGCCAGGACTTCTGGCGCCTGAGCGGTATCTTCCGCGACGTCTACCTGTGGGCCGCGCCGACGCAGCACATCCGCGATTTCGAGGTCCAAACACCGCTCGACGCGGAATACCGCGACGCAAAACTGATCGTAAAGGCCGCCGTGCGCAATTACGCTGCCAAGGCCGCGACGGTCACCGTCGTGCGGTCGCTGCTTGACGGCGACGGCAATACGGTCATCCCCGACCAGAGCGCGCGCGTCGAGCTGGCCGCCGGTGGCGAAACCACCGCAACTATCGCGGCGGACGTGAAGGACCCGAAGAAGTGGTCGGCGGAGACGCCCAATCTATACACGCTGGTTCTCACGCTCAAGAACTCCAGCGGCCGGGACCAGGAAATAGTGTCGTCGCGCGTTGGCTTCCGCAGCTCGGAGATCAGGAACGGCCAGCTTCTCGTCAACGGCAAGCCGATCTACGTCAAGGGGGTGAACCGTCACGACCACGACCCGGACACGGGCCACGTGATTTCGCGCGAGTCGATGATTCAGGACATACGGATCATGAAACAGCACAACATCAACACCGTGCGCACCAGCCACTATCCGAACCGCTGCCTGTGGTACGAGCTGTGCGATGAGTACGGCCTCTACGTGTTCTGCGAAGCCAACATCGAATCGCACGGCATGGGCTACGGCAAGGGTTCGCTGGCCAAGGCGCCCTCGTGGAAGGAGGCGCATCTCGATCGCACGCGCCGCATGGTCGAGCGCTTCAAGAACCATCCTTCCGTAATCGTCTGGTCGCTGGGCAACGAGGCCGGCGATGGCGTGAACTTCCAGGCCGCGAGCGCCTACATTCACGAACGGGACGCGTCCCGTCCCGTGCACTACGAGCGTTGCGGGCACGCCGCGCACACCGACATCGTGTGTCCGATGTATGCGCGCATCGGGTCAATCGAGGGCTACGCAAAAGGTAATCCGACGCGTCCCTTGATCCTGTGCGAATACGCGCACGCGATGGGTAACAGCGTCGGGAATCTGCAGGACTACTGGGACGTGATCGAGAAGTATCCGGCCCTGCAGGGCGGTTCGATCTGGGACTGGGTGGACCAGGGGCTGCGCCGGCCCCTGCCGAAGCAGTACGAAGTGCGCGACCACTCCCCGTTGAAGCTCTCCGGCACCGTGATCGGTAAGGTCGAAAAGGGCGTGGGCGTGAAGGGGGTCGTTGTGTTGCCGGACGCTCCCGCGCTGGACATCACCGATGCGATCACGGTCGACTGCGTCTTCCGCGGCCGCTACTCGGGACAGTATGCGCCGCTGATCTCCAAAGGCGATCACCAGTACCTGCTGCGACAGGACGGCGGCGGGGTCGTGTTCGTGTTGCACTTCGACAACTGGCGCGAGGTGCGCGTGAAGCGGACCAAGCCCTGGAGCGACGGCTGGCACCGGCTGACCGGCACGTACGACGGAAAGGAAATTCGCGTCTACATCGACGGCAAGCTCGCCGGCAAGCGACCGGCCAGCGGCAAGCTCAGCCGCAGCCCGTTCCCGGTCAACATCGGGCGCAATTCGGAAATCACCGGGCGCGTGAGTCCGTTCACGATCAAGTCCGCCCTGATCTACAATCGCGCGCTTTCCGCCGAAAAGGTGCGCGACGTTGGGGCACGCTCGCCGGAAGGGCTGGTGCTCGATATCGATCTCGGCGAGCTGTACGAGAAACCGCAACCGCCGGGCCGCCGCGACTACTACTTCGCCTATGGCGGCGACTATGGCGACCAGCCCAACGACGATAACTTCTGCTGCAACGGATTGGTTCAGCCCGACCGTAAACCGAACCCGCACATCTTCGAAGTCAAGAAGGTCTACCAGAACGTGAAGGTCGAACCCGTAGACCTGGCGGCGGGCAAGGTCAGGGTGCGCAACAAGCATTGCTTCCTGAACCTGGATGCGTTCGAGGCGCGCTGGGAGTTGACGCAGGGCGGGGGCGTGACGGGTAGTGGATCGCTGGGCAGGCTGGATGTCCCTGCGCTGAAGACGCGCGACGTTACCGTTCCGCTGCCGGAGATCGCCGCCTCACCCGGCAGCGAGTATCACCTGCGGGTCGTCTTTGTGCTGCCGGAAGATGCGCCCTGGGCCGAGAAGGGGCACGAAGTGGCGTGGGACCAGTTTGCCCTGCCCGTTCGACCTGCGCGCGAAGAGGAGATCGACCCCGACACGTTGCCGCCTTTGAACGTTGCGGCGAGTGACGGTGCGTTCGTGATCGAAGGTGCAAAGGTGTCCGCGCGCATCGGCCGCGCGAGCGGCGCCTTGGAGAGTTTTTGCGTGAACGGAACGGCCTACGTTAGCGCACCGGTGCAGCTTAACTTCTGGCGCGCGCCGACCGACAACGAGCGCGCCAACCGCATGGTCAAGCGCCTGGGGACATGGCGCCATGCGGTCAAGGGCGGCGAGGCCGTTGCCGTGGAGTACAGCAAGAAGGCCCGGGGTCTGGTGTCCGTTACCGCGCGACACAGACTGGCGCCCGGGCAGAGCGAAGCGGTCGTCACGTACGACGTGTTCGGGGACGGACGCATCCATGTTTGTGTCGAGCTTGACGCCAAGGGCAACAAGGTTCCGCGTCTGCCGCGAATCGGCATGCAGATGGCCATGCCGCACGGCTTCCGCGAAGTGGAGTGGTTTGGCCGGGGACCGCACGAGACGTACTGGGACCGCAAAACGGGCGGCGTGATAGCGCGGCACAAGTCCAACGTGGATGAGATGTGGCATCCCTACGTCGAGCCGCAGGAAACCGGCAACCGCACCGACGTGCGTTGGGCGCGGATTTCCGACAGTGCCGGGAAGTGTCTCGAAATCACGGGCGACGCACCCCTCGGCTTCAGTGCCTGGCCCTTCGCCATGGCCGACCTCGAGGGCGCCAGGCATCCCCACGACGTCCCCGTGCGCGATTTCGTCACCGTGAACATCGACTACAAACAACAGGGCGTTGCCGGCGACAATAGCTGGGGCGCCCAGGTCCACGAGAAGTACCAGCTTAAACCCGGCAAGTACCGGTATGGCTTCACGTTGAGAGCGGTCGGCCCGTAGAACGGTTCTACGTTTCCCGCTCGAATTGCCTCGGAAGCGTGGCGCACCGGGGCGGGGCTGACCGGAAACGTCAACTCCTGCCTGTCATCCCGAGCGCAGCGGAGCGGAGTCGAGGGATCTCGAGTATTGTGATCGGTCCCTGCGTTTTTCCCAACCACGAGATCCCTCGACTCCGTTGCGCTCCGCTCGGGATGACAGGTCGTCT
>CAZKRK010000490.1:0-5306 GCA_964555035.1 uncultured Victivallales bacterium | reverse complement strand
CGCTATGTTTGTAGTGCGCCCGCAAGCCCTGGAGCGGAGCGGAAGGGCAAGGGCGAGCGGAGAGTGAGCAAGCCCGGCGGCGGCCACTCTGCAAGTGCGGCAAATCGCGGATGCGCCCTGCTTGACTCCCATCACGATACCGCACTATAGTTGCGGCTTTCTCACGCACACGCAAACACCGCAGGAAAGAGACGAGACATGCAAACGCACACAGTTGCTTCATTCGGAGCCCGGCGCCGGCTGGCGGCAACCGCGATTCTAGTCGCCGCGATCCATGCCGCACACGGTGGCGAGATTCACGATGCAATCAAGGTCGGCGACCTCGACAAGATCAGGCGACTCGTCAAAGACAACCCCAAAGAGTACCTGGAAGACAAGGCCATCGAAGACTCCACGCCGCTGCACTGGACTGCTTTCTACAATTCCGTCGAAGCAGCCCGCATCCTGACCGAAGAAGGCGCCCGGCTGGACAGCCGCGACGACAAGGGCGCTACGCCCCTCCATTGGGCCGCCAACAAGAACGCTTCCGACGTCGCCGCGGTGCTCATCCAGAAAGGCGCCAGCATCGAAGCACGCTCCGACAGCGGCTACACTCCTTTGCACTGGGCCGCATTGAATGACGCCATAGATGTCGCCAAGCTGCTGATTGCCGAGGGAGCCAACAAGGAAGCTTCCGCCAACAACGGATTCACGCCGCTGCACGCCGCCATGTGCAAAGAGTCGCTGCTCGTCGCCGAGTTCCTGCTCAAGTCCGGCGCCGACATCAACGCGCGCTCAGACGATGGAACAACCCCGCTCCGGTGGGCCAAGACCCCCGAACTGAGAGCCATGGTGGCCCGTGCACAGGCAACCGGGACCTCGACGACCACCGGACAGCCTGCCAAACCGACGCCGAAACAGGCCCCCGGACTAAACCCGGATAACGTCAAGACAACGACTGCCGTTGCCGCCAGACCGGCGGCGAACAAGAAACCCCTCGGACCTGTCCTGCGAACCAAGGTCTTCGAAGACGGCTCTCAGTACAAGGGCTACTGGTCGAACGACCGCATGCACGGCAAAGGCGCTCTCACCTATCCCAACGGTGAGTCCTACGAGGGCTTCTGGCTCTATGGCCGACGTACCGGGCAGGGGACCTACAGGTTCCCCAACGGTGAGTCGTGCGACGGGCTATGGAAAGACAGCAAGCTGAACGGACACGCAACCTACTCGTTCGCGGACGGCAAGACGATCGAGGGCACCTGGAAGGGCAACCGTCTTCTGGAAGGACGCGGCGCATACACCTTCCCCAACGGTGACACCTACGAGGGCGAATGGCGCAACGACACGATGTGGGGCGAAGGCGTGTACACGGCCAAGTCGGGCCGCAAACTGGCAGGGACGTGGCAAGCCAATCGCCTGGTGAAGGCCAAGGAGGAACAGCCGTGAGGGAGAAGTACCCCTTCAATGAGATTGAGCCGAAGTGGCAGCAGTACTGGGAAAACAACGACTCCTTCAAGGCCGACGTTTCCTCCCCCGACGACAAGTACTACTGCCTGACCATGTTCCCCTACCCCTCCGGCACAATGCACGTCGGACACGGGCGCAACTACATCATCGGCGACGTCGTCACACGCTACAAGGTCATGCAGGGCAAAAACGTGCTCTCCCCCATGGGATGGGACGCCTTTGGTCTGCCCGCCGAAAATGCCGCCAAAGCCAAGGGCATCCACCCCAAGGACTCGACCCGGCAGAACATCGACCACATGAAGCGCCAGCTCCGCTCCTGGGGCGTCGGATACGACTGGGACCGCGAGGTAGCCACCTGCCACCCGGACTACTACCGCTGGACCCAGTGGATCTTCCTCGAGCTGCACAAACGCGGCCTGGCCTATCAGAAAGAGGCCCCCGTCAACTGGTGCGAGCTCTGCACCACCCTCGCCAACGAAGAAGTCCTCGCCGACGGCACCTGCGAACGCTGCGGCCGCCCCGTCTCCAAGCAGAATCTCAAACAGTGGTTCTTCAAGATCACCGACTATGCCCAGGCGCTGCTCGACGACCTGGAGCGGCTCGACAAGTGGCCCGACAAGGTCCGCCAGATGCAGGCCAACTGGATCGGACGCTCCGAGGGTGCCCGCGTGGATTTCGCCATCGCCGAAACCGGCGATCCCTGCCCCATTTTCACGACCCGCCCCGACACCATCTATGGCGTGACCTTCATGGCAATCGCGCCGGAGCATCCCCTCGTCGCCAAACTCATGGACGGCGCGCCGCGCCAGGGCGAGGTCATGGAATTCGTCCGGCGCCAGCTTATGGTGTCCGCCGCCGTAAGAGCCGATGACGCCACTAAGAAAGAGGGAATCTTCACCGGTTTCCACGTCAAGAACCCCTACAACGACGAGCTGTCGCCCCTGTGGGTCACCAACTACGTCCTGATGGAGTACGGAACCGGTATCGTCATGGCCGTGCCCGCCCACGACCAGCGTGACTTCGAGTTCGCCAAGGAGTTCGACATCCCTATCAAGATCGTCATCCAGAACCGGGAGCAGTCACTCCAGGTCGCAACGATGACCGAGGCCTACATCGAAGACGGCATCATGGTCAATTCCGCGCCCTTCGACGGCATGGGCAATCGTGAAGCCATCCGCGCGATGACGCAACACGCCAAGGATAACGGTTTCGGCGACTTCACAATCAACTTCCGCATTCGCGACTGGCTCATCAGCCGCCAGCGCTACTGGGGCGCTCCGATTCCCATCGTACACTGCCCCGACTGCGGCGCCGTTGCCGTTCCGGAAGCCGATCTGCCCGTGAGCCTGCCCGAGGACGTCGACTTCAAGGTCGAGCGCGGCAACCCGCTCGCGGGACACGAGAGCTTCGTCAACACAACCTGCCCCGCGTGCGGCAAGCCGGCCCGGCGCGAGACGGACACGATCGCACAGTGGCTCTGCTCATGCTGGTACTTCCTGCGCTACGTCAACCCCCGCATGAACGACAAGGCCTTCGACACCAACGACGTCAACAACTGGCTGCCCGTGGACCAGTACATCGGCGGCATCGAACATGCCGTGCTCCACCTGCTCTACTCGCGCTTCATCGTCAAAGTGCTGCACGATGCCGGGCACTGCAGCTTCCGCGAACCTTTCGGCGCGCTGTTCACACAAGGCATGATCTGCAAGCGCAGCGAAAAGGACGGTCAGCTCTACAAGATGTCCAAGTCCAAAGGCAATGTCGTCAGCCCCGACGAGCTGGTGCAGCAGTACGGCGCCGACACCCTGAGACTCTACACCCTCTTCATCGGCCCGCCCGAAAAGGATGCCGAGTGGAACGACCAGGGCATCGAGGGCGCCTATCGCTTCCTGCGTCGCCTGTGGCGGCGGGTCTACGACAACCGCGAACTCCTGCTCGCCGCCAGAGACATCCCCTGCGACCTGGCAGCCATGAACGGCGAAGAGCGCGACCTCTACCGCAAGTTGCACGAGACGGTCCAACGCATCACACGCGACATGGAGGGCGGGTTCCACTTCAACTCCGCCATCGCCCAGATCATGGAGCTGAACAACGCGATCGACAAATGCGGCATCGCCGCCGACAGCGGCGAGCAGCACAAGGCCGTCTACCGCGCGGCCGTCGAAACCACCGTGCTCCTGCTCTCGCCCTTTTCACCGCATGTTGCCGAAGAGCTATGGACTGAGCTCGGCCACGAGCCCAGCGTCCTGCATGCCCGCTGGCCCGAAGTCGACGAACAGGCCCTCGAGCGCGAGGAGCTCGAAATCGTGCTCCAGGTCAACGGCAAGGTCCGCGGGCGCATTACCGTTCCCGCCGGCATCGACAAGGCCGAGCTTGAAGCGATCGTACTGGCAAACGAAAAGGTCCGGAAGCATGTCGCCGGAAAGACCGTGCGCAAAGTCATCGTCGTACCCGGCAGACTCGTCAACATCGCCGCGGCGTAGGAGAGCGTGACATGAAACATGATCCCGATTGCATCTTCTGCAAAATTGTGGCCGGCGAGATCCCGTCGACCAGGGTATACGAGGACGAGAACACGCTGGCCTTCCTCGACATAGGGCCGATCGTCAAGGGACATACCCTGGTGATACCCAAGGACCACCATGATGCGCTTGCCGATACCCCCGACGAAGCGCTCGAACGCGTCATCGTGGTCGCCCGCAAGGTCGCCGCGGCGCTCACGAACGGTCTCGGCGCGAGCGGCGTCAACCTGCACCAGGCCAACGGCGCCTGTGCGGGTCAGGTCGTTCCCCATCTGCACCTGCACGTCGTTCCCCGCTACGATAACGACGGGCACCACTGGAACTGGCGCGCGAAGGAATATGGATCGATGAAGGAGATGGCAGAAACGGCCGAGAAGATCAAGAAGGGCATCTATGCAGGAAACCGCTTTCATGGAACTGGTTGACGGGATTCGCGCCAAGGATCCCCGCTACGATCGCGAGGCCTACTTCTTCGCGCGCGAAGCGCTGGATTTCACGTCCCGCTCCCTCGAAAGACCGGCCGAAGGTCCGGAGCGCCACATCAGCGGACAGGAGCTGCTGGAAGGCATACGGCACTTCGCCATCGAGCAGTTCGGACCCCTGGCATTGACCGTCCTCAACGACTGGGGCGTCGCCCGCACCGAGGACTTCGGCGAAATCGTGTTCAACCTCGTCGAAGCCGGCAGCCTCGGAAAAACCGAAAAAGACTCCCGCAAGGACTTCGCCAACGGCTACGATTTCAAGGCGGCATTTGAAGAACCGTTTCTACCCCGCTCTCAAAAGGAAGCGAAAAACGAAACAGACAAGGGGCGCGAAGACGCGCCCCCGAGGAGAACATGAGGCACGGAAGGACATACGCATGAGCACGGAATCTCAACCAGACGCAAACAAGATACTCTTTCTCAACCTGATCGTGATGTTCGGCACGACCGCGATGCAGCAGCTCGGCAAACTCATGAACCCGCTGAGCGGCGAAACCGAGGTCGACCTCGAGGGGGCCCGCGGCACGATCGACCTGATCGCCATGATCAAGGAGAAGACGGCCGGCAACCTGGACAGCGAGGAAGACCGCATTCTCACCGAAACCCTCTCCTCCCTCCAGATGAACTACGTCCAGACCGCCGAGGCCGAGAAGCAACAGATGCCCGAAGATGCGACCAAATCCCCCGAGCAGACGGAACCGGCGGCTGCCGCGGAAGAAAAGGTCGAATCCGAAGAATCGCCGGCAGAATCCCCGGCCGGCGAATCCGGCGACGTGGAGGCCGCATCGGACAAGCAGGAAAAGGAACCCAAGTTCCACAAGTCCTACGGTTGAATGGCGCCTGCGCGGCGCTCGGG
>CAZKRK010000489.1:0-5322 GCA_964555035.1 uncultured Victivallales bacterium | reverse complement strand
CGGGCGCGGCGGGCGGAAGAGAGGAGCGTGGGCCGCCGGCAGCCACCAACCAATCTTGGCTCCACCGGCACAAGGCCGGCGGGGGCCACTCTGCAAGTGCAACAAATCGCAGATGCAGGGGTGACAGGCGTGGCCGAGTTCCCGCCCTACACTCCCGGCACCGTCGTCTGCAGCGCGGGGTTGTGGTGGATGTCGTCGAGAAGGAGGCGTGACAGCTCGCGGTAGACGGGGCCGAGTTGGCCGTCCTTCACGAGATTGCCGTCAAACTCGCGGACGGAAGTGACGTCAGGCGTCGTCCCTACGACCAGGATCTCCCGCGCCTGCAGGACCTGTTGGCGGCTGATGTCACGAAAACCGACGGCGGCGACGAGCTCGCGGTCGGCCGACGCGGCGGCCAGCTCATGTACGCGCATCATTGTCGTTCCGCGCAGGATGCCGTTCAGGGACGGGAAGAGAAGCTCGCCGTCGCCGGTGACGATGCCGATGTTCTCCGTGGGCCCTTCGGCGAGGTTGCCGCCTTCGTCGAAGGCCACGACGAAATCGACACCGGCGTCGACCGCCTCCTTCTTCATGAGCATGTTCGGCAGGTAGTTGCAGTTCTTGACGCCGGCGTAGAACGGTCGCTTGACAGGAATGACGCTCGACATGACGCGCGCCCCTTGCGGGTGCGTGTCCATGAACGGCGGCTTGAGCCGGTAGACCGTCACATAGAGCCGCGGGCTGGGGCAATCGTAGGGATTCACGCCGAAGCTGCCCGGTCCCCGAGAGACAAGTACCCGGATCAGCGCGTCGGCATGCTGCCCCGCGGCAACGGTCTGGACGATGACGCCGGCAATCTCTTCCAGCGTGAGACCGGGGTCCAAATGAAGGGCGTCGGCTGACTGCTCAAGGCGTTCGAGGTGGGCCCACATGTTGTAGACATTCCCATTGAGGCACTTGAAGGTCTCGAAGACCCCGTCGCCGCGGTGGACCACGTGATCGTCGATCGGAACCAGCATGAGTGCGGGATCGGTTACGATCCCATCGTACACGCTGGAGTACATCGCGTAGTACCCATCATGAAAAGGCTGTTGCACTCTCTCGAAGAGAGCCGGGAGATCTTCCAGGCGGTAGCGTTTCATGCGTCTGTCCTGTTCTGCCGTTCCTCGACGTATCGCGCTTGTTCGTCGGAATGGAACGAGCTGCGTACCAGGGGTTCCGAGACGACCACGCCGAACCCCAGCGCCAGTCCGGCCTGTTTGTATTCATCGAATTCGGCGGGCTCGACGTACCGTTCGACATCGAGGTGTTCGCGGGTAGGCTGCAGGTATTGCCCCACGTAGAAGATCTCGCATCCGGCTCGCCGCGCGTCACGCATGGTGTCGATGACCTGTGACCGGGTTTCTCCGAGTCCGACCATAACGCTGGACTTGGTCAGCATGCCCTGTTGCTTCGCCTGCTCGAGGAGGCGCAGAGAGCGGGCATAGTCCGCCTGGGGGCGCACGCGGGGATAGAGCGCCGCCGGGGTTTCGAGATTGTGGCCGAAGACATCGGGCGACGCGGCGGTTACGGCGCGAAGCGCATCGTCGTCGCCGCCGAAATCCGGTACGAGCACTTCGATCATGACGCCCGGGACGGTGTCACGGATGCGTCGTATGGTCTCAGCCCAGATGGCGGCGCCACCGTCGGGGAGGTCGTCGCGCGTGACCGACGTCAGCACGACGTCCCACAGCTTCATCTCCTTCACCGCCTCGGCCACGCGGCGCGGCTCCTCGGCGTCGACCGTGCCGTCGCATTCGCTCTGCACGCTGCAGAAGGGGCAGCCGCGGGTGCAGCGGTCGCCCAGGATCATCAGGGTGGCATGGCCCTGCTGCCAGCAGCGTCCCTTGTTCGGGCAGAGGGCCTCTTCGCACACCGTGTGAAGACCGCCGCCGTGAACGATGCGCTCGACGGCGTGGAAGCGGGGGCCATGCCCGAGCGGGAGTTTCAGCCAGTCAGGTTTGCGGAGGGGGCGTTTTCGCGCGGCTCGCGTCATTGCTGTGGTCTCGTCAGTCATCGTATCCCATAACGCGTCTGAAGTGCTCTATGAGGCGCGGCTTCACACCGGCAACGGTCGTTCCGGGAGCGAGCCGGTCGAGAGAAGTCACTCCCTTGTCGCGAATTCCGCAGGGAACGATGCCGCCGTAGTACGAAAGGTCAACCGCAACATTGAGCGCGAATCCATGCATCGTAACCTGGCGGGTGATGCGGACGCCGATGGCGGCGATCTTATCGCGGCCAACCCAGACCCCGCGGTTGGAAGGGTCGAGCGAGGCGCTCACCCCGTACTCCGCCAGCGTGTCGATCAGGGTTTGTTCGAGCCCTTCTACGTACTTGAGGACGCGTCGACCGCTGCCGGCGAGCTTCGTGATTGGGTAACCCACGAGCTGTCCCGGACCGTGAAAGGTCACATCGCCACCGCGGCCGATGTGCACAACGTCGATTCCCCGGGCTTCAAGGCGTTCGGGTGAGAGGACAATGTTCTCCGCGACCGCATTGCGTCCCAGGGTGTAGACGGGCTGGTGTTCCACGAGGATCAGCGTGTCGGGAATGGCGTCCTCCCTACGCTGCTCGACCAGCGTCTTCTGCAGCTCCAGCACGGGCCGGTAGGGCTGCAACCCGAGATCTCTGATGTCAAGTGTGCGCGTCATTGGGCAAACACAGTGCCATGGATGGGTAAATGCTGAAAAGCTGAAATGCTGAAAAGCTGAAATGCTGAAATGGTGAAATGGTGAAAAGCTGAAATGCTGAAATGGTGAAATGCTCAGAGCTTGTCGTTCGGGGCTTCATGCGAGCGTTTGCGTACCCGCCGGACGGCAATGCCCCAGACGATGCGGATGGTGAGTGACGTCGCGACCAGGATGCCGCTGTAGAGAACCATCAGGTTGCGTACGCCGGGGCTGGTTTCGCCGGAGGGCGCAAAGACGATCAGCAGGACCGCCAGCATGAGCAGGGTCGGAGAGAGGATGTTCAGGGCGTTGAGGACTGTTGCCGTGGTACGCGAAGCCGTGACTCGCGACTTTGGTCTGAAGAAGAAACTCATTGTCAAGCCAACCGTGCCGGCGAAACTCCCACTCACCCAATCCCCCAACTAACCAATCAACCAATCAACCAACTCACCGCTCCTCGTTGCGGGCCTCCAGGACCTCGCGGTATATGTCGAGGTCCACCGGTTCGGCGGCGCCGGACTCGACGGCGGCCTTGGCCACCGCAAAAGAGACCTCAACGAACAGGCGCCTGTCGAAAGGCTTGGGAATGACGTAGCCCGGACCGAACTCCAGTGCCTCATCGGTGTAGAGGCTCTGCACGTCGGCGGTTACGGGCAGGCGCGCGACGGCGGCGAGCGCTTCGGCGGCCGCGACCTTCATGGGAATGTTGATTGCGGAGGCTTGCACATCGAGTGCGCCCCGGAACAGGAACGGGAAGCCGAGGACGTTGTTGATCTGGTTGGGGAAGTCCGAACGTCCGGTCGCCATCACGAAGGGCCGATCGCCCATGCATTCGTGCACGGCCTCCGGGCGGATTTCGGGGTCGGGATTGGACATGGCAAAGATCGCCGGGTATGAAGCCATCGAGAGCACGTCATCCCGCGTAACGCAGTCGGCCACCGAGACGCCCACGAAGACGTGCGTGTCTTTCATGGCTTCGCTCAGAGTCGTGGCGGTCGTTTCGACGGCATGCTCACGCTTCTTGGCGTTGAGATCGTCACGGTCCGCTCGAACGACGCCCTTGGAGTCGCACAGCACCACGTCCTTGGTGCCGTCGGCCTTGAGCATTTCGGCGATGCGGATGCCGGCCGCGCCCGCGCCGTTTATGACGACGCGCAGCTCGGACACGTCGCGCTCGCACATAAGGCAGTAGTTCTTGACTCCGGCCAGCGTGATGACCGCCGTGCCCCACTGGTCGTCGTGAAAGATGGGGATATCCAGCATTTCGTCCAGGCGATCCTCGACCTCGAAACAGGCCGGGGCGGCAATGTCTTCGAGGTTGATGCCGCCGTACATCGGGGCGAGGGCGCAGGTCATGTCGATGATGCGTTCGGGATCGGTTTTGCCGGTGTCGGCGCCGCCGATGCGACAGCGATTGAGAGGAACGGGCCAGCCGTCGACGTCGCCAAAGGCCTTGAAGAGGACAGCCTTGCCTTCCATTACGGGGATGCTGGCCGTGGCGCCGAGATCGCCCAGGCCCAGAATTGCCGTTCCGTCGCTCACAACGGCCACCAGGTTGCTCTTTGCCGTATAGCGATGGACCGTTTCCGGGGCGGCGCCGATTTCCTTGACGGGGGTTGCGACGCCCGGGGTGTAGGCGATGCAGAGGGAGCGCAGGTCATCCAGGGGCTTGGTCAGGCGCAGACCGACTTTGCCGCCGAGGTGGTAGGAGAGTATCTCTTCACGAGTGATTGCCATTTCTTGAACTCCGGCTTGGTTGTGATGGTCTCTTGAAGTGGCGAAGAATAGCGCGCTTGTGCGGAATTGGAAGCAAAAAGGGTCTTCCGCAAAATCTGTGGGTACATGGATTCACCCTAGAAAGGAGCAGTTGCCCGCAGATGACGCAGATTGACGCAGATAAAGTCCCGAATCTGCGTTCATCTGCGTCATCTGCGGGCAACTTCTGCCTCATCCGGCTCTTCACCAAATGGGTGCGTCGTGTGAAGACCACAACGTACCCACAGATTCTGCTGAGGAGGAAGCAATAAGAGGGCCGGATTTGCACGCCTACTCCCGCGGGCAGCGCACGGCAATGTAGTGTCGCCCGTCGTGCACCCCGACGGGGAGGGCGGTGCTTCCTTCGTCCGAGCCCGTGCCCTGGATTTCGAGGTACCCTGCAGGTTCGATATTCCAGGCGTGCGCCACACCGCGCGCTTCGATGGGCTGACGTTCCTTTGCGGTCATGTCGCGCATCTTGAAGGTGGGGGCGCCATGGTCGAAGCAATTCGAGACACTCCTTCTGATGGCGTCCGCCGTCTTCTCAGGAACGCCTTCCAGATACGTCAGTCCCATGATTGCTTCAACATCCTTGCGCGCAACCGCCTCGCGAACTGCCTCAACCAGGTTCTCCCGGGATCCAGCCTTCGTTTCTTTGCGCTCACCGGTACACGAAGCAAGCAACACCGTTGCCAGAGCCATACTCAATAGCGACACGATCTTCATTCTTGTACTCCCAACTCTGTTACCTCTGTCGACGCCTTGAGGGAGACTACGCGATCGGAGCGAGATAGTGAAGCCCGAAGAAGCGGCACCACACACGTCGTGCGCATCTGCGATTTGTTGCCCTTGCTGGTGGCCACCGCCGGCCTTGTGCCGG
>CAZKRK010000488.1:0-5355 GCA_964555035.1 uncultured Victivallales bacterium | reverse complement strand
CCTCTCCCCTCGGGGGAGAGGTCGCCGCGGCGCAGCGGAGGCGGGTGAGGGGCGGGCCGCTCGTGCCCCCGGGATGACATGACGCGACCGCGTTCTTGCGCAAAACCTGCTCATCTCATATCGTGGTTCTTCCGGCCGCATAAAAGGAGATCACGATGAAGCGATTCACGGCGACACTGTTCCTCTCTCTGGTAGTCTTCCACCAGGGAGTCGCCGCCGACACGGCGGAGGCGATCTTCGAAGCCACTGGAGTTAAAGGCGGCTTTGCGATTCACGTCGGCTCAGGAGACGGGAAGCTGACGGCGGGCCTGCGCGCGAACGACAGCTACCAGGTGCAGGGACTCGACGGGGACCGCGGCGCCTTGCTGTGGGCCGTTTCCACCAGGGATGGCGCCAGACTGGTCGAGTACGAACTCGACGTTCCTCCCGCGTTTGACACGTTGATCGCCGCCGGCGGCGGACTGTATTGGACCACGATGGACGGCCATGTTGTGTGTTGGAAGTGACGTAGGCAGTAGAGAGGGACGAGCATGTCATCGAGCATAGAGCGCCCGCGGGCAAGTGCATTCTCCGGCGATGCTCCCCGTCTCTCTCGGCCGGATTGCAGATCCGGCCCACTGCTGTTGGAGATGACCGGGATCGAAAAGTCCTTTCCCGGCGTACGCGCGTTGGCGGGGGTTGACCTGGCCCTGCAGGCGGGCGAGGTGTTGGCGCTGGTGGGGGAGAACGGGGCCGGCAAGAGCACGCTGATCAAGGTCCTGGGGGGCGCCCACGAGCCGGATGCCGGGACGGTCCGCATCAATGGCGCCGAGGTCGGCATCCACAATCCGCACGTCTCGCAGCAACTGGGGATCTCGCTGATCTACCAGGAATTCAATCTCGTCCCCGATCTGTCCGTGAGCGAGAACATCTTCCTGGGGCGGGAACCTACGAAGGCCGGATTCGTCAATACGCGTGAAGAACGACGGCACGCGGCCGAGCTGTTCGAGCGCATCGGCGTGGCCGTGTCGCCCGACAGCCGGTGTCGCGAGCTCTCGGTTGCACACCAGCAGGTGGTCGAGATTGCCAAGGCGCTGTCGGTAAACGCCCGGATCATCGTCATGGACGAACCTTCGGCGGCACTGACCAGCCAGGAAGTCGAACGCCTCTTCGCGATCGTTCGAGATCTGAAGGCGAACGGGATCGGCATCGTCTACATCAGTCACCGGTTGGACGAGATTTTTCGCGTCGCCGACCGTGTCATGGTTCTGCGTGACGGCAAGCACGTGGGCACCCATCCGGTCAGCAACGTCACGAAAGGCGGCCTGATCGAGATGATGGTGGGACGGTCGTTGGACACGGAATTCCCCAAGCAGGCCGCCCCGATCTTTGAGGAGCGTCTTAGGGTGGAGGGGCTTTGCCGTGGCGCGGCTGTGCGGGATGTAAGCTTCAGCGTTCGCGCGGGGGAGATCCTCGGTTTCGCCGGGCTGGTTGGCGCGGGGCGAACCGAGACCATGCGTCTGGTTTTCGGCGCCGATGAACGCGAACGCGGGAGTATCCATGTGAACGGCCTGACGGCGTCCATTCGCAATCCGGCCGAGGCCATCCGACATGGCATATGCTTGCTGACCGAGGATCGCAAAGGACAGGGACTGGTGCTGCCGCATTCCTCCCGCGAGAATTTCGGGCTGCCCAACCTGGAGCGCTTCTCATGGGGCCAGTTCATGGACAGCCGCCGGGAGCGGGTCGAGTTTGGGCGGTACGTCGAAAACCTGCGGATCAGGCTGGTCGATCCGGAACTGCCGGTCGTCAACCTCTCGGGGGGCAATCAGCAGAAGGTCGTGTTGGCCAAGTGGCTGGCGCGGAACTCAGGCGTTGTCATTTTCGACGAGCCCACTCGCGGTATAGATATAGGTGCGAAGTACGAGATCTATCTTCTCATGAACGATCTTGTGGCGCACGGCAAGGCCGTCATCATGGTCAGCAGCGAGCTGCCCGAGATTCTCGGCATGAGCGACCGTGTAATCGTAATGCACGAGGGGCGCATCAAGGGTGAGATCACGGACGTCGCCTCGGCCAGCCAGGAAGACGTGCTGGCGTTGGCGATGGCTTGAAAGGGCACGACTAATGGTTAGAAAGCTCCTCGGCGATTATGGCATGGTGTTGGTGCTGCTCGCACTCTGCGTTCTGTTCAGCGTCCTGACGCTCAAGGAGCAGACGCCGGACCGCGAGAAATCCATCGACCAGCTGGTTGAGCAGGTCACGCAGGCATGTGAAGTCAACGACGTGGTCCTGGCCGTCGGCGCGGCCAACAAGGAATCCGGCGTGATTGCCGAGGGCGTTGGCGTCGCGCTCACGGAGGCCGGGCTGAAGAGAGTGCTGGTCGTGGCGGGCACGCCGCGGGACCTGCGGGTCGCGCTGGACGAGCTCGCCGCGTCCGGACAGAGTGTCAGCGCAATTGCCGCCAGCGGCGATGTGCTCAAGTGGAGAGTGCTCGACCTCATTCCCGAGACGCATCCCGATTCAGCCGGCTACAAGCTCCTGACCCCCGTCACGGAACGGTTCCCGGACTTCCTGAAGTGGTCCAACCTGTTGGCGATCGTGGACCGGATTGTTGTGATCGCGGTGATTGCGATCGGCATGACCATGGTCATCATCACGGCAGGCATCGACTTGTCGGTGGGCAGCCTGATCGCGCTCTCGGCCGTGGTCAGCACGCTGATCATGAAGCAACTTGGCGGGTTGCATGCGCCATGGTGGGCCGTGTTGGTCGGCTTCCTTGGGGGGATTGCTGCATGTGGTCTAATAGGTGCCGTTGAGGGAGTCGTCGTGGCTCAGTTCGGGGTCCCGGCCTTCATCACGACGCTGAGCTTCATGCTCATGGTTCGGGGGTTGGCGTTCGACGCGACGGGCGGTTTTTCGATCTATCAGGTTCCGGAGGCGCTGACCTGGCTGGGGCGGGGCAGGACGCTGGGTGTTCCGAACACGGTTCTGCTGTTGTTTCTGCTGTATGTGGCGGCGCACATTTTCATGTCGCACACTCGCCTGGGGCGGTACATCTATGCCGTGGGAGGCAACAGGGAAGCGGCGCGTCTTTCCGGCGTACCTGTCAAGCGCGTGACCGTCTTCGTCTACGTGGTCTGCGCAATGGCAGCCGGACTGGGCGGATGCATCCAGGCGTCTCAGCTCAAGACCGGCACGCCCAACATGGGGGGCATGTTCGAGCTTTACGTGATTGCGGCGGTTGTGGTTGGGGGTACCAGTCTCTCAGGCGGTTCGGGGCGGGTGTTCGGCACACTCATCGGCGCATTCATCATCTCGGTCATTCAGAATGGCATGAACCTGTTGGGTATGGGAAGCTACAGGCAGATGGAGGTCCTGGGGGGAATCATTCTTGTTGCCGCAATACTCGACAAGGCGAGGAACTGGAAGTGGTGGCGATCGAACAGGAGGAAAGTGGCGTGAGAAAGATGCAGTTTTTTGGAGAAGCGGTTGGCGTGGTGGCGGCCGGCGTGCTCGCGGTGTCATGTTCCAGGGAGCCGGGAGGAGAAGGGAAGGCCAAACCGGTCGAAACAAAGGGCAAGATTGGCGTGACCTGTATGGACCTGACCAATCCGTTCTTCAAGCTCATCTCGAACGTGATGGCGGAGGAGGCCGCGAAGTTCGGTTACGAGATTGTCAGTCTCGACGGTAACAACGATCCGGCCAAGCAGAACAGCCAGCTTTCCGATTTCGCGGCGCAGGGCTTCGACGCGATCTTTCTCAATCCGGTCGATTCCAAGGCCGCCGGCGAAGGTGTCAAAAGGGCGCATGCCGCGGGCATCCCGGTTTTTACGTTTGACGTTCAGGTGACCGACGAGGCTGCCAAGGAGATGGTCGCTTCTCACATTGGGAGCGACAACTACCAGGGGGGCAGGTTGGCGGGCGAGAGCATGATGAAAGTGACGGGCGACGAGGGCAAGATCGCGCTGATCACCTATCCCGAGGTCACCTCCTGCATTCTGCGCGTGGACGGTTTCAAGGACTATCTGAAAGAGAACAACAGCAAGCTGGGGATTGTCACAGAGCTGTCAGGTAAGGGAAATCGCGCCGACGGGTACACGGTTGCGACAGACATACTGCAGGCTCACCCGGGAATCGTCGGCGTTTTCGCAATCAACGATCCCTCCGGCCTGGGCGCCTACGCGGCAGTCAAGAAGGCCGAGAAGACCGAGCAGGTCACGGTGATCGCCTTTGACGCGTCGCCCGCCGGGAAACAGGCGGTTTTCGAGAAGATGCTCTACGATTCGCCCCAGCAATTCCCGCGCAAGATGGCCAAGGGAACGGTCGACGCGTTCATCAGGCATCTCGCCGGCGATGAAATCGAGAAGAAGATCTTCATCCCGTGCGCGCACTACCTCTACGAGGATTCCGTGGAGGACGAGAGTCGCGAGAAAGAGCAGTGGTAGGGTCATGATCAACGTAAAGCTGCGCTCATCCATTCTGTTGAGGAAGCTCGGCGGCTCCTTCAAAGACGTCGGCCTGCTCGAGACCGTGTCGCTGGTTACCAAAACGCGGAAGCAACTGCACCGGACGGTGACCGTCGAGGAGACGGACGAGTCCGCGGGACTGATCCTCTGCCGCGTCCCGCCCAACAAGACGCCGTTGTGGTTTCCCGAGGAGTCGTCGGACTTGATCGACAGCGATCCCTTTGGGTTGGCTTACGATCACTACCACGGCGCGTATATCGGCGACATCCCGCTGGAAGACGCGGTGGTGGTTGATGCGGGCGGCTACGTGGGCGAATTCGCGCTCTATTCCCTGAACAAGGGAGCGAAGCAGGTCGTGATCTTCGAACCCAACGAGAAGAGTGTCGAGTGCATCGGCCGCAACCTTGGCGACGCGGTCAAGGACGGGCGCGTGGTCGTGGTCAAGGCGGGCATGTCCAACGAGGACGGTGAATGCAAGGTATTCCAGGCGGATGTTGCCTCCGGCTATACGCTCAACCCGGAGATGGCCGGTGACGCCGGAGGCGACGCGGCCGAGTCCATTCCGGTGCGGCGTCTCGACTCCGTTGTGGAGGAAAAGGGAATCGGACCGGTCGGTCTGATCAAGATGGATATCGAAGGCGCCGAGCGACAGGCGATCGAGGGCGCGGCGAACGTGCTCGAGACGATGGCGCCCCATCTTGCGATCTGCACCTATCACCTTCCGGACGACAAGGCCGTTCTCCCGGAGATGGTCAGCCGAATCAACCCGGCCTACGCTGTTCCCGAGCCTGACTCCGCATGGCCGATCTGGATTGCGGGCCCACGCGGTTGACCGTGAGCTTCAACGCGTCATCCCGCGCCCGCCCGCCCCCACCCCTCACCCGGCTCGCTCCGCTCCCCGACCTCT
>CAZKRK010000487.1:0-5356 GCA_964555035.1 uncultured Victivallales bacterium | reverse complement strand
AAACAATGGAGGAACTTCGTTCATTTCTGTTTCCGTCTGTGCTCAACTCTTGCTCGTAACGGCGGAGGACCGCCGTCTCCAGGTTGAATTGGCGGGCGTTTCGCGAACGTAGACCCTTTTCGGATGGGGTCTACCTACGTAATCTTTCTCCTTAATCTCTCCCTGTCGCAGGGCGGAACATGGCAAGTTCCCGGCAAGAGGTCTATATCGGCTCCCCCACGAGCGCCGCATGGCCGCCGCGGCTGTGCAGGTGGCAGATTGCCAGCGCCAGGGCATCGGCTTCGTCTTCCTTGGGGGCGGCGTCCAGGGACAGGAGTGACTTGACCATGCTCTGCACCTGGCTTTTGTCCGCCTGGCCGTAGCCCACGACGGCCTGTTTCACGCGGCGGGGCGCATACTCGTAGACCTCGAGCCCACGGCACACAGCGGCATTGATCGCAACCCCGCGCGCCTGCCCCAGGACCATCGCCGTACGCGCATTCTTGCAGAAAAAGGCCCCTTCGATCGCGACGCAGACGGGGTTGGTCCGTTCGATGAGCTCCGTGAGTCCTTCGTGAATGTGCCTCAGGCACTGCGACACGGCCAACGTGCGGGCATTGCGGATGCGGCCGAATTCGACGGCCCGCAGGCGGTTGCCCACGGCCTCGACGACACCCACGCCCGTCGAACGCAACGACGTGTCGATACCCAGTACGCGCAAAGGTGAAGTCGTAGCCATGCGGCAGCCGGGAGCTCAGGCTATAGCTCTTCCGCCAACTCCGCCATCATCGCGTCGTCGACGTCCATGTTGGAGTAGACGTTCTGAACGTCGTCGTTGTCCTCGAGATCCGAGATGAATCTGAGGATGGACTTGGCCACGGCCTTGTCGCCTACCGGCACCGGCGTTGTCGGCACAAGCGCCACTTCCGCCGAGACGGGTTTGATCTCCGCGGCTTCCAGAGCATCCGTAACGTCCGTGAAGGCACTCGGTTCGGTGAGGATCTCGAACTGGTCTCCATCCTGGGTCATGTCGTCGGCGCCGGCTTCAAGGACGACGTCCATGAGCTTGTCTTCTTCGACGTCGGCCGCATTGACGAAGATCTGTCCCTTGCGAACGAAGCCGCGCGAAACGGAGCCCTGCTGGGCGAAGCTCGACCCGTGCCGGGAAAAGGTGTGGCGGATCTCGGCCGCGGCGCGGTTCTTGTTGTCGGTCAAGGCCATCACGACCAGCCCGACCCCACCCGAGGCGTAGCCTTCATAGCACACTTCCTCGAACGTCACGCCTTCGAGTTCTCCGGCGCCCTTCTTGATGGCGCGGTCGATGTTGTCGGCGGGCATGTTGATGCCCCTCGCCTTCTGGATGAGCTGGCGCAAGTTGGCATTGGTCAACGGATCGCTGCCCCCTTGCCGCGCCACAACCATGAGCTCCTTGCTGAGCTTGCTGAACATCTTGCCCCGTTTCGCGTCCGCCGCGCCCTTTTTGTGCTTGATCGTAGACCACTTGCTGTGACCGCTCATCTGCTCACTCCACTTGCTCTATTCTTCCAACGACTCGCCACGGCTGGGATGCATCTCGCACCCGAGCAAGCCATCCGGCGATGTATCACTCCATTCCTGAATCCAACCTTCCGAAAAACCCAAATCGTTCAGGGCCGACACTGCGCTATCGTACTCATCGCGCGTCACCCCGCGCTGCCACTCGGCGCCATACGCGCCGGCAGCCGCCTTGTAGACAGGACGGTACTGCGCCATCAGGCCGACCGGCACGCCCGTGCCACACGTCTCGGCCAACCAGCGCAAGTTGTCGACCGCCTCCCCGGCATGGCCCGGCAACACCAGCAAACGGCAAATGACGCCCCGCTTCGCCACCCCTTCCACGCCCACCGGACCCTTCTGTCGCCAAGCTTCCGCAAACGCCTTCCGCGCCACGTCGACATAACCGGACGCCCCGGACAACTCCGCCGCCGTGCGCGAGGATGCATAGCGCAAGTCCATCAGGTAGACGTCGACAACGTCCTCCAGCGCCCGCAGCACTTCAACCCGCTCGAAACCGCCGCTATTGTACACAACCGGCAGCCCGTGACCACTCTCTTTTCGTGCCTCCAGCAGCGGCGCCATCCACGGCAGCCACGGCGTGGGACTCACCAGGTTCCAGTTGTGGCATCCCAACTCCCGCAGCTCGTCCAGGATCGCGGCAAGCTCGTCTTCGTCGTAGACCGCCCCTTCCCCTTCCTGGCTCCACGGGTAGTTCTGACAATAGCCGCAACGCAGCGTGCAGCGACTGAAGAAGACCGTGCCGGAGCCGCGCTCACCCGTTATCGGCGGCTCCTCGCCAAAATGCGGACCGTACCGGAAAACCTGTACCCTTGCTCCGGCCCGGCAGAAGCCCAGCTCGCCCGCGGCGCGGTCCACGCCACATCGCCGCGGACACAGCTCGCATCGCGACAGCGAATCCGCAAGCCTCACGTCGATCCGCCTACTCCTCTTCCTTTTCGCGCTCGGCCTCGGCGACGATCTTCTGCGCCACCTGCGACGGCACGATGTCGTAGCGCTCAAACTCCATCTCGAACGTGCCCTGGCCGCCGGTCATGCTGCGCAGCTCCGCCGCGTACTGGAATAGCTCGGCCTGCGGCACTTCGGCCGTGATTACCTGCAAACCGTCTTCGGCGCCCATCCCCAGGATGCGGCCGCGCTTGTGATTGAGGTCACCATTCACGTCACCCATGTTCGAGTCGGGCACGAAGATCTTCACCTTCATGATCGGCTCGAGCAGAACGGGTTTGGCCTTGCTGATGCCTTCCCGCAAAGCGCGTGAGCCTGCTATCTTGAACGCAACTTCCGAAGAGTCCACGTCGTGGTAACTGCCGTCGTAGACGGTGACCTTTACGCCGGTAACGGTATACCCCGCCTGCGGCCCGGCCTGCTGCCCCTCGACAAGACCTTTCTGCACCGCCGGCATGAAATTGCCGGGAATCACGCCGCCCACGATCGCGTCGACAAACCACTCCTCGTCACCCTCGGGAAGCGGCTCAACCCGCAGGTAAACCTCGCCATACTGGCCGCGGCCGCCGGACTGCTTCTTGTGCTTGTAGTGACCCTCGCCGGTGGCGGTAACCGTCTCGCGGTAAGGCACCTTGGGCGTGCTCAACAACACGTCCACGTTGCTGCGGCTCTTCATCAGCTCGACCGCAACCGCGATGTGCACGTCGCCGAGCCCCTTCAGAACCTGCTCCTTGGTTTCCTTGTTGCGCTCGACGGAAAGAGTCGGGTCCTCGGCACAGACACGCGACAGCGCCTGGCGGATCTTGTCCTCGTCCGCCTGCGTCTTGGCGCGCACAGCCTGGAACGTGACCGGGCTGGGAAACGCAATCGGCGTGCACTGCACGCTCTGTCCAACGGCACACAATGTGTCGCCCGTGCTTGTGTTCTTGAGCTTCGGAATGGCCACAATGTCACCAGCCCTGGCGGATTCCACCGCGGTCTGTTTCTTGCCGTTCACGCTCAGGATCGAACCCGCCTTCTCCTTTTGCTCCTTGGTCGTGTTCTGGATCTCCATGTCGCCCTTGAGCGTGCCGCCGAGAACGCGCACAAAGTTGAGTTGACCGACAAACGGATCGTTGACCGTGCGGCACACCTGTCCGACGAAAGGCTGGTCTGAGCCGACCTCGATCGCGTTGCCTTCCGCGTCGGCAACGCTTCTCTCCTCGGGCGACGGGAACAAGCGGGCGATGCCTTCGAGCAGCTCGGTAACGCCGATATCCTTCAGAGGCAGGCATGCGAAAACGGGAATCAACCCACCGGCGCCAACCGAGGCGACCAGTCCCTTGGATACTTCTTCGGATGACAGTTCGCCTTGTTCGAAGAACTTCTCCATCAGCGCGTCGTCCGTCTCGGCCGCCAGCTCCGTGAGCCCCATCTTCGACTCTTCCACCTGGTCTGCCACGGCATCCGGAACGTCCTTGGCCTCAAGCACGTCGACGACGCCACTGCCGTCGGGAAGAGGAATCACGACCGGCACGCAACCGTTGCCGAATGCGCCGCGGATCTGGTCGAGCGTGGCGGCGTAGTCGGTGTTCTCCTTGTCAAGACCGGTAATCACGATCCCTTTGGCTGAAAGACCATGCTGCTTGCAGCATTTCCATGCCCGGTGTGTGCCGACCTGCACGCCCGAAGACGCATCCACTACGACCAGGCCCGCCTCGGCGGCCTGCACGGACGCGATTACCTGCCCGAAGAAATCCATGTATCCCGGCGTATCGGTAAAGACCAGGCCGATCTCCTTGCCCTTGCCGGTCTTGTAGGTCGCATTGAAACACTTGCCGAAAATCGTGATGTTGCGCGACTTCTCTTCGTCGGTGTAGTCGGCCATGCTCGTGCCGTCGGCGCTTGAGCCCAGGCGGTCATTGACCCCCAGCTCGTAGAGCAGCGCGTCCGTCAGCGTTGTTTTGCCGCTGGACGTATGTCCGATGATTGCGAGGTTCCTGACGTCAGCCACGGGTATGTTGTTCATCCTTAAGCACTTCCCTCAACTTGGTGTGTTTGGTTTTCTCACGTGCCGAAAAGCCCCCGAAAGGCCCCCAGCCAATGCAAAAAGCGAAACAAAGCGAGCAAGTATTGCAGAAACCGCACACGGGCACAACAGCAAATGTGCGCGTCCGTTCCTCGGACTGGCCTCAGACATTGCGTCCTCATCGCGATTTCGTCCCCACCCGACGGCTCGCGGGGACGAAGTGAGACCGCGCCGAGGGCAAGACGACACCAGTCGAGTCCGCGGTTTTGGGTGTGGGGCCGCGCACCAGGCCCGGAGGGCCGCCATAGTAGAGCCTGGGGTGGAGCGTAGCGAAACCCCAGGATCCCGGTCGGAACACTGCGAGCCCCGGAGGGGCGGCATAGGCATCGCGTTCGCGTGCGCCGTGCACTGGCGGAAGCCGCGCCGCCGGGCGGGAGCGCCTATGCCGCCCCTCCGGGGCTCGGTTATCCCACGTCCTGTCCCCTGGGGTTCCGCTACGCTCCACCCCAGGCTCTACTATGCCGCCCCTCCGGGGCTCGTGTGCCAAATCGCGGACGCGCCCGCGCAAGTGAAAAGGGTGGGCAGGACATATTCAGATGCGTTTGCCCTGGGTGGGAGGAGGCCCCGATTGATGATTGCCGATCTGGGAAGTTCGAAAATCACAGATCAACAATCGCTGTTCATTCAACCGACGCTTCCTCTATCCGGTCGACGAAACCGGCGACGAGAGCGGATCACGATTCCCTCCGGTCGTTCCTTTCTCTCTCCAGTCGCCAACCCGGTCTACGCCCTCCCCCCCCTCCATCACTCCATCACTCCCCCACTCCATCACTCCATCACTCCCCCACTCCATCACTCCATCACTCC
>CAZKRK010000486.1:0-5370 GCA_964555035.1 uncultured Victivallales bacterium | reverse complement strand
CTCATCTCTGTTGTCCCTCCTTCTCCGCTTCCTCGGGCTCTCAAGCGCGGGAGCGCGGGTGGTTAGTTTCCATTTCCCTACGTCACAACGATCTCGCCGATCATCGCCGGCCGCGCCAGCACCAGCTGACCATCAACGCCGGCCTCCTCCGCGATCGCCAGCCCGCGATACGTACCGGCATCCTCCGGCAGGGCCCGTAGCTTGCCCTTGTCTTCGGCCGTGGCCACGTCGGCCAGTACCAGCACGTCGCCCGGATCGCACGTCCCATCCAGTTTCACCCGGCTGTTCCGTCCAGCCTCTATCGGCCGCAGCGCTACGTTCTCACCGTCCGCGGCTCCCTCGATCACAACGTACAGCGCGTAGTCCCCGTTCGCCGTGGGCAGCAGCACCTCCCGCACGCTCGAATCGTGCGTCATCTTGACCAGGAACCCTTCCTTGTCGGTCAGGTCCTCCCCGGCCGCGACGCGAATATCACCAACCCTCGTATTCGTCTGACTCATCTCGATCTCTCCTCTGTGCCTCCGTGCACTCCGTGGTTCGCTCCCTTAACTCCCGACGATCTCCTTTTCGGCCCGGCGGAAAGCCGTGCTGAACGGAATCCCCTCCGTCTTGCAGAGCTCGTGCGCCCGGTTGCGGATCTTCACGGCTTTACCCTCAGCCGCCCCGCCCGCCGAAGGGCTTCCCCCGGTCGGTCCGCCCTGTGTCGGCCTGGCCGTGTGCCGATTGTGCAGCGGTCGCCGGGGACTCCCGTCGCCACCATCCGCCGACTTTGCCTGCGCCAGCTCACGCAGCGCTGTCTCCGCCTTTTCCCGGTTCGACAGGAGCTGCTCACGCCAGAACTCCCGCGTGTCGTCACTGATCACGGCGTCGAATTCCTCCATCTGCCGATTCACCAGCGAGTCCTCCAGGGCGATCACTTCGTCCAGCAGGATCTTGTTCTTCTCCCGCTCAAACCGCAGTGCATTCGCCAACGCGTCACGCTCACTCACTCGCTGCCGACCTTTGTTTCCCGCCTTACCACTCATCTGATTCTCCTTGATCTGCGATCATCTGCGCCATCTGCGGGCACCCCCACAGAACCACCATTCACATACAGTTCAGAAATCAACGATCCGGTGATCTCACAAACCGCCGTCTCTCCATCTTCTCCGCATCGACCTCAGCCCGAGGCGTCCTCCCGATTCGTGGATGGGCCGGTCGAATCGGTCGCGGGATGTCCGGCGGTATCGGGTAACCGCCAGGCTCACGGCCACCAGGAGGGAGCCACGGGAAGTTGAACCCAGGGGCAGGGCGCCAGGGCGCATCTATCGGCACCAAGACGTAGTGCCCTAATCTCTCGTCGAACTTCACCTGCCACCCCGGCCAGGACGATCCGTTCCCATCCGGCCACCAGGGAGGCCTATCGGGTTGAACAAGTGACTCCGGCCGTTCCGGTAGTCTCCGCTCGCTATCGCCATAGTCCTTCGCCTTGACCTTGCCCGTTGCTCGCGCAGCCGCCTTCGCGCGCCGCACTTCCAACGCCGCCGCCCTCGCCTCATCCGTCCAACCGATGTTTGCCATCACGGTCTCGCCGGCACTGTCATTCCGGTACATACCGGGTTCATCGATCCCGTAGAGCCCTCGGTACATATCCAGCCAGTGTTGATCCTTCGCCGACAGCTTCTCGCCACGGCGTACCCGCTCAATCAGATCCTGCGCACGTTCATGTGGAGTCTGGGGTGATTCCTCGTCCTCTCCCATCGCCTCTTCTGCCTCGGCCATCGACTGTTGTTCCTGCCAGCGGAAGATCGGATCGCCCTCTGACTCGCCCGCGTACCCCGACTCCGAGAGCATCTCCAGAAACCCCGCCTCGGCCGCGTCAAGCGACTCACCGGCCTTCAGCTTCTCGCGGATCTGTTCCGTTAGGCCCTCGACGGCCTCTGGTGACATCGAGGCGAAACCCTGGTCTTCGAACCATCCCAAGTAGTCCGATTCGTACGGATCATCGTCACCATCACCGGCGGACTCCTCACCTACGAGAGACTCAGCCAGCTCTTCCGGTGACATCTCGCCGTTCGTCCTGTATCTCTCCGGGATGTCCGCCAGATCCTCACCTTCGGCGATCTCTTCCGGCGTGGTCGGCAGGTAGCCGTATTCGTTCAGGAAGGCCTGTTCCGCGGCGCTGCGATAGGTTTCCATCGCCTCCATGGTCCGCTCCAGGTCATACTCGGCGTCGGACATCTCCTCGTCGCCCGATGCGCTCGAATCCGACCCGCCACCGGAGCCGCCGTCCGCCCTCTCCCGTGCCGCCCGTCGCGCTGCAGCTTTCGCCTGCCTCACCGCGATCGACGCCGCGCGCGCTTCATCCGTCCACCCGATATTGGCCAGCGCGTCGTCCGGGGCATAACGGTCAGCAATCGCATCGTCCTTCTTGCGCTGCGGAGTCCCGGAGAGTCTTCCCGTCGCCGGCTCATCGGTCTCCACGAGGGAGCAGTGGCAGTTCCCCTGGCAGAACAGACCATCCGCGCCCGGCGCGATCCCGGCCGCATCCCACTCATCTTTCGTGTGCACCTGGCCGGCCAACGCCTGACAACTCGGGCAATGCCGTCCGTCCGGGCTGTCACCCAGCGTCCACTTGAGGCGCTTCCCAGCCTCTGGCTGGTCCCCCGAAGCCTTGGCGGAGGGGGATACCCCGGCATCCGGCCCAGCGTGCCGGTTTGACAGGGGCACCATCCCCTTCAGATTGGGATCATTCGTCACCGCCGCGTTCAGCAGCTTCACGGGCCGCAACCGTCCGTTGCCCAGGTCCTCACAATCCCGTTGCGACCATACCGGCGACAGGAACCGATACCGCCCGCCCTTCACGCATTCTTCGCCGACATCGCTCCACCGGATCTTGGCCCACAAACCGGTATCGCGGTTCTCGAGCTCCGTGATCCAGCCAGCCGCCTCCGACTTCAGCTTGTCGTCCAGGGAGAAGTGATCGAAGTCGATCAGTAGACCAGCGAAGTTGGGTTTCCCTGCTTCCTTCCCGAATGCATTCGCCATGGCGTCACAAGCGGCCTTGTCGACGACCTGCACGACGCCAGACGGCCGGTGTGGAAACTCGCCCAGGGGCGCGATCTGATACCAGCCGTCAGCCGGCATCTCGAAAGTCTCTCTGTTTAGGATCAGCGTGTTCATATTCCCTCACGACTTGTCCGCCGGAGCCTTGGCGTAGGCGGATTCAGAATTAACGTATTCATCGGCTGTCGGTTCCTCCTGGTAGTCTTCCGGCGACCATTTCCGTCGCCCTCCTCACTACCAGTCCCAGAATCAACCGATCCGCTTTGCCGGTCACCGTGCCGAAGGCTCTGGTGACCGGGCTGGGTGATCATGCGCGCGCCCTGTCCCTTACCCAGTATCGCCCGCTGCCACCGCTCAAACTCCTCGTCATCAACCCGGCGTCGCTCTTCGTACTTCCGGCGCTGTTCTTCGTCGTGCTTCCTCCACTCTTCCTCCGTGGCGTCAGGGTTTCTGTCGAACCAGCGTTTCCTTCTGCCGAACCGCCCCCAGTACGCTTCCGCCTCGTCCCGCTTCTTGAGCCACTCACGCGTCTTCTGTTCGGCCACGCCGCCCACGTAGACCGGCGTTGGGAATGCTGCCCCGTCGTCCGCCTGGATGAACTTCCAGCGTCCACCCTTCTTCTCCGGACGGTGAATGTCCTTCCAGGGCCGCGGGATGATCGGCCGGCCCCGCCCGTCGTACAGAGGCTCCTTCCGTGGTTCCATCGTCCCCTCGACCCAGCCGTAAGGTGCCTCCTTAGTCGACTGCCCGTAGTGCGGATCATTGCGCCGACCATCACGTCCCCGGGGATACCAGTTCCCCATAAAATCCCTGCCCCGACTCTGCCGTTGCCACTCGAACAGCTCCTCAATCTCCCGCCTGCGCCGACGTTCCTTCGCCTTCGCCCGGCGCACGGCCAGGGACGCGGCACGGGCCTCATCGGTCCAACCTGTATTGATCAGCTTCACTTCGCCCCCCATGGTTTCTACAATGCGAATCAGAAATGGCGGTTGCCTCTGCCTTCAATCACAGCACAGAAATCAACGGGGCTCCGTGAGAGCAGTTAGCGGTGGACAGTTGGCAGTCTTTAACCGGCAGGGAAGGGTGGACCGACGGATGCGAGTGACGGACCATGGGGACCTGACTGCGTATCAGAAAGCCTTCGACCTCCAGCAGGCCGTTTTCGAGACGTCCAAGGCGTTTCCGAAGGAAGAGATGTACGCTCTCACGGATCAGGGGCGGCGATCCTCACGCTCCGTAGGTGCCAACATCGCGGAGGCTTGGAGGAAGCGCCGGTACCAGGCACATTTCACGTCGAAGCTCACAGACGCGGATGGCGAGAACGCCGAGACCCAGCACTGGCTCGATTCGGCACTTGCATGCGGTTACATCCACGCAACACGGCACGCCGACCTCATCGCTCTTTCCGAAGAGGTCGGCAAACTCATCGGGTCCATGATCAAGAATGCCGACCCTTGGTGCGCCAACGTCAACAGTTGAGCACATCTGCACACTGCATGAGAACTGCCTACTGCCAACTGCTCCCTGCCAACTGATACCCCGTCTTCTCCGAGATCTCTTTCGGATCGATCGGTACACCGACCGACGCGAGCTGCGCGGCGTCCTCGACAACCCGGCTGGCCTCCTTCGTCGCCACTGGCGCGAACTCGAAATACGCCTGCACCGGATACCCTGGGAAGAACTCGTTCAGGACCGGAACGTCGATGTCCCGCTGCAGTACCCCGCCCAGCAGCACCGCATCACTCCGGGCGATCTGCATGAAAGTCTCGGAGTGTGCGCTGCCGGCCAGCGTCCCGGATCCCGATTCTGACAACATCGTCAGCAGTCCGCCCGTCGCCGCGATCGTGATTTGCCGGTCGATGTATTCGATATGCTCCAGGAACGGCGGTTTGCTCCCGCCCCCGGTCACATACTTGATGTCGCTCCCGTGTGGCAAATACCCCCGCCCGTCAGAGATGATCTGTTCCGCAATCGTCTGGTACTCCTCTTCTTTCGCCGACGGCGTATTCGGTGGCCCCACCAGGAAGATCGATGGAATCCCGTACACCTCCAGGAACGAATCCCAGTCCTTCTGACTAAGGTTCTTCCGCAGGTATAGCATCGAGAGAATCCGGTTCAATGGCGCGGTCTCGAAGATCACGAAATCGTTCCGCTCGACCGGAATCCCCTTGTACCGCCCGCTCACAGCGTTCTCGTTGTACTCCCAGTCACCGAAAAGCCCATCCCGCACCCAGAACCACTGCTCCACCGGTTCCAGGCGATGGATCAGTCCCGACTCCGAGTAATGCTTCTCCAGGTGCGCGAAACCTCGGAACACCCCCGAGA
>CAZKRK010000485.1:0-5397 GCA_964555035.1 uncultured Victivallales bacterium | reverse complement strand
GGATCCACCGGCACAAGGCCGGCGGTGGCCCAAAGCAAGTGCAACAAATCGCAGGTGCGCCCCACAGACAAGAATCGTGAGATTTGGGCACAACCGTAGAGGAACGGCCACACCGATCCTGTGCGAATCGTGGGATCTACGGCGTGGATCGACCCCGTCCTACCGTACCATAATCGTCATGCCCCACGGCACGCTCTCGAGATTCACAAAGGAACCGCCAACCTGGTCCCCGGGGTAATTCTCCCCGCCCGTAGTGGCGTCGTAGTCGATCTGCCACGCGTTGCCGTCGTCCTTGATGACGTCGCCCTCGTTCAACTCCACTCCGCCATACGTCAGCTTGCCGCCGTTCCAGGTTCCGGTGTAGTTGATCAGCGTGATGGTCCGCTCGCGAGGCTCGGCAGAGGCCGCCACATCGGTCAGTGCCAGGTTGACCGTCCCCGCCAGGGCCAGGTCACCGTCAATCACGAGCAGATCGGCGCCCTCTTCTTTCGCGGCGCTGGAATCCAACTCGACCGCAAGCGTGGCTCCATCCCGAAGACTGACCGCACCCGTGAGCAGCGACTCGATGCCTGCGCCCGGGGCCAGCGTGCCGTCAACCGACACCGCGCCACCGATCGCGCCCGATCCGCCGAACGTCGCACCCGCGGCAACCGTCACGGCCCCGACCGCGTTCGTACTGTCGCCGTTCGCCAGCAACGTGCCGCTCGCAACCGTCGTCGCGCCGCTGTAGGTGTTGGCTTCCGTCAACGTCAACGTGCCGCTGCCGGTCTTGGTGAGGCCGAGCGTTCCGCCGCCCGCACCGTCACGGAAGAGACAGGGCGGCGCCATATCGGCGTTGTCGCCGCCCAGCGTGAGCGTGCCGGGCGCCGCGTTGCCGTTCTCGACATATGTACCCGCGATGGCATCGAACGAGCTGACCGCGTTGTCCGTTCCGCTCACGGCCAGGACGCCGTTCGCCTCAGACAGGTTCAGCAACCCCGTGTAGCCCGACATGTCTCCGGTCAGCCGGATGGTGCCGTTGCCGAGGTCGACCCGGCTGGCGCCGGTCAGCGCGCCCGCCAGCTCGATGAACCGATTGTTGTTGTTAGGATCGATCCGGCTGTCCGCGACTACATCGACGGTTCCTTCGTAACGCCCCGTCGTCTTCGTCCCAATTCCGTTGATCGTTCCGCCGTTCAAGGTGACGTCGTTGTCGACGCGACGCGTGCCGTCCGGCCCGATCCATGCCCGGAGTATCCCCCCGCTGTTCACCGTTACGTGGGCGTTGCCGCCGCCGTCGTGATTCTCGAACTGGAGAATCCCGCTGTTGACAACGAAGTTGGAAATGGACGCGGAGTCGTTGTTGCCGCCCAGAACGACCTGGCTGCTACCGACCTTTGTGACCGTGACGCCCGACGCCGTGGTGGTGATGGCGCCGTCGATGTCGAACCGCGCCGTGCCCCCGACGGTGGTGTCGCCGAGGAGGTCGATCTGCGTGGAGAACGCGTTGTTCCCGCTTGCACCCGTATTCACAATCGCCCCGTTCCCTCCGACTCCGGCGCCACTCACCCTGATGCTGCCGGCACGGTACGTCTTGAACCTGCGATTGCCGTTGACGTCAAACGTGCCGCCGCTCTCGACTGTGACGACCGTATCCTGCGACGTATCGCCCAGTACCCTGCTCTCCGCGGGGTGTTCGATCCCGCCTCCCTTGAACGTGGCACCCGGCTTCACCGTGATGCCGCCGGTGAACGTGTTCGAAGCCGTGAGGGTCAGGATGCCGCTCCCGGAATGCACGATCGGCGTCGAACCGGCGATGGTATTTGCGATGGTGACGTCGCCGGAGCCGGCCACCGCGATTCCCGCCGGAGCCGCCAGGGCCGTCACGGTGTTGGTCAGCGTGTAGGTGTTGCCGGTCGTATTGGCGAACAGGACCGAAACCGGGTTCACGTTGGTCTGAAGCGTCACGATGCCCGCGGCCGTGTCCCCGAAGACGACCGCATCGCCGGTGAAGAACTTGCCCTCAGTCGAGGTCCAGTTCGTCGAGGTGTTGACGTCCCACAGGCCGTTCGCGGACGCGTTGTTCCATGTGGCGACCTGGTTGCCGACGTTGAGGGTGATCGCCGATCCCGTGTCGACGAAGACGGCAGAGCGGTACTGGCCCGCGTCTTGCAGTTGGAAGTTCGTCGTGTCCCCCGTCAGCGTTCCTGCGTAACCGATCACCGTGAAAGTGCCGCCGGTAACGGGTGTGGCCTCGAGGATGACGGTATGGATGCCGCCGCTGACGTCGAGCTCGCCCAGCGCGGTGAAGGCGGCCGTTTCGGTGACGCCGTCGATGGCCAGGGCGATGCCGGTTGCCGACCCCAGCGTGACCGTGCCCGCGGCGCTGCCCTCGCCGCCAAGCGTCGTGCCGTCGGCCATGGTGAGCGATCCGCCCACCGTGCCGCTCAGGATCAGCTTGCCCGCGTTGACCGCGGTTGCCCCGGTCAGCGTGCCGGCGCCGGAAAGCGTCAACGTGCCGGCGCCGTTCTTGCTCAGGCCGCCGGTCCCGCCGATGACGCCGGCATAGACGGCGTTCGCGTCGTTGCTGATCGTCAGACTGTTGGCCTGGAGCGCGACGTCACCACCCATGGCACCTCCGCCGGAGAGGGAACCGATGGTCTCATCGGTATCGAGCCGCAAAACCGCACCGGTCGCATTGGCCAGGATGACGGCCGTGCCGTCCATGATCGCGGCGCCGTTGGTCAGCGCCAGCATGCCGCCGTCGATGCGCGTATCCAGCGTGTACGTATTGGCCGCCTGCAGGACCAGCGTGCCGTCGCCGTTCTTGACCAGGTCATGGTCCCCGGCGCCGCTGTAGGCGATTACGTTGGCGCTGCCGATGGTGAGCGTCTTCGTCGCGTCCACATCGATCACGTCGTCGCCCTCGGTCCCCCCAATCATGATGCCGCGATTGGGATCGTCGACGGCAAAGGTCTCCGTGATGTGGAGTGTGCCGCCCTGGTTCGCGGACAGGTCCAACGCATCGGGATCGAACGCGGCGGGGTTGCCGCCCATGTTCGCTTCCTGGTAGATGTGCAGCGTGCCGCTCTCTATCCGGGTTTTGCCCGTGTAGGTGTTGGTTCCGTTTAGATAGATATCTCCATCCTCGTACCGGTAATCCAGTTCGAAGTTGCCACCGTTGGTACATGTGATCGTACCGTCGAAAATCAGCGTGCCGTGGTCGTAGTTGTCCCCCCCCTCGATTCTCAGCGTCCCGTTGCTGGGCGAGATGTCGATATCGCCGCTCAGGGTGATGGTGTGCCCGTCCAGCCCGTAGTGGCCGATGACGTCCGTGTCGGTAACCGTCACATCCCCGCCGAGCTCGAAGTCGTTCGTCCCTCCCAGGCGCAAGTAACCGCCACCGAAGACGATGTCGTTGGCGATGACGAGCCCCGGGACGCCCGTGCGGAGCTGTGCGCCCCGGCCGTCCAGCCGCCCGGTTCCCAGCGCGTCGGCACGGTAGACGACGACGAACCCGTGCCTGTTCCCGCTGGATCCGTTCCAGGTACAAGCACCTCCGTCTCCAAGTCTGATATTGCCGGAAAACGTGTTTGGCGTACTACCCCTGAAGATGACCGTGCCGTCCCCGCGGATGCGCATGCCACCCGCATCGGTGTCCAGGTCGGAGATGACGCCGGTCAGGGTGAGCGTGTCCACGTCATCGGGTACGACGAACCTGGACTGGTCGGGATTGGTCTCGTCGATCCTGATGTTGCCGCCGAAGGTCGCGGTTTCCGCGATGCCGTCCAGCGCGTTGTAGAGTCGCAGCCCGTGATTACCCGTGTTGTTGAGTTGAAGGGTGGTCTGCGTGCCCACGACAACGCCGTCGCCCAGCTCCAGCCAGGTGTTGCCTGAGGGCAGAAGAATGAAGTTGGTGCCTGAACTCCCCACGGCGCCGCCGTCCAGAAGACGCAACGTCGCGCCGACATAGTTAACCCAGATCCTGTCGGCAATATCGTTCGAGGGATTGCTCAACTGCACAATTCCGTCCCCCCGGATTTCGATGCCGGCACCGTTGGTCGACGTGATCGGACCGCTGATTGTCAATACCTGGTTAGGGTCGTTGTTCGTACCGTTGCTGCCGCTGGCATCGTCACCATTCAAGACGAGCTCGAAGTTGGAGTTGCCCGTCTCTTCCACGGCGACGGGGCCGCTCCAGGTCGCGGCGTTCCCGGTCATCCCCTCCAGCCGGATCTGTTTGCGGCCGCCTTCGTCGGTAAGGAGGAGGGCGTTGTCGACAGTGACCCCGTCGAGAAGCCGCACCTTGGTGTCGCCCTGGTTCAGTCGGACACGGGCGCTGCCGAGCGCGCCGTCATCGACGATGCGCAACGTCGCGCCGCCATGGTTGAGGGTGATTCCGCCCGTGAAATCGTTGTCGGGGTTGCTCAATGCCACCACGCCGTCCTTGCTGAGCACGATCGCGTTGCCATCGGCGGCAAAGCCGTCACCCGTGATCCGGCCCGAGATGGCAAGGACCTGGTTGAAGTTGAAATTGCCCCCCGTGGCGTTTGCGGCGACATCGAAATTCCCGTCGGTCGTCTCTTCCAGCGTAATCGTTCCCGCGTACTCGGCCGTGTTCGACGCGCCGTTTTCCAACTGCAGGATCTTGTTGTTGCCGGCGTTCGCGACGGTCAGGGGATCGGCGACGGTGACGCCGTTCCCGAGCTGCAGCGTCGTGTTGCCCCCGGTGAACGCGTTGTCGCCGCCCAGGGCCTCGTCGTCATTCACGACCAGCACGCCGGCGTTGATCCAGAAACCGGAATTGACGTTGGCGCCGTTGAGGGTCAGCGTTCCGCTGCCCTTCTTGGTCAGGCGATCTCCACTGACCACCCCGTCGATGGTCAGGTTGTGGTAGTCCTTGCCGCTGTTCCTGGCGAAGATATCGCGGTTGCCGCTCACGTCGAGATCCACCGCAATCGTGTCATGCACCACGCCCGTGCCGGTGGGGGTCGCCGTGTCGATGGAGGCGTTGATTTGAATGCTGTTGGTGCCGACAAGCAGGAAGCCGCCCCCGTGGTTGGTGGCGAAGAAGTTGATGCCGTTGACCGGGAGACCGTCTGCGAGATCGTTGGTCACGACCGTGACGGCGGTGTTCGTGCCGAATTCAACACGATCGCCGGTTGTGGGCAGGGCGTCACCCACCCAGTTGGTCGGGTTGGCCCAGCTCCCATCGACCTCTCCGTCCCAGGTTATGGTCGCCGCTGTCGTCGAAACCGTCACCGTCATACCCGCCGTGGCCAAGGCCAGCCAGAAGGAGATCTTCTTCATCTTCGACACCTCTTCAGTTTCAATCCACTCGCGGGCAGTATGGCACGCTATCGCGGTCAATACAAGGGATCACCAAGTCTGCCCAGCAATTCTCATTATGGCCACGCC
>CAZKRK010000484.1:0-5429 GCA_964555035.1 uncultured Victivallales bacterium | reverse complement strand
ATCGTTAACCGTTCGCGTCGCCGTTCGCGTTGACCGACTCCCCGCTTTCATCCGTCTTGATGGCCGGATCGAGGCCGATAGCGGAGCGCGGTTTGTCAAAGAGAAACAAGAATGTGTCCGCGACGGGCTGAAGTCAAGGGTGTCTGATTGACGATCAGCGATTGATGGTTCTTGATTTGTGAGCCTGAGCGAGATCCCACGCCGCAAGGGCGAGGGATCTCGCTTAAGTAAGTGCCATTCCAGGCTAGTGCCATTCATCTGTGATCTTTGAAACCAGAAATCGTCAATCAACAGAAGAGCCTTCTTGCGGAGTTCCTACCAGCGTGGCGATGACCTCGCGGGCAGCCACGAGACCGACCGTGCCAGTCACGCAAACCAGGCTCCCCAGAGGTTGTCGAGCCTGTCCCAGCTCGGGGGACTGCCACTCCTCAACCGTGTTCTCAGCCTCGCCCAGTGCGTGCTCCGATGCCGGTTCGACCGAAAACACGCAGCGTACGCCGCCGGTGACGCCGCGCCGGCGCAGTCGCTTGCGCACGAAACGCGCCAGGGGACACGTGTTGGACTCGAAGACGTCTGCCACGCGGACGGAAAGCGGATCGGTCTTACGCGCGGCGCCCATGGCCGAAACGACGGGAACGCCGGCGTTGACGCAAGCCACAAGCAGCTCGATCTTGGGCCCGAGGCTGTCGATTGCGTCGATGACGCAGTCGACCGGCGGCGCGATGACCCGGGGCGCCGTGTCGCGGCGGATGAACACTTCGACCGTCTCAACGTCGCACTCGGGGTTGATGTCCCGCACCCGCTGCGCCGCAATCTCAACCTTGGGGCGTTCCATGGTCGACTCGAGCGCATAGAGCTGCCGATTGACATTGCTGGCGTGGACCGTGTCGAAATCCACCAGCCGCAGGTGACCGACCCCCGACCGCGCCAGTGCCTCGACCGCGAAAGACCCGACGGCGCCCATACCCGCGACAGCGACGTGCGCTCCCCGCAACCGTCCCACGGCGTCCGCACCCAGCAACAACTCCGTACGCGTAAACCGACTCATGGATCTACCTTTCACGTGAGTATCGTCCCCGGGCGTTTCGCTTTCCAGGCGACGTGAGGGGGTTCCGTAGAACCGTTCTCCAGGACGGTTCAGCAGAGCCGGAGCGGGAGCACGGGACCGCGCGTGGTCTGGAACCGTCCTGGAGAACGGTTCTACGGACCCCCCCGACAACGGATTGAAGTGTCACGCCAGATCTCCCTGTTTCACACCACGTCGTTGCATTTGCCCGATAACATAGGGGATGAACTGCACTTTGGACATCCCCCAGCGGGGAGCTGCGAGCCGGTCTCGCGGGGTGTCGGTGACGATACGCATGATCGGCAAACGGGGCGGCAGGCGGCGCATGAAGTCGATCAGCAGATCGACATATTCGTATTCATCGTAAACCGTGAAGGGCTCGCGCCCGAACTCTTCAGCTAACCGGGTACCCTCGATCACGTGCAGATTGTGGATCTTGACAGCCGCAATCGGCAAACGCCCCAGCTCGACGGCCGTGGCTCGGAAATGCTCCTCGGTTTCGCCGGGCAGCCCGATGATCACGTGGGGAGCGACCTTGATGCCGCGCGACTCCAGGGCCAGGATCGCATCGCGGCTGCAATTCCAGTCGTGGCCGCGTCGCACCCGGCGCAGGGTGGCGTCATGCACGGTCTGAACGCCTAATTCCACCCATAGCTCGACCTCGCCTGCAAGCTCCCCGAGGAACTCCAGTGTTTCCGCTTTGAGGCAGTCGGGACGCGTCCCGATGCTCAGGGCATCGAAGGAGAAGGCGGTCAGAATCGACTGCAGCGTGGCGCGCAGCTCCGGTACGGAGGCAAAGGTCCCGGTGTAGGCCTGCACGTAAGCCAGAAAGCGTGTCGCGTCATAGCGCCGGCGGGAAAAGGCTACGCCGGCCGCAATCTGCTCCTCGAGCGTCTCGCGGCCCTGCGTCTGCTGCGACCGGCCGCCGTCTTCGGCGCAGAACGTGCAGCCGCCGCTGCCGTCGGGGCCGCGGTTGGGACACCCGTGACCGGTGTCGATCGGCACGCGAAAAAGCGGGCTGCCGTAGGTGTCGATCATGTAGCGGCGGTAGGTGTAGTACGGCGGCGAACTGTGGGGATGCTCGATGTTCATGTGCTTTTCATCTCGGGCGCTATGCTTTATACCATTCCGACGTTGAAACCTGAAGGCTGAACGATGGACGTTTCAAGAATGGAATTGACAGCTCCCGCGGGGTCATTTGCCGCACTGGCGGCCGCGATACGCGCCGGTGCGGATTCGGTCTATTTCGGCGTCGGCGAGCTGAACATGCGCGCGCGCGGCGCCAGGAATTTCGAACCGGCTGAACTGCGGAAAGTCGCGCGGATCTGCCGGTGGTGCGGCCTGCGCAGCTACCTGGCGCTCAACACGATCGTTTACGATGAAGAGATGTCCGCCGTGCGCGGCCTTTGCGAAGCGGCAAAGGCCGCCGGCGTTTCGGCCGTGATCGCGGGGGATATTGCCGTCATGCAATGCGCACGCGACCTGGGACTTCCGGTGCACGTCTCGGTTCAGGCCAACGTCTCCAACCTGGCTGCCGTGCGGTTCTACGCGCAATTCGCCGATGTCATCGTCCTCGCCCGCGAGCTCACGCTGGACCAGGTCAGCCGCATCTGCCGCGCAATTCGCGAGGAGGGCATTCGCGGTCCCTCCGGCGAACAGGTGCGCATCGAGCTGTTCGTACACGGTGCGCTCTGCGTGGGGGTATCGGGGCTGTGCCACATGAGCCTGGCAACGGTCAACACGTCCGGCAACCGCGGGGTCTGCCAGCAGCCGTGCCGCCGTCGCTATCGTGTTGTCGACGACGAGACCGGCGCCGAGCTGGCGCTCGACAACGAGTTCGTCATGTCGCCGAAAGACATATGCCTGATACAGCACCTGGACCGCCTTGTCGCTTCCGGCGCGTCCGTTCTTAAGATCGAAGGGCGTGGGCGCACGGCTGACTACGTAGGCACGGTCACGCGTGTCTACCGTGAAGCGCTCACCGCTTTGAATGAAGACCGTTATGACCCCACGGCAACGGAGGAGTGGCTGGCGGACCTTCGCAGCGTGTTCAACCGCGGGTTCTGGATGGGCGGGTACTATCTTGGGAAACGGTTGGACGCCTGGGCCGAGACGCAGAACTCGCAGGCTACGACCAGGCGCGAGCAGCTCGGCGTGGTGACAAACTACTTTGCCAAAGCCGGCATCATGGAATTCAAGCTGTGGTTGGAGCGCCTCGACGTCGGCGATGAACTGCTCGTCGAGGGATCGACAACGGGAGCGCTGCACTTTGCCCTGGCCGGGATGTATGCCGACGACCGGCCGGCGGACACGGCCGCGCACGGGGCCGTAATCACCACGCCCACTCCCGCCCGCGTGCGACGCAACGACAAGGTGTTCCGGGTGGTGGCGCGGCAGGCGTGAACTTCACCCCTACTCTCACCCCAACTCGATCGACAGACTAGACCCATCCGAAAAGGTCTACGTTTGCGAAACGCCCGTCTCCAGGGGCTTTTCGGACACCCTCTATTCACGCCCAGGAGCACTAGGGAAACGAGTCGGCGTAGTCGCTCACCGCAAGCCTCAGTGCCACATGCCGTTCCGCGGCCGCATGACCCTCCGGATTCGCGGTTGCGTTCCGCGTCTCCATCCCGCAGGATGGGCGCCAAGACCGAAAAAAGGAGTTCCGCTATGCATCGCCACGCGATTGTGCCCGTCATGCTCGTCTTCGCCGCCCTGCTGGCCGGTGGCTGCTACGAAACCGGGAGCACCTACACCGTCAACCCCGACGGAACGGGAAAGGTGCATCTGGAGGCCAGGTTCACCCCCATGATGATTGCGATGGGAACGGACAGGAAGGACCCCGAATCCAAGGCCCGCAAGGCGGCCAGGGACCTGATGAAGAATGCCAAGGGAATCGAGGTATGGAAGGACGTGACCGCCAAGGTCGGCGAAGACGGTCGGACCGTGTTCAGCGGCACGGGGTACTTTCGCGACGTTTCACGCGTCAAGTTCCAGAACCTGGGCGAGAACGTGATAGACATCCATCGGGAAGAAAACAGCCTCACCTTTACGGTTAACATGGGCAGGGAGAAGAAAGAGGAAGCGGCGTCCGCCAGGAAAGAGATGACGGGGGAGGAGATCGCCGCGGCGATCAAGAAGCAACGGACGGAGTACCGGGCCGCGAAACCGATGGTGGCCGGCATCTTCGCGTCCATGAAGTCGGAGAGCACTTTCATTCTGCCGGGGACGCTGCAACGCTCGGCCAACTTGAGGAAGCTCGATGACGGGAGCCTATCGGTCGGATTCGACGGCCCGAAGTTGCTGGCGGCCTTCGACAAAACGATGGCCGACGACGCCTATGTTCGCGAATGCGTCGTGACCGGCCGCAAGACGATGAAGGACGGCCCGGGTGACGTGCTGGCCTTCAACGAAGCCCTGTTTGGCGAGAAGGCACCGATCGAAGCCGTACTGGAGGGTCCCTTTGAACCCCTCTTCGACTACGCGGTCGAGGTGGAAGCCGCGCGCAAGGCCTATCCCGCCGTGGCCAAGGCGCTCAACATCCGCGATGTGGCGCTGGTCGAACCGGTCAAACCCGGCGAGGGGCTGAAGAAAGTCAGCGTCGGTGGAATCCGCTACGTCGGCGATGTGGAAGAGAAGACGGGGTTGCGGCCGTTCAATCATCCCGCCGGCTACAGCGTCTGTGTGATTGCCGAGTTCGACGGCGCGATCGTGAATCTTGACGAGGCGCTGGTCGAGCGGGTCGTGGCGGATACGGGCGCCGATCTCATGCCCGAACGCGAATGGGAGCGCAAGGCGAACTTCCCGGATCTGTCGGACGATCGCACCGCGGCTGCTTTTACGTTCAAACTCGCGCCGCTGCCGAAAGGGGCCCGGGGCATCAAGGAGCTGTGCGGCATCGTGCGTTACCGGTGCGCCGGCACGACGCGCAAGGCCGATGTCGGCATCACGCGGTTCGAGACGGGGGTCAAGGGTACGGAGTTCGGGGCCACGATCAAGAGCGTCAAACCGTCCGAGTGGGTCGACGGCGGCACGACGTTGAAGCTCCAGCTTGAGCTGGACAAGGACTCCATCAAGTCCGTCACTTTCTTCGACAAGGACGACTTCGAAATCGAGTTTGACGGGACCGGGTCGTCGTCGTGGGGCGAGGAGAAGTGTTCGTTCGAGTACACCACCAAGGGCAAGTTCCCCACGGAAGGGCGCATCGTGCTCGAGGTCTACGAAGCCCAACGGAAGCACGAAGTCCCGTTCACAATCGAAAACGTGGATCTGTTTGGGAATCCGCGGCAGTTGTAGCCCTCCGGGCCCACGCAGCAATTCTCATTATGGCCACGCCCCCTGCGACCTTGTGTCGCAGGAGCGG
>CAZKRK010000483.1:0-5482 GCA_964555035.1 uncultured Victivallales bacterium | reverse complement strand
GCACCGAGGGCGGGACCGGCCAGTGCTCAATTCCACACTTTCGCAAGTGTGGAATCGTGGCGAGGGCGACTGCTCTCTCTACCGTAGGCGGCTACGGGCACTCGTGCACAGCCTCACCTCTCCTCCCAGAACTCCGTGGGCGAGAGCTGTCTTCCGCTAACGCGTTCACCCTCGCCCCATACCATAATCTTCTTGAGGTCGGGCAGCGTTTTGATGACGTCCATGCCTTTCCGAATCCGGCGGGGGGAGAGAGAGAGTGACCGCAGGGGCATCCCCTGCAATGGACCGAGATCGCTGACCGGCGTATGGGCAATGTCCAGGGTTACCAGTTCCATCCCTTTGAGCGGCGTGAGGTCGCTCACCTCCGTCCTCGCCACCATCAGGATCCTGAGCGGCATTCCTTTGAGGGGCGCCAGGTCGGCAACGCTGGTGCCGTTCGCGCGCAGAACGGACAGTGGCGCGCCGTGGAGCGGGGTAAGGTCCCGAACCGGGCTAATGCTGCAGTCCAGCTTCGTCAGGGGCAGCCCGCGGAGCGGCGCCAGGTCGACAATCCGGGACCGATAAATCTCCAGGTCTTCCAACGGCGACTGCTTGAGCGGCGACAGGTCCGTCACCATAGTCTCCGCGCAAACCAACCGTCGCAGCGGCACGCCCACCAGTGGCGACAAGTCCTCGAGTGCGGAATTCACGATGAACAGCTCTTCCAACGGCATGCCGGCAATGGGCGCGAGATTCGAGACCGAGCTCGGGCAAATCAACCGCTTCAAGGGGATACCGGCCAGGGGAGACAGGTCGACAGCGGACGTCGATCGGACGTCCAGGTCGATGAGCGGCGCTCCCCGCAGAGGGGAGAGGTCGTTCGCCTTCCGCGCACACAGCGTGACGCGATATGCCCCGCCTTCCGCCACGAGTCGCTCGATCCCGTTGGACCATGTCTGCCTGATACATGTCGGCCAGTCACCGGACGCGGCGGCGGCCGGCTCCCGCGCTTTCTCGGTCGCAGCGTGGGTTCGACGGCGCTCTGTCCCTCTCCCGTCGCCGCAACCCGCGCAGAACAAGAGAACAGCGCCCAAAACGGTGTAGAGCTTCCTCATCGTCAAATCCCATGCAAGAAAGGGCGGACGTCCTCAAAACGCGCCGCCAATTCAATCTGGAGACGGCGGTCCTCCGCCGTTACGGGCAAAGAGTTGAACACAGTCGCAAACAGAGATGAGCGGAGTTTTCCCTTGTTTCGGCGAGCGCACTCACACTTGCGCGGAGCGGCGGAGGACCGCCGTCTCCAGGGCCTTTTCGTACAATCCATGGTTACTGCGTTCCTTCCAGGACCACCCGGATCCCGACGTTGACGACCGGTTGGTAGGGTTGGTACGCGAGACGGTAGGACGCGGTGGCACGATGAGGGCGGTCGCGCCAGGAGCCGCCGCGGACGACCTTGCGCCCGGCGGTGTCCGCGTTGCGGCCGTCACCGTCGTGGTAGGGGTACGGCTCGTAGGTTGAGCGGGTCCACTCCCACACGTTGCCGTGCATATCGATCAGACCCCACGGGTTGGGAAGGTAGCGGCCGGCCGGCACCCCGAACCGGGCGCCGTCGCTGATACCGGTGGCCACGGGCAGGTTGGGACCGGCGCGCGACCCGCTGCGGTCGGCGAGGTTGGCATACTTGCCGAAATCGCCGTCGGCCTCGCCGAACCAGAACGGGCCCTGACTTCCCGCCCGGCAGGCCCACTCCCACTGCGCCTCGGTCGGCAGCGCGATCCTCTCGCCACTCTTCTCCGCCAGCCAACGGCAAAACGCCGTGGCGCGGTTCCAGGAAACGCGAATGACCGGCTGGTCGGGAGCGTTCGCCGGATAGCCGCGGTCGTTGTGGTCCTTGCCCATGCGGTCGAAGTAGGCGCTGTCGTGCGCGGGATCGAAGCGGGCGTACTGTTCGTTGCTGATTTCGGTGATGCTCATCCAGAACGGCTTCTCGATTTTCACGCGCGAGGGCGGGGTTTCGTCCAGTGGTCCGTCGAAGCTGCCCATAATGAACTCACCGGCGGGCACGAGCACAAAACCCAACTTCACGCCACTCCCGAGGTCGAGCGTTCGCCCGGCAAATTCCGGCTGCGTGCCGTCTGCCGCGATGTCCGTGGCGTAGGTTCCCTTTGCGGCGGCCATGGCGGCGGCCTGGAGTTTCCGTGCCTTGTCCGCGTCGAACGGCCAGCCCTCCGGAAGAAGGAGGCGGTACTCCGGGCGGGGGACGGGTTTCGGCACGACGGGCTCGATCGGCCCGCGTTCGGCCGCCTCCCGCTCCATGCGGTCGTACTCGCCTTCCGGGTAGGTGTCAACGTTGGCGTACTTGCGGGCCAGGTCGAGGCGGCGCTTGTCCAGTCCGCCCTGCGGCGCCCACTTGCCGCGGTACGGGGCGTTGAGATCGATCCACGTATAGAGACGTTCTTTCGACTCCGCATTGAGCTGCACGTTGTGATGCCCCTTCTCGAGCATCTGGATCAGCTCACTGGTGGAGGCGTGGTACTCCATCGGCTTCAGGACGTGGTAGTCCCCCTCGGGGCCGGGACGACGGACATAGGGCTGCAGACACATGTAGGCCTTGTCCGCCTTGTAGGCCACGCGCTCGCCCGCGGGGCGGAAGTCCGGGCGCCCCTCCCTGCCGTTGTGGCAGCCGACGCAATAGCGGTCGAGCACCGGCTGTACCTCGAACCGGAACGCGAAAGGACGCACCGGACCCTGCCACGGCCGGATTTTGGACGGCTTGCGCTTGGCGGCAACCACCGCCGGCTCCGCCGAAGCAGCCTCGTTCTGCGGGAGGTGGCAGCCGATGCACGATACGACCTCTCCCGGCATGCCGACGGTCCAGCTCCGCATGAGCTGCAGCGCGCGCCCGTCCTTGTCCAGCGGCTGAATGGAGAAGGGCGTGTTGGCGGGCACCTCGAAAAAGGCCGACCCGTCCGGTTCGACCGGGACGGTGCCCAGCACGCGCTTGATGTCCCAACTGCTTTCTACACCCACGCTGGCGTGGCCGCCCGTATTCCTGTAGCAGTAGTGGTAGGCGAAGAGGCGCAGGTTCTTGACCGTGCCGCGCGGCACGCCTTTCAGGCCGGGGCCGGCGTACACGTCCATGAGCAGGAACGTGGCGGTCTTGTTGCCCTCCTCGACCACGTCGGGCACGATGGGCGGCGTGGGGCGCGGTTTCAACGGGTAGGGTTCCAGGAGGGCCGCGCCTTCGACTTCCTTCAGGAGCGTGATGTTGTCGAACACGTCGACGAGATAGATCCCCCAGAGCGCAGCCTTGTCGCGCTTCATCGAGACCAGGTAGTACTTGTCACTGAGTGGATAGGGGTGGATGAACTGCGGCCAGACTCCGTCGACCAGGCGGTCACGGACGATAGGCTCGACTTCCTTCCCGTAGCCGGGGATCTCCTGGACGACGCCGTCGGCCTCGTGGCGGCCGCGGGCCGTGTCGAGGATCAGCATCCGCCCGGAACGGGTAATGCCGTGGTGGCCGCCCACGATGCCAACCACCTGGGTAGGCCGGCCGGGAATGGGACGGGCAAAGAAGAACGCGTTCGGGAAGTACGAATTACTGCCGTAGAACTCCTTCTGGTCCGTGCCGTCGGGATTGCAGTGGAAGAGAATACGCGTGAAATAGTGCGGCGTGTCCGTGTATTCCCAGCGCAGGTAAAGGAGGCGTCCGTTCGGCAGCATGGTCGGGCACCAGTCGCTGTCCTGTTCAAAGGTGAGCTGACGCATTTTGCCGGTGGCCGGGTCGAGCAGGTAGAGGCAGGCCATGTGCTTGCTGCCGTTCTCGCACGGCAACGCGGCGAACGGCGCGGTCGACGTGGTGACGATTCTGCCGTCCGGCAGATAGCAGGAGTCGAAGAAGTCGACATCTTCGTGGTCCGGCGGCGTGAGCTGCTTGAGGCCGGTCCCGTCCACGTTGATCTCGAAGACGTGCCAGCGCTCGTGACTGTCCGCCGATGAGAACATCATCCGCTCGGCGTCGAAATGCAGGTCGATCTCGCTGACGATCTCTGCGTTCCGCGGCTTGTAGAGTCTCTCGAGCCTGCACGAGCCGCGCAGGTCTGAGAGGACGTCGATTTCGTGGTCCCAGCCGACGGGCCGCACGCACTCGAGCGTGTGCGAGTTGAGCGGGGGCATGCCCATCTCACGTCCCATGACTTGGCGCGCCTTGCTGCCGACGTTGCGGCGGAGGACGACCAGCCGGTCGAAATCCAGCAGGGGATTGGCCAGGAGGGCCGCGCGTTGCCACGTGAGGAACTTGTCGGCTTCGGCGACGGCCGACTCGTCGCCCCGGTTCAACCCGTCGACCATCGCGGGCAACCGTTTCTCGTACCGGCTGAGCTCGGATAGGAGCGTCGTCCCTTTGGCGTAGCGTTTGGGGAAGCTCTCAGCGAGGTCCCCGATCGCCATGCGCAGACGGTCGGGCTGGACGCGTTCGAGTTCCCTCAACCGCGCGCGGCAGTCCTCGGACTTCACGAAGAGGGCGCGCACCTCGGCCAGAGGCGGCGCGTCTGTCTCGGCGACTATTCGGTCGGCTTCTTCTTTGAGCTTGCCGATGCACGCGTTGGCGTAGCGCCTGGCGAGGACCTTTGTATCGCCCGGTCTCCAATCGCCTTTCCAGATCCCGGAACTCTGCTCGGCTGCGATCGAGCCGCTGGTGGCATCTTCCGGGAAGTCATTGTAGACGAACGACCAGATTCCCTCGCGCTCTTTGGCCGCCCGGTTGGCTATGTTGAGCCTGGAGTAGACGCCGGCCCAGGCCCGCCTCGCCCTGGGCTTGTTCCTGCCGGGCGTGTAGACGATAGCCCGGAAGCTGTGAGCGCCCTCGGGGCATGGGATCTCCGCCTCCGTTCGATTGGCGAGGAAGAAACCATGCTCGTAGTTCTTATCCCCCGCTCCGATCGGCTTCCACCTCCTGGTGTCGTTATCGAACCAGCATTTCCGGTCGCCGTGCTTCTTCACGCCCTCGTAGGACTTCAGACGAGAGAAATCGCCGTCGGCGTCGACGAACCCGGCGTCAAGGAAGTAGGTGTTGCCCTTCTTCTCCTTCAGCGGCTCCCCGCCCACGCAGACAGCTCTCAGCCCCTCTACGGGAAACTCGAGCAGCGCGGGCTTCCCGCCATCCTGCTCCAGTTCGACGGGTTTCGGGCCGCGGGCGCGCGCCTCGGCCCTGCGGGCCTCTTCCTCCACCAGGGCATCGCGCGAGAGACGGACCGTCTCCTGCCAGGTGTCCTGTTTGCGGTAGTAGGAAGGGGCGGCGAGGAGGGAGGTCGTGAGGGCGAGAAGGACGAGGGGCGGGATGGTTTTCATGGGGTGTGCAGTCTCCGTTGCCTCACGGAATTATCGGTGACACCGTTGATTGACGATTTCCGATTGTTGATTTGTGAATCTCTCCTTGCAGCCGTCTCGAGCTCCGGATGTATCGGACCGCGATCCAGTCATCCTGGGGGCATCCCGGGCC
>CAZKRK010000482.1:0-5522 GCA_964555035.1 uncultured Victivallales bacterium | reverse complement strand
GGTAGTGACTGGTGCGCACGCAGTTGATGTTGAACTGCTTCATCAGCTTGATGTCTTCGATCATCCGTTCCAGCGGCACGCGCCGTCCATGGTCCGGGTCGTGCTCGTGGCGGCAAACGCCCTTGAACTTGACCGGCACACCGTTTATCAGCACTTCGCCGCCGCGAATCTCGACGTTGCGAAAGCCCACGAAACAGCCCTGCACTTCAACCGTATCGTCCTCGGCGTCGACCAGCGCCAGCATCAGGCGATAGCGGTTCGGCGCCTCCTCCGTCCACGGCGCAACTCCCGGCAGCTCGACAGTCGCCTTGACCGCAAGTTCCTGCCCCGCCGGTACAGCAGGCACATCCATCTCCTTCAGAACCATCCCGCCCACGGGAGCACCGTCACCGTCCAGCAACGTCAGTTTCACCTTGGCAGGCTTGCTCGCCGCCGTCGCGTAGTTGCGCACATCCGCCGTCAGCTCCAGCACTCCGTCACGATAGTCGTTCTTGAGTCCGGCCTTTGCATGGAAGTCACGCACGTGAAGCTTGCCCGTGCTGAACAGAAACACGTCGCGATAGATACCGCTCAGCCGCCACATGTCCTGGTCTTCGATATAGCTGCCGTCGCACCAACGGTAGACCTCGACGGCCAGCGTGTTCTTGCCCGGCTTGACGAAACGCGTCACGTCGAATTCGGCCGGCGTCATGCTGCCCTGGCTGTAGCCGACCTTCTCGCCGTTGATCCAAACGTAGAATGCCGACTTCACGCCCTCAAAGTGCAGGAAGACCTCGCGTCCCGCCCACTTCTCGGGCAACGCAAAGTCACGCCGATACGACCCAACCGGATTGCGGTCGGCATAGGAGGTGAAATCCTTCGGCGGCTCCGAGGTCACGCGCGGCGGCTCGACCTTGAACGGGTGCTTGATATTGGTGTAGATCGGCGTGCCGTAGCCGCACATCTGCCAGTTGGCAGGCACAGGGATAACATCCCACTTCGACACGTCGAACGACGGCTTGTAGAAATCCACGGGGCGCACTGACGGATTGCCGACCCAGTGGAACTTCCACCGGCCGTTCAGGGAATGAAACCACGGCGACGACGTCCGGTACCCCTCCGACGCCGACCACAGGTCCTCGAACGGCACGGACGTGCAATGTCCCGGCTCCTTGTCGATTCCCAACACATGGGGGTTCTCCCAATCGGGCGCGGCCGTGGCGCCTCCGGCAATAGACGTCATGACCAACACTCCTGTAAGCAGCAACTCGCGAAAACTCATGGGCACTCTCCTGTCTGTCTTGGCACGGACAGTACAGTAGCGGAAGACCGGCGCCCTGGCAAATGCGGAGGGGAACACGCGGCGCAAACGTAGGTCCGATTTGCAATCGGACCCAACGCCGCCCGGGCGTGGCGCCCCCTAGGCCATTTGAAACGACCGAGGGGGTTGGGGTCCGATTGCAAATCGGACCTACGTTTGCAGAGAAACCGTGTCACCGCGACTTCCCGGACGCAAGAAAGCCTGAGGCCCGGGTGAGGGGCGGGTCATCTGACCGCGATGCGGTAGCACGCCGACTTCCCGTCGTGCCGGAAGGTCAGCCACCCGTCAGCGGTCTTGAAATCGATTGACGGACCCAACGCGTCCCCCCCGAGCTCACATGCCCGCACGGCACTCACCCTCGCGCCGCGCTTGCCCGCCAGGCGCGCCACATCCAGGACCACCGCAAAAGCCGGACTGTCCGGCAACGGCGTGACCACCAACTCAGCCTCCCGACGCCGAACACGAAACGCCCCGTCCGTACGCGCAAACCCGAAATCGAGCACGGGCTTGGACGGGTTCCAGTTCCGCGGCGGCAACGGCTCGCCCGAAGGCGGCGGCAGGAAGCGGATGGGCACGCGTCCCTCCCCCTTGCCCACTTGCAACTTGCCCACCACGACACGCGATTCGCTGTCCAGCGTTCCGCTCAAACGGAGCCGGCGGCCCCTGTCATGCAACCCCACGGCGCACTGGACTTCGCCGTCGATGTCGCCGGGCACGGTGACCCGGCGACGGATACGGATCTCGCCCTGCCACTTGCTCGTGGGCACCTTCGGCCTGTGATCGTCCTGGAACCGAATCCGGTAGTAGCCATAGTGACCGCGCTTGCAGAAATGCACGTAGACCCACTGGTCGCTCGGCGCAGGCTCCCGAGCGTCCCACACCATCGTCCACTCGAACGTGCGGTCACCGACCTGTTCAAAACCCTCCACGTGGGGGCGGATTCGATAGTGCCGGGACCCCATCGACACGCTGCGCGCGTTGCAATACCAACCCGACGGTCCGATACTGCTCTCGCGGTAGTTCCCCGCCGCGTCCTTCTCAACGCAACACGCGTATCCGTCGCCATACTCAACCAGGAAACCATAGGGCGGCAAAACGCGCCCGCACACCCGCCAATCACTGACGCCGCGGTTCACATGCGCGACCACCCCGCCCTCCCACGTCACCCGCTGGCGGTGGATGTCGCCGTCAACGAACGTCACGTCCGCGATCCGGCCCAGCGCCAGCGCACGCGCCACGTCCTGCGCCAGGTAGTACTTGCGCACGGCAAGCCGCCCCCAGCTCCCGGCATCGACCATCAGGGCATGCCCGGACAGGACCTCCGCGCTGATGTAGTCGTCGCTGTTGATGCCGTGCGCCTCGCGCGGCCGCTCGCCCTGGTAACGACTCGAGTAGCCGACCCCGTGCAGGATGAAGCGATGGTGGTTGACCGCGTCGTACCACGGCACGCGCTCCCAGTCCCCGCAACGCAGGCGAATCATGTGCCGGCGACCCTCGGGCGAGAGCGTCAGCCACTGGCAGTCAGCCCCATCGAGATAGCCGATCAACTGGTCGTGTCCTGCCTCCGATGTCTGAGGCGCGTTGCCCCCAAACAGGTTCCGGATGTAGACGAAGGCCTCCCCCCAGTGCCGACGCGTCTCCAGCCCCGAATGAAACCCGCCGTCACAATCCCACCAGTCCACGCAGCCGACCGAGGTGAACACATCAATAAAACAGTGGGACGGATTCAACTCCTTCTCGATCGGCCCGTAGTTGCGCTTGACGAACCGCATAATCTTGTCCGGCCGCCACTTGTACGACAGGGCGTCGCGCCCCGGGTTGTACCAGGCACGGTGGGGCCTGCCGCCCCTGGTGAAGTAGATGTTCCGGTAGCTGTAATCCTCCGCGTCGGGATAAAAGTCGATGTAGTTGTCGTGCAGCCCCCACGGGACGTCCTGCGCGCGACACACGGCGCCGATTCGCTTCATCTCCTCCAGCGTGCCGAACTTGGGATTGGGCGGATAGATGTCGGGCAGCCGGTAGTCGTACCCCCACCGCTGCCAGTTGTGGATCGTGATGAACGAATCCGTCAGGCCATACTCGATCATGCGCTGCATTCTGTCCGCGATGTCGCCGTAGCCCCCGCCCCATATGTCGAAACAGAACCGCCCCGCCAGCCGGCCAACCGCCGGCGCGGCCTTCTTGTCGTAGTGCGGCCGATAGGCAATGGCGCAGTCGAAGGCGCTTCTGCCGGGCACCAATGTGATCGTGCTCGACGCACGCGTCTCCAACGCATACACGCGTTCGTTCGGGTCTACGGCGAACGCCGTCGGCGGCGCGTCCGAAGCCTGCAGCACCGAAATCCCCCCTTCGAAATCGCACCCGACATGACTGGAAGCGAGGTTGTGTCCGCCAAAGTGACTGCGGAACGGCTCCGGATCCTCGATGCAGTAACCGTGACCGTAGTAGACCCTCGACGCCTTGCGGCTCCACGGCCCCACCGCAAAACGAGTAATGCGCCCGGAACTGCTCACGCTCGCCTTCAAAGCCGCTCCCTCGCGATACAGGTCGATCGTCAGCTTCACCGGCTCTCCCATACAGTCCAGGTAATGCGCGTAGCGCATGCCCAACGCCGTGGACCTCACCTCCACCTTCTTGAACGCAGCCGGCGACGGCCGGCAGCTGACGGGATGCCCATCGATATCTACCTCGAAACCGTCAAAGCTGACCACGCGGTCCGCGGTCGCGATCGCCACAATGCCATCCAACAACCCGCGCTGCCCGGGCACGACCGCCGCCGCTCCTCCCGCCAGCTTGAAATCCCCGCCGCCACCCCTCGCCAGTCGTTGCGCTTTGTCCTCGATGGCTCCGCGGGACGCCGCAAGCTCTTCACCCGTCACCCCCTTCCGTGCGTGCCCCGCCACGACCGTCGGCTCCGCCCAGTACGACGAGTCGCACACCGTGTTCCGCTTCGGCCCCGGATGACTCTCCAGGCGCAGGAGGATTGTCCTGCCGGCGTAGGGTGTCAGGTCAGCCTTTCCCGCTCTCCACGTCTTGGAGTCCGTGAAATCGGCGAAGACCGCCTCGGCGTCGCTCCCGTCCTGCGCCGCTCCGGCCCACACGCGGAAAAGGACGCCGTCGCTGGGCGGCTCGGTACCGTGGTGGTCGCGAATGGCGTTCGCGAATGTAAGCGCAATCGGCGTTGTCTTCGGAAGCGTGACCAGGTAGTCGCAGAAAGCTGTCCCGCGTTCCCCGCCCCAGGGAGGATGCATGCCGAGTGTCTGACGCGTGTCACCCCGCGTCATGGTGCCAAATGAAACCAAGGTGCGCGACCGCTGGTCCTGGCCCGACCATCCGACCCCCAGGACGATCGTATCGCCATCGTAGGGCTGCCACGCGGCGCGATGCACCCTGGTGCTCAGGAGGGGGATCGCGCCCTCGGGGGGCACGCCGATTGCAGTGAACTCCTTTGGCGACGCAGGCCTTGGCACGGATGCCACTCGAAAGATCCGCACGGCGTGAATGGGCTCCGTCCCATCCGGTTCCGTCAGGGTCACGTACGCGTGAACGGGGTACAGCTCGGCAAACACGAACGAACCGCTGACAATCGAAAACGAAGAAGCGTGCTCTTTGCCGGGCGCGACCTCAAAGCCGGCAGCAGCGTCGCCAACAACGCGCCAGTCATCCACAAGTTCCCGTATCTCAACATGTCCCTTGATCGGTGCCTCGCCGGCATTCCGTACCCTGACGGTTGCCGTGACCGGTGCAAACGGATCACTTACGTCCGCAATCTCGTCTATCGCCACGCGCACGTTGCCTTCCGTCACATCGTGACCGGACCAACCGAGGCAGACAAGGGGGAAGAACGCGCATGCAAGGACGGCGTGGAGAATACGGGGCATGGGGGCCTCCTGTTTGAGCGTAAAGAGAGCCGCAACTGTAACGCAACGCTCCCGCGGGTGCCAGCGTTTCCGGTCGATGACCATGACCGTCTGGACCAGAGGGGCACTCTCGACAAACAGAAGCAGACGACCTGTCATCCCGAGCGAAGCGCAGCGGAGTCGAGGGATCTCGAGAACTGCGATAACGTCCAGGGTGATTCCCAATCCCCGAGATCCCTCGCCTCCGGTCCTCTGCGCAACATCGTGTCATGTCCACGAACCAACGGCCAGCCCCTCACCCGCCTCCGCTGCGCTCGGGATGACAGGTCGTCTGCCGGGGGGGCCCAAGGACCGCGCCGAAG
>CAZKRK010000481.1:0-5536 GCA_964555035.1 uncultured Victivallales bacterium | reverse complement strand
CGATCCGCGTTGCGTCTCGGGCTGCGTGGCTCACTACGAGCGGGTAGCGCGTGCGCCAACGTGTCACGTAGAAACCAAAATGGGTCATGTGTTTGCCCTATGGCCCGCTACCCTTCTTCTCTTTGCAGGCGCCGCGGATTGCTCCTCTCAATGACTTCCTGCAGCCAGGCGCGCGCCCGCCGGCGGTACTCGCTGTCGCGGTGCATCCACAAATCGGTATGGGGATGGACGACCTTGCCTTCAGGGATCTTGAAGATCTTGCTTGTCGGCACGTTCAGGAAGGTGAAACGTGCCAGGTCGAGATGGTCTTTCAGGAAGCTCTCGCGAACACCCTTGGCGTTCGTGCCGCAAATCAGCACGGGACGACCTTTCAGCCTGGCCAGGCGTTTGAGGGCCGATTCCCTGTCGCTCTCGGCATAGCCCCACTTCCTCTCGCCATCGAAATGGTCGTGGGTGAACATGCCTTTCCAGAACGCGGCAATTTCGTCGTCGGCCAGCCCAATGTAGCCGGCGGCAATCGCGCCCCGGGAAAAGCCGCAAATGAAGAGGTTGTCGGGGTCACCGCCAAACTGCTTGCAGATGCGGGGCAGGTTGGCTTTGCAGTACTCGACGGTTGCCTGCTTGTCTCCCCACCAGGTGACCGCGTTCTTCTTGCGCCCTTTCTCCACGTACGGCATGGACACCCAGATGAAGCCTTTGCCGCCGCTCATGCCGTAGCCGAGATTCGCGTCCTTCACTTCACCCGTCGATCTGCAGAGCGCCCACTTGTTGCCGGTGTATTCGACGATTACAGGGTATTTGCCGCCGGGCTTCCAGTCTGTGGGCAAGTAGAGGGCATGGTAGACATGGGTGCCCTCGTATTCCGGTGCCGTCTGCCGAACGCGCTTTCCGGCCGCAGGCTTTTCGTTCGTCATGACCGGAGAGCCCAGGTCCTTTGTCTGGTCGGCAGCAACAAAGACGACAAGAGAGACCAACACCACAAATGGCAAGATCTGTTCCAGCATTTCACATGTCTCCATTCGTTTGCTTGCAGGCGACATAGTAGATCAGATTCTCCTTGGTCCACAACAGGGAATAAACGTGAAACGATTTGCCCGGCTTCGGCCTGAGCGCAAAGAGGTCATGCTCCGGCGAGGCGTCGTAGGGGTTTGCCGATTGACGGATCCTGGGGTTCCGCTACGCTTCACCCCAGGCTTTACTATGTCGGCCCTCCGGGCCTATGGACGGCGCTGCACTTCCACCACCGGAATTGCCGGAGGATGTATGCCAGGCTGTGACGCGCTTCTTAATCGCACACTTCGTCGCCACCCTTAACCGGATAGGCTTAAATGCCCCCTCACTCGATGAGACAGGACAGACCCCATAAGACTGGACTTGATTTTCCGGAGCTTATCCTGCTTGATCCGTAACGTTTGCGTGATTCTTGACAGAGATTATCCCAGTGGGAAACCAGGATGATAGAGAAGAGGTGAAGCGGATGACTGCGACGTGCAGAAGGCGCGGCGGGACCACGATCATGACCATCGTAAAACGGGCCGGAAAGGGGGCAGACACCCCGGCCGGGAAAGCCGCGCTGCAGAAGGTGATCCAGGTTTCCGGAGCCGACTCTCCTTCCGCGAAGCAGGCCAAAGGTATGCTGCAGCAGATGTGGAAGTAGGGGGGCGGAGTGCTGCACGTCAGCCGTGATGGGGGTAAAACCTGGACCGATCCGGGAAAGGACAAACCCACGCCAAAGTTCACTGAGTGTGGAAAGGGCGAAGGCACGATCGCCGGCATTCATGCCAAGGTGGCCGAGTTGAACGACGGGCGCCTGCTCGCGTTCGGACGTATGGCCACAATCGACGGGAAGATGCCGGGGGAGAAGAATCGAATGAATTACAGGAAGCTCATATCAGCACTTGTACCAATCCCGGATACCTATCGGTATCAAATGACCACATGGAGCCGGCGGTCCTCCGCCGGTAAAGGCGCTACAGAGGCCCGTCGCGGTTCAGAACGGCCGAGGACGGCCGTCTCCATTTTGTACCGAGACGTTTTAGAGGCTGGTATTACGTTCTCTATGGCACTGGTTGCCGTCACAGTTTTGGCCGCACCTTCAGTCGACCAGAAGGTGCGTGCCGAAATCGAGAATCCGGCCCCCGTCCGAGCCGTTACAAAAGGTCCGAAGTTTCACTGGGCGGCTTTCATCAGCCCGCCCCGTATGGCGGAGAGTGGCGCTGTGACAGTCATCCCCGTTGCAGCCCTGACGGTAAGACCATCTGTATTGACTCTCCGCATGAAGGCAACGGCCGCCAGCTCTACCTGATGGACATCAGCGGGATTGTGGGGAAGAAGGCGAACTGAATGTACGCGTTACTCCCGATCACAGGAGGAAAAACATGACGATTCGTAAACCGTTTTCCGTGCGGCGATTTTTTCCGGTTGCGTTGGCCGCCGTACTGCATCAACCCGCCGGGGCGGACTGGCCCGTGTTTCGCCATGACGCCGCTCGAAGCGCCTACACCGAAGAAGCGCTGCCCGACACCCTTTCGCTGCGATGGTCGTTTCAGGCCAGTCAGGCTCCGCGACCCGCCTGGCCGCGCCAGGACCGCATGCCGTTCGACCGCGCGTTTCACATCGTGGCCGCCGAGGGCCTGGTGTTTTTCGGGAGCAGCGCGGATGACCGCGTGGTGGCCCTGGACGCGGAAACCGGGACCCGGCGCTGGCAGTTCTTTACGGAAGGTCCGGTTCGCTTTGCGCCGGCGTATGCAAAACGGCGCCTCTACGTGACCAGCGACGACGGCCACCTGTACTGCTTGAACGCCAAAGACGGCTCGCCGGCCTGGAAACACCGGGCCGGCCCCGACGACCGGCGTATCCTGGGCAACAGGCGCATGATCGCCCGGATTCCCGCGCGCGGCGGCCCCGTGCTGGTGGGCGACCTGGTGTACTACGCCGCGGGCATCTGGCCGTCCGACGGGATCTACCTTTACGCCCTGGATGCCGGAACCGGGCGGGAGGTCTGGTGCAACGACGCCGACGGATCCCGCTACATGGGGCAGCCCCACGGGGGCGCATTTGCCCACAGCGGCGTCTCCGCCCAGGGCTACCTCGCCGCTGACGAACACCGCCTGTACATGCCGACCGGACGCGCCGTGCCGGCCGTGTTCGATCGCTCCGACGGGACCTTTCGCTACTTCCATCTGCAACGACTGGGGCAGGTCGGCGGATCGGCCGTGATGGTCCACGGCGGGTTCTTTCTCAATGGCGGGATGCTCTTCCAACCTGATTCGGGCGCAGCGGCCGGCAGAATCAAGTCCGGGCCGGTGGCCGCAACCGCGGACGGCTTCGTTCAGGCCGAGGCGAAGAAGCTGTCGGTGTACGCATGGACACCCGCGGGATCCAAGACCGCGGCGACGGTGCGCACCAACCTGGCGGTGAAGGCGGCGGCGACCGCCCTCGTGGTGGCGGACCGCAAAGCTGTCCGCGGGGAGAACGGTCACGTGCGCGCGTTCGATCTGGATTCCGGCCGGCAGGTCTGGGAGGCGGCCGTGGACGGGACCGTCTACGGCCTGGCCGTGTCGGAAGGACGGCTCCTCGTCAGCACGGACACGGGCCGGTTGTACGGGTTTGATGCAAGCGGAAGACCGCCGGTGAGGAACGCCCCGAAAGGGGCGGCACACCCTTTCGGGTCCAACGCGGAATATGCCGCGGCCGCCGCGGAAGTTCTGCGGTTGAGCGGGGTGACCCGGGGAGTTGCCCTGGATCTGGATTGCGGAGAAGGACAACTGGCCTTTGAGCTGGCGAAGCGCAGCGAGCTTCATGTTGTCGGGATCGAGTCGGACCCCGATAAGGTGGCCCGGGCTCGGGAGGCGCTGGCCGCCGCGGGTCTTTACGGTTCCCGGGTTGCGATCGTGCAGACCGGTGCGGAGGCCGACATCCTTCCGGACTACTTTGCCAACCTCGTGGTGTCCGCGCAGTCCGTGCTCGACGGTCCGGACATTCCGCATAGGGAACGGACGACCCGGAGCCGGCGACCCTGCGGTGGTGTGGCCTGCCTGGGGCGCCCGGGAGCCATGACGGTGAGCCGGCGGGGCCCGTTGGAGGGGGCCGGGGAGTGGACCCACCAGTACGCCGACCCGGCCAACACCACGTGTTCCGGGGATGCCCTGGTGAGGGGGCCGCTGGGAACGCTGTGGTTCGACGACCTTGGCCAGTCCATGGTGCAACGCCACGGCCGGGCCCCGGCCCCGCTGTTCCACCGGGGCACGCTCTACTCCGAAGGGCTCGACAGCCTCTATGCCGTCGACGCCTACAACGGCCACCTGCGCTGGAAGCTCGCACTGCCCGGGATCCTCAAGGCGTACCACGGGGACCATCTCATGGGCACCAGTGGAACCGGAAGCAACTACTGCGCGGCCGACGGGCGCATCTTTGTCCGCCGGGGTTCCGAGTGCCTGGTGCTGGACGCGGATACCGGCGCCCTGTTGAACACCTTTCACGCGCCGAAGCAAGCCGACGGAACCCCCGCAACCTGGGGCTACATCGCCGCGGCGGGCGGGTTTCTCTACGGGACGCTTTCGGACACCAACCACATCGTCACGTACCGCTTCATGAAGGGCGGTGACTTGAGTCGCCAGTTGACCGAATCGACCTCCCTGTTCGCGCTCGACGCGGATTCCGGAAAGCCGGCCTGGCGGTATGATGCCGTCTATTCCATTCGTCACAATGCCATCGCGGTGACCTCGAACCGCGTCCTGCTCGTGGATCGTCCCCTGGCTCTGTACGACCGCACACGCCGGGGCGCCTATGTGCCCGAGGAGCGCGGCGAGCTCGTGGCCCTGGAGGCCGATACCGGGAAACTCGTCTGGAAGCGGCAGAAGGACGTCTTCGGAACGCTCCTGGCCGCCAGCGACGCCCACCGGTCACTCCTGATGAGTTACCAGCCCACCCGGTTCAAGCTGGCCAGCGAACGGGGCGGGAAAATGGCCGTGTTCGACCTGGCCGACGGCACCGTCCGGTGGGAAAAGGACGTGCAGTACGATTCCCGCCCGGTGGTCAACGGCCGGACCATCTACGCCCAGGGCGGGGCCTGGGACCTGCTGACCGGTGAATCGCGTCCCTTCCCCTTCAAACGCTCCTACGCCTGCGGCATCCTGGCCGGCTCGAAGAACCTGATGGTGTACCGTTCGGCCACCCTGGGTTACTTTGACCTGATCCGGAACAAGACCAACGAGGATTTCGGAGGGATCCGGCCCGGGTGCTGGATCAACGTGTTGCCGGCCGGCGGACTGGTGCTGGCCCCCGACGCGTCGGCCGGGTGCAAATGCAGCTACCTGAACCAGTCCTGGATCGCCCTGCAGCCCGGTGGCATTCGCGCCGCGGCGATCGAACCGGCCGGCGGCGCCTTTCGAGATTCCGTCTCCAAACCATGAACAGAACTCCGGCGTGCGTTTTGGTGAACTTGGTTTCCGGTCGGATTGATCATCCTGGAAAGAGCCGTCAACCTGTATTCGGCAGTTGAACCGCCGATTCCTACGCAAACGTCTGCAAACAT
>CAZKRK010000480.1:0-5553 GCA_964555035.1 uncultured Victivallales bacterium | reverse complement strand
AAGGCGGCCAAGAAGGCCCCCGCGAAGAAGAAGGTAGCCAAGAAGGCTCCCGCGAAGAAGAAGGTAGCCAAGAAGGCTCCCGCGAAGAAGAAGGCGGCCAAGAAGGCCCCCGCGAAGAAGGCCCCCGCGAAGAAGAAAAAGGCGGCCAAGAAAAAGAAATAACCCCCAGCACGGGACGGCGCGTCCGTTCCGAGTTGAGATCACCTGTGGCGGCAAGGCTTCACGGCCTTGCCGCTACTTTTTTGCCCTCTCCCGGCAAGTGCGCCAAATCGCAGATGCGCCCGAAACGCAGGCAATTGGAAGTTGCGCTTTGACATGACCGGTTGTCGGGCGTAGAGTCAAAAGCAGGTTACCTTTCCCGCCGCGGGAAAGCGATCCGCCGAGACTCTTAACGCGCCCTTTCAGGGGGTTGTCCAGGTGTAACAAGTGACGGTTTTCCACAGTTTCCTTTCAATGGCCGGCATCGATGCGTTCTGGATGTCGAACTGGTCCGGCAAGGTCATCGTTGTCGTACTTTTTGTCGGTTCGATCTTCGTTTGGACGATCATGTTCACCAAGACCGCCGAGCTGCGCCGGACGATGCGGGCGTCGGAACGCCTGCGCCGGCTCTACGGACGGGAGAAGCTCCCGACCGGGCTTTTCGTGAAGGACCGCAAGCCTGGCGACTGCCCGCTTTCTGCAATCTACGTGATGGGATGCTCGGCACTGGCGGGGGAAGTCGAGGCCCGCGGTGGAGAGATCGGTGATGTCGGCGGCGCGACAGAGATTGTCCAGTTGGAGGCCGTAGCGTTGAACGTGATACGCAAGGCCGTCGAGCGTGAGACATCGGAACAGGCGCTCAAGTTGGAGTCCAGCATGGGCTGGCTGGCTTCGGCGACAACGTCGGCGCCGTTTCTGGGGCTGTTGGGGACGGTCCTGGGCGTCATGGACTCATTCGGCGGAATGGCCGTGGCGGGCGGATCGGCGTTGCTGTCGGAGGTGGCGCCCGGCATTTCGGCCGCGCTGCTGACGACGGTTGTCGGGCTTTTCGTGGCTATCCCGTCGTCAATCGGGTACAACCATCTCAGCGAGATCATCCGCAGGTTGTGTGTCAACATGGAGAATTTCGCCGAGGAGTTCATGGCGGACATCGAACGTTTCTACGCGACCAGGTAGGGATCGGGCATGAGGCGAACGCCGCTGACAGTCTTGAAGCAGAACAGCGAGATCAACCTTACGCCGTTGATGGATCTCACGTTCATCCTGTTGATAACGTTTATCATCACTTTCCCGTTGATCGAGCAGGGCATTCCCGTACGCCTGCCCACCAGCAAGGCAAAGGAGCTCTCGCCCGAGCAGGCGCAGACGATAACGATTGACGAACAGGGCGCGCTTCACCTCAACCAGAAGCCGATCGCATTGGAGCTGTTGGCGGCGCAGATGAAGCAGCTCGCGCTCGCGCAGCCCGACATCGTCGTGATGGTCCGGGCCGACGAGCGTATCCAGTATCGCAACGTCGTCGAAGTGCTCAAGGTGCTGCACGAAGCCAGGATCACCCGCATGGCACTCGTTACGGACCCGGGCAAGAACAAGACATAGGAACTCTGCGCTATGGCGAAACGTCAATTCTCGCGAACTTTCAAGATCGTGGCCACGGTGCACGTCGCGCTTGTCGTGTTTCTGATCGTGGTGACCTACTGCCAGGGCTGGTTCAGACGGGAGCCGGAGTTCATCATGGACGTCGAGTTCATGGTGGCGCCGCCGGCCCTGCCCGACGCGCCACGCGTCGAGGAGACCGATCCCGAGCCGGCGGTGGAACCGGAGTCCGAACCGGAGGCTGTCCCCGAGCCCAAGGACATCCCCGAGCCCGATCCGGAGCCGAAGTGGAAGCCGAAGCCCGTCAAGAGGATCGAAGTCAGCAAGAAGGTGCGGCGCGTTCCGCCCAAGACGGATTCCAAGCTGACCCCCGAGCAGTTCCGGAAGATGCTTGACCTGGGGGCGAAGGTCGGTGACCATACGACTCCCGTTCCCGCGGAGGACGCCCGCATCCGGCTGTTGATCCAGCGTCACTTCTACGACGCCTGGGTTCAGCCCAACAAGGCCGAGGTCGGTGACCGGTTTGCGGCCGTGAAGATACGTCTCGGCGCCGGTGGGCGGGTCGTGAGCCGCCGGCTCGTGACCCCCTCCGGCATCGGGTCCATGGATGAGTCGGTCATGGCGGCCGCCCATTCCGTTGTCGGTATTCCCGGTATTCCCGCGAGTTTCATTGCCAGGGGCGAAGATGTTATCGTGAAGTTCCGGGTCGAGTAGCGAACCACGACAGAACGAGGAGTGAACAGAGTGATTCGATTCGGGTGGTTATTGCCGGTGGCGTTGACGATGTTGGCGCCGGTGCACGCGCAGATGGTTGTCGACGTCGTGAAGACGGGTCAGCAAGGGAAGATCGCCATCGATCTGTCGGCGGTGCAGCGTAGCGGCGCCGGCGGGGCCGAACTCGCCAAGGTTCTCAACGACGACCTGGTGCGGTCCGGTTGGTTTGTCGTGCGTCCGGGAGCGCCGGTGGTTGTGCAGGCGTCTCTCTCCAGCCTTACTTTCGGCGGGGGACTGCGGGTTACCTGCGTCGCGCAGAACCGCGCCGGCGGCACATTCCTCAACAAGAGCATTCGCGAGAAGTCGGGCAACGTGCGCCGCCTGGCTCACGCGGCCGCCGACGCCATTGTGGAGGCTGTGGCCCGCAAGAAGGGAGTCGCTTCGACCAAGATCCTGATGGTAGGCTCACGCGGCGGCCGCAAGGACCTCTACATGTGCGATGCCGACGGACACAACATGGTGAACGTGACCCAGCGCGGGGCCGTCTGCACGTCGCCTACGTGGACTCCTGACGCCAAGTCACTCGTTTTTACCTGGTTTGTGAAGGGCAATCCGGACGTCTACAAGGTCGAACTCGCGAACCGGGCCGTGCGGCGCGTGGCCGGTTTCCCCGGTCTGAATGCGGGGGCGGACGTTTCGCCCGACGGCAGGCGGATCGCGCTCACGCTGTCAAAGGACGGCAACCCGGAGCTTTATGTCATGGGGATAGGCGGCGGCCGGCCGGCGCGCATCACGCGGACGCGTCATGCGGCGGAAGCCAGCCCGTCATGGTCGCCGCGCGGCGACCAGATCGTTTTCGTGGCCGACCAGGCCGGCGCCCCCCAGTTGTACCTCACCGGCGCCTCCGGTGGAGCAGTCAAACGGATCGGTGTGCGCGGCAACGAGAACGTCAATCCGGACTGGGGACCGGATGGGCGCATCGCCTTCTCCAGCCGCCGGTTGGGACGCTACCGGGTTTGCGTCTTCAACCCGACGGACGGGTCTACCCAGGTCGTTTCCGCGGACGATGCCGACTACGAGGACCCTTCCTGGGCGCCGGACGGCCGGCACATTGTGTGCACGCGGACCGTTCACTTCGATTCCGACCTATATATACTTGACACTCTGGGAGACCCTCCACTACGTTTAACAACCTTGCAGGGAGATTGGCATTCGCCTGCATGGTCTCCCCGGTAGATCTCCGCTGAAGAGAGCGTTATTGAGTGAAGGAGTCGTGTAGATGATGACAGTGCGACAGGCGTGGTTGCGCGCCCTGGTGGTTGGTATTGCGGTGGTCGCCCTAGGCAGCGGTTGCAATCTCTTCAAGAAGAAGGGCGGGGACATTGGCGATGGGCCGTTGGTTCATCTTCCCGACCCGGAGTCGGCCCTGGAAGAGGACGCCATGGGGAACATCCGCTTCTCCGAAGACGGCCGGCTCACGTCCCCCGAGTGGCAGTGCGAACCGGTGTATTTCGACTACGACAGTTTTCGGGTGAACGACGCCGAACTGGCCAAGATCCAGGCGGTGGCAACCAAGTTGCGCAGTGCGCGCAGCATCGTCTGTGTGACCGAGGGACACTGTGACGAGCGCGGCAGCCGTGAGTACAACATGTCTCTGGGCGAGCATCGCGCCCTCGCGATCCGCGCCAGTCTCGTTTCGCTCGGCGTGGATGGGTCCCGCATCCAGACGCGCAGCTATGGCGAAGAAGCGCCGGCCGTGGATGGACACAACGAGAGCGCCTGGCGTCTGAATCGTCGCGTGGAGTTTGCTTTCTACGAACAGTAGTTCCGGTTGCCCCGAATGATCCCGGTCTGCCTGCCGACCGCTCTTGCGCCGCGGAAATGGCGGCGGGGGCGACACGCCCGGACGGCAGGCCGTTCCCGATGAGCCCATGAACCTCTCGTTCCCAGTTTCTTTTCTCAGTGGTGCGCCGGGCGCGGGCGAGATGATTCTCATCTTCGTCGTCATCCTGCTGCTCTTCGGCCCGAAGCGGCTGCCCGAGATTGCGCGCATGATCGGTCGAACACTCGACGAGCTGCGCAAAGCCTCCCAGGACTTCAAGGACCAGATCATGGCGATCGATGAGGAGCCCCCCGGCAGTACGTCGGGCGAGGAGGACAGCCATGCGCTCGACGACGGCGAGTACGGTGAAGATGACGTCGACGACGGCGACAACTGGGACGACGCGCACCCCGAGGATGACGACTACTACAAGGAATACGGGTACGAGGAGCCCCCGGATTCCGGCGACGGGGACGGGTTCGGCGACGGGGAGGAGACCCCCATCGAGGAAGCCGCCGACGGTGAAGCCGTGACGGGAGAGGGTGAAGCGGCGACCGGCATTGAGGACGTCGCGACTGACGGGGAGTCGGGTGAAAGCGGGCAAGAGGAAGACAGCCATGACCTCGCCGGATGACGAGCTGGACAAAGACCAGACCAAGTCGTTCCTCGAGCATCTCGAGGACCTGCGCGGGACGATTGTAAAGTGCGCCCTTTCCCTCGTCGGCGGCATGGTTATTGCCATTCCGCTGGCGCCGCTCGTGCTCAAACTCATCAAGCGTCCCCTCTACAACGCCGATCTCGACATAGATGTAGACACTTTCCTGAAAGTCATGGAAATGGCCGGCGGTCTGGCGATCGCGATGAAGATCGTGTTCTGGGGCGGTCTTCTTTTCAGTGTCCCGTTCCTGGTCTATTTCATTTGGGAGTTCGTCTTTCCCGGCTTGACGCGCCGTGAGCGTCGCACGGTCAGGTGTGCGGCGGGCTTTGCGGCCATGCTGTTTGCGATGGGCGTCTGCATGGGCTACTTCATGACCTTGCCGGTCGCGATTCAGCTCATGTTCAAGATCAACGCCTGGATGGGTGTGGAGTGTAACTTCGTGCGGTTGACCAACTACGTGGCTTTCGTGCTGAAGCTGCTTATCGCATTCGGACTGGCGTTTGAGCTGCCGGTTGTGCTGATGGCGCTCGGTCATCTCGGACTTGTCTCGGCCACACAGCTTCGCGAAAAGCGACGCCACGTTCTCGTCGGGCTGTTGGTCCTCGCCATGATCCTGACCCCTCCCGACCCGGTTACGCAACTTCTCATGGCCGTCCCCATGGCCGCTCTCTACGAGATCTGCATCTGGCTGATCTGGCTCAAGGAACGGCGGGATGCGAAGGCGGAGAGCTAGCCAGCTCCGCTGAAAGTGTTCAGTGTTCAGGGGTTCAGTGTTCAGGCGGTC
>CAZKRK010000479.1:0-5595 GCA_964555035.1 uncultured Victivallales bacterium | reverse complement strand
TCAACGTGCACGCACTGTGTAATGTTCCGAGAGTCAAGCCGTTACAACGCGGATGGGTCACCGATCACCGACTACCGGCAACTGCCGCTTCCAGGACTATTGTCTCCGGATCACTCCAACCACGCTCTGGTGCGGTAGCAGCCGGCTGCGGCCTCATCGCCCACCATGTACCGAACGGTCTGGCCTTGACCGAGAATCGACTCGTAGCCCGGGACCGGACGCCAGATCCCCTTGCATAGATTCGTGCAGGTCACCAGGGAGTAGTGGCGACGCAAGCCCTCGTAGCCTGGGCCGGATGCTTCCAATGCCCGGAATTCAATCCTCTTGCGGTTCTCGGCACTATGCATTCTGACCGTGTGACGGCTGGAACCATCGAGCGGCGACGTGCCGGCGACAAACTCGTCGTAGTTGGACACGCCGTCGCCGTCTGGGTCGTCGTCGGGACCGCCGCCGACAGAATCGGTGCTGCCGAAAAACGCCGTCTCCCACGAGTCCGGGATGGCATCCGCATCGCTGTCGACGTCACTTGGCGCGGGCGACCGCCACCGAAACTCCCTGGAGAAGTCGCTTTCGATGCTGTCCGCGTTGTAGGCCTTCACCGCCGAGTAGTAGGTGGTATCGCCCTGGAGCCCCGACAGGGCTGCCGAGGTCGTGTTACCCACGTCGATGCTGTGGGTGTATTCGCCGCTGTTCGTACCATAGTACACCCTGTAACCGGCCAGATCGGTAAGAACGGTACCGTCCACGTTGTCCTCAGGAGCGTCCCATTCCAGCACCACCGAGACAGCCGCACTCGTCCGGATCACTCCCAACACGAGGGTCAGGACAAGGGAGACGCAGATCGCGAACGCTCTCGGCACGAGTTGCGCTGTACGGACTCTGTCTTCAGCGGCCTTCACTACGGCATGCTGCAGAGCAGATTCGGTACCACCTTCAGCTTCACCCCCGGCGCCCCACCTGTCTGCGACACCCTTCACGTCTTTTCAGCATCTCCGTGTTTGCTTGAGCGACCAGCGGCGGGGCTTCGTGGCGAAACCATCGCGACCGATCGCCCCCGGCAGTCTCAGTGTTGAGAACCACTGGCCGGACACACGCACTGCACGCCGCCGCGGGGCGCGACGACCGGCGGTATTGGAAAGCCGGGCGTTCAACCTTCGCACTCGAACGCTGCCGCTCAACCCGCCCGCCGGCGGTCAGACAGAGTCCTTGTCAATGCCCAGCTTGGCCATGAGCTCGTAGAGCGTCGGACGACTGACGCCCAGGTCGGTCGCCGCACGGCTGACATTGCCTTTGCGCCTCGCCAGGGCCTTCCTGACCATCTTCTCCTCCAAGGCCTCACGGGCTTGCTTCAGCGTCATGCCGGCGAAGTCCGTGGACTCGGTTCCCAGCTCGAGATCGGGCAGCTTCACGCGGATCCCTTCCGCCATAATGGCCGCCCGGCGAACCCTGTTCTCCAGCTCGCGCACGTTTCCCGGCCAATCATAGGCCCGCAAGGCCTCACGCGCCCCCCGCGTGAATCCGGTCAGCTTGCCTTCGTTCTCCTTGTTGAACCGCTTGAGAAAGACCCTCGCCAGCATCTCGATGTCGCCCTCCCGCTCCCTGAGGGGCGGCAGCGACACCACCACCACGGCGAGACGATAGTACAGGTCCTCCCGAAAGCCGCCGGCCGCCATGGCGGCACGCAGGTCCGAGTTTGTCGCCGCGATCACGCGCGTATCGATCTGGATCCCCTCGCGCCCTCCCACGCGCTCGATCCGCCCGTCTTGAAGGAAACGAAGCAGTTTCACCTGCAACTGGGGCGGCAACTCCCCGATTTCGTCGAGGAACAGCGTCCCTTTGTCGGCCATCTCGATGCGCCCCACCTGTTGGGCGTGCGCCCCGGTGAAAGAACCCTTCTCGTGGCCAAACAGCTCGCTCTCCAACAGGTTCTCCGGAATCGCGCCGCAGTTGATCGCAACGAAGGGGCCATCCTTGCGCTGGCTCCGCCGTTGAATGGCGCGCGCCGCCATCTCCTTGCCCGTGCCACTCTCACCCAGTATCAGCACGGGCGCGTCGGTCGTTGACACCTTTCGGATCGTCGTAAAGACATTCTGCATCGCCGGGCTGGCGCCTAACATGCCCTCGAACGCTTCTTCCGGCACCTGGTCCTGCAACTCCCGGTAGTCACGCTCCAATTGCTGCAGATGGCACGCCCGTTTCATGATGACCTGCAGCTCGTCCGCGTCGATCGGCTTCGAGAGAAAGTCGTAGGCGCCCGCCGCAACAGCCTGCAAGGCGTTCTCCTTCTCGCTCTGCCCGCTGATGATGATGACCTTCGTGTCGGGCCGCCGCGCCAGAATCTCCTCAAGAGCCTGCAGACCTTCGTCCGGCTCGCTTGGCCGCGGGGGCAAGCCAAGATCGAGCAGCACGACCGACGGACTCGATTCGTTGACGGCACGCAGTGCACTCTGACGGTCTTCGGCCGTCAGCACGTCGTATCCATCCGCCAACGACCAACGCATCTGCGTGCGGATCGTCTCGTCGTCGTCAACTATCAGGATTCTTGCATTCATGTCCCTTCCTTTGTCCTGAGCACAATGCTGAAGGTACTGCCCTCGCCGGGAGAGCTTCGCACATCGATGCGACCGCCATGGGCTTCCACAATTGTCTTGCTGTGAAACAAGCCGATGCCCATGCCATTCTTCTTGGTGCTCTGAAATGGGCGAAACAGGGACCGCTCGATGAACTCACGACCGATCCCCACCCCGTCATCACGAACGGAGAGGTGTACCCACTTCCCTTCCGCACGCGTCGTCAACCAGACGTGACCGTCATCCCCTCCAGCGTCCAATGCGTTCAGCAGGAGATTGGTCACGACACCCTGAATCTGCCGCCCGTCGCACCATGCAGACCCCGCCGCCTCCGTCGCCACCTCGACACGGGCTCGCCTGGCGGGGTCCAGGGCCTCCACCGCATCCTTCGCAATCCGGTTCAGGTCGGTCTCACCCGGCTCGATGACAAGACCTGAACGCAAGACCCTCAGCCGGCCGATCAGCTCATTGACATGGTTGACGCTCTTCGAAATCGCCGCGAGCGCGTCTTCCCGAAAGGCAGGATTGTCAAAATGCCGCGGCAGATTGCCAAGCGTAAGGGACAACGTGGACGACGTGTTCTTCAGGTCGTGAATGATAAAGGCGGACATGGCCTGGAAGGCCTCCAGTTGCTTGGCGGCAAACACCTCCGCCGATAGCCTGATCTTGAGCAGGTTGGCGGAAAGCTCCTGCCCGATCGTGACGATCAGGTCCATCTCCTCCGTGGTGAACGGCACCCCACGAACACGGTCGCTGAACACGACAAGCCCCAGCAGCTCCTGGCCGGAACAGAGGGGTGCGCAGAGGCGGTGTCCCCCTTTCCGGCCGAATTCCACGGGCGCCAGGCAACGCAGCTTGCAGTTTGCGTCACTGTCATCCGCATCGATGTCTACAACAGGTGACAGGACCCCGATCGCCGCAACCAGAGCCGCGTGGTCGGCCTCCCTCGTGAGAATATCCTCCGCCTGTGTTTCAACCAGCGTCGTCGATCCCCCCAGCGACAGCTGCTGCCCGGCATCGTCGACCAGCCAGATGGTCACACCCAGAACGTCAAAGGTCTGCGAGAGCATGCCGGCAAAGGAACGGCACAGGGGTTCCGGCTCCATCGCGCGTGCCGACTGCGCTGCAAACGCCTGCCAGACCTCGCGGTAGTCATACTGGGGACGCTCGAAGTGACGTCCAACGAAACGGCGGATGCCCAGCTTCACTCTGTCCGAGAGGATTAGAATCGTCAACCCGATCAACGCCAGCAACAGCACAAAGGCCTTGACGGGATAACCTTCCGTGACACCCATACGAGCCGCGACCTCGGCCAGCAAGCCGACGGTCACGAGGTACACGCCCGTTACGATGACCGTCACGGAGTAGTAGAGAACGGCGTGCGACGGATACACGTCGACGTGCAGCAGGCGCGCCCGCAAGAGCGCCCTGAGGATGAGAAGCTGGCACAGAATCAGCCCGGCGGACTCCAGCCCGTACTGGGACATCTCCAATCCCGAATAGAGAACGACCTGCGTACTGGTGTAGATCCTCACACACAGGAGCAGCCCCGTCCCCACGATCATGTACTTGATGCGCCACCGCATCGTCCCCGTGGCCGCTCGCAATGTGCGCTCCAGATTCATCAGGACCAGTACGGAGGTAAGCATGCTCGCCGCGTGCAGGGCTCTTGCGGGACGTCCCAGCGCCACCATCAGTGAGGTGCCGTCCTCCCCTGCCGCCAGACCGCTGACCAGCATGGGAAACCCCATGATGACAACCACGAGGGGAAGACCGAGGATCACGGGCTGCACGTACCGCCACCTGCGCAGGCTCTCGCGGGGAGCGCCACGCGAATAGGTCAGGGCAAAAAACAGCCATGTACCGGGGACCAGCGCGAAGGGGACGAAACGCAGGCTCTGCCAGAAAATGACACTGTCCGCGGAGGTGCCACAACAGCTGAGACCGATAAAGCAGCTGTCGATGCCCAGCAGAGAGAGCGCCCCGATCAGCGAATTCCGGGCCGCTGACGGCTCATCCCTGTACCAGACAACCCCACCAAGCGCAACGGCCATCACCGCTGCGACAAACGCAAGGCATGCGGAAACAATCATCTCAACCACCCCGTGACGACTTCTCTCGACAGAATGACCGGACCAAAGGATCCGGGCTCAGAAGAACAGTAAAGAAATCCTTCACCCCGTGTCGAATCATTTTACACTTCCACCACGACGCATCGCCGTTCCCCCCATACCAATACATCCCACATCAAGATCCCTGAGCCCGCGCCCTCCCTGTCAGCCTTTCAGCATTTCAGCATTTCAGCCTTTCAGCTTTTCAGCTTTTCAGCATTTCAGCATTTCAGCATTTCAGCTTTTCAGCATTTCAGCATTTCAGCATTTTCCCCAACATTCCTCCCCTGTACTGTTGACACAGCGGCCCGAATCTCATATACAGAGCAGTCTTCATTGCCGGGGCGAGATAGCTCAGTCGGTAGAGCAGCGGACTGAAAATCCGCGTGTCGACAGTTCAATTCTGTCTCTCGCCACCAGACAACTACAGGCCTGAAAACGGCGGAAACGCCTTGTTTTCGGGCCTTTTTTCTGTTCAGGCCGTGCGGTTGGATGTGCTTTCCCGCGCTTTGCGTCGCCTACGAAACAAGACGCGAAAGTATAGCATAAGTATAGCAGTCTGGCCGGCGGCTCCTCCTCCCCCTCCTTCGGTTGTCACGCGGACGTTGCATCCGCTGCCCTGGATTTCCGCCTCAACGGGTCGTCGTCTCATGGGCAAAGTATAGCAAGAGTATAGCAGGCGACTCCCCCCAACTCGGGGGTTACGGCCCCCTTCCTCTGTGATCTCCTGGGGCGCAGGTACTCTCGCTACCGGACCGTCAGGTGCGGCACGCGTCGGCGGTTCGTTGATTTCTGAACTCCTTATGTAGGCGAGCATAGGAACTCGAAACAGAAGGAGGGAGAACAATGCTACCGACTACCGTTGACGCCGTGAAGGCGTTGCTGAAAGCCGACCCGAGTCTGACACCTGCCGA
>CAZKRK010000478.1:0-5597 GCA_964555035.1 uncultured Victivallales bacterium | reverse complement strand
AGTCCTCGGAAAAGAGAGCCCCCGTGACTACCGTCGCGTTGGTCTGGCAGTCCGCGAAATCCGTGGCACTGCCATTGGCCGAGTTGGTAGCCGCCAGGCGATAGTGATACTCACCCGCCGCCAACGGGCTGTCCGAATACGCAACCGTGTCCGCGGCCAGCGTGGCGATCGGGGCATAGGGGCCGCCTGCGCCGGCAGATGAGCGCGTCAGAATGTAGCCCGTCTCGTTGGCCGCGTTGTCCCGCCAACCCAGCGTGATACGGGCTTCCCCCGGGGTCGCGTTGGTGAACACGGGCGTCTGACCCGCCGCGAGGGGCGTTACGAACGTGGCGGGGGGCGACCAATCGTTGGTCGTTCCGTCGGCCCCGTAGAAACGCCATATGTACCGGGTGTCCGGTGACAAGTTCGCAATCTGGCCGCTCACCATCCCGGCATTCGTGGGGCCGAGGCCCAGTCGGTAGGCCCAGTCGTTGGTGCTGCCGGTCCCCTGGTCCGACGTATCCCAGACGAGGACCGTGTCCGTCAGATTGGTGCCAACCGCGGCGGTAGCCAGGGCTGAGTGGGTGGTGATTTCGGACGTGCCGAGGAAGGACCAGACGATGGCGCCGACGGTGGGAGGTGCGGCCTTGTATGGGTGGTCGCCCGGCAGGCTCCCTTCCAGCCCCCATTTGTGGGCCAGGTAGCCTTCGAATTTCTCGCGATCTGCCTGCGCCGGCACGGAATCCAACAATACTACTTCGGCAATGAGTCCATTCCACTGGAAGTGGTTGATCGTATTCCATTCCTCGCCGATCCAGACCCCATTGATTGTGTTGCCCCCCACGCTGCCCGAACCATCCAACGTGCCGTTGACGTACAGCTTTGAGGACGCACCATGGAACTCTGCTTCCCATATTTCAGCGTTCACCGTGGATGTTCCGGCCGCGAACCCCGGCCCCCCGGCCCACATGTCCCTGGTATTCCCAATTGAACACGAGACAATCGTGCGCCCCGCGCCGCTACCCCCACTCCACCACGGCCTCCACGCATTCTGGATGTCGGCCTTTAGAACAGCGAAAACAGTATGGGGCTGCGCGACAGTCAGCGTAGCATTCTGAAGACGGTCGTCAACGCCGTCAAAGTGAAGTGCGTTCAGGCCATTGATTACGCGTATCCCAGTGTTTGGCTGCAACGCCCCCGCACTTGTTACGTTCTCGCCGTTGCCGGACTTGTCATCCCACTGGCTGACGCGGCCTGTCGCATCATTCGTATGGATAGTCGACGCATCACCGGCATCCAGCCACAGCTCTGTTGATATCTCAGCAGGAGTCCAAAGCGCGGCAAGGGCCGGTGTGGCTGTGAGGACGATGCCGGCCATCGCCACGAGGGCGAGGGGCGGGATGGTTGTGAACTGCTTTCTTGTGGTCATGATTCTCCTCCCAGTGAACTCCGTAAGTACTGTCTACTCACTGTCGTTTCGGCCAGTCAAAACGATCGACGAGGCCACCCGCAGGATAGATGTATTGTGTCTTGCGTCACTATCATATGCCACTCCTGCTCGGGCGCTACTGCTGCCAGTAATGAATGCAAGCGATTTCTTCTTCCGTGGCCGGGAACCCGATGTTTGACTGGACCAGCCCCGGCCCGCGCTCGGGATGCGCGGGCCGCGAGTCCGCAACCGGAATTACCGGATGATGAACAGCGTACCGTCCGGCGGTCTGTCCATCGTGGTGATCGTGATGGCCGTGCGGGTGACGTCGTTTCCGGCGTTGCCATCGATGTTGTAGATGAAGAACAGGCGGTCGCCGGCCGTCGTGGCGCGGCCCGAAATCGTCGCGCTGTCGCCCGCAAGGCCCGGGTTGGAGAGCGCACGGAGCTCGCTGCTGTTATGGAAGATCCCTACCGCCACGCCGTTCCCGTCATTCGGTACATTTGAAAAGGAGTAGTCGATATCGACAGTGCAATCGAAAGGCGCCAGCCAACTGACGACCAGGTTGCCGTTCGCGCTTCCGCCTTGACCCGGATTTGCCGGATGGAGTCGGACCTCGCCATCCGGCCAGGGGTAGGGACTGGTTTGCAGCGAACCCGACGCGTTCTTGCCGATGCCCCAGAAGCCGGCACCCGTGCCCCACAGAACCGGGTCGACCGGGTAGTCCCAGTTCGGTGATCCCCACGCGATGTCGGTGGTCCGCGTGTTGTCCGTCAGCAGGATTCCGTTGTACGTACCGGCGGGATTCTCCATCCAGAACGACCAGGTGCTGCTGGCAGAGTTGTTTGCCGGATCATAGGAGAAGTTGTCGGCCAGCGACCAGATCACCCCCGGGAACGCCGTGATGTTGAACCCGCTGCTGACCACCACGCCAGGCGTCGTTTCGACCGTATTGCCGGTGGCGGTCAACGTGTAGCCCAAACCGGCCTTGTCGATGCTCAGGCCGCTGAAGGTCGCTATGCCGGTTCCCGTATCGACGGGTTGGGTCAGCGTTCCGCTCAGCACCCCGCCGGGCCCGGCGTTGTTCTGGATCGCCAGTGTCACGTTCTGCGCCGTGCCGAGGACGGTGTAGCCGTAGGCATCCTGCAGCGTCACCGCCGGCTGCGTGGTAAGCGCAGACCCTGCATAGCTGTCACCCGGCTGCGTGGTGAACGCCAGCTTCGCGGCCGGACCGACCGTGATATCGAACGCGTCACTAGCCCCGCTCGTCAGCCCACCGGCCGTAGTGGCCTCCAGCGTGTAGCCCGAACCGACCACGTCAATGCTCAATCCGCTGAAGGTCGCCACACCGGTCGCCGGGTTGACCGCCTGGGTCAGCGTTCCGCTCAGCACCCCACCCGGCCCGGCGTTGTTCAAGATGGCCACGGTCACGTTTGTCGTGACGCCAAGTACCGTGAGGCCTGCGGCATCCTGCAGCGTCACGGCCGGCTGTGTTCCCCAGACGACATGGTTGGCCCCGCCGCCCGGCTGCGTGGTGAATGCCAGTTTTGCCGGCGGTCCGACCCCGGCCGAGACGTTGAAGGCGGCGCTGGTCGCGCTCGTCAGCGCACCGAAACTGGCGACCAGGGTGTAGCCGTTGCCGGCCGTGTCGATGCTCAACGCATTGCCACTGAAGTCGGCCACGCCGGAAACCGTGTCCTCCGTCGTCGTCCCGCTCAGCACGCCCGGCCCGGGGTTGTTGTCGATCGCTACCGTCACGGTGGCCCCGTTCGTGGGGACCTTGTTGCCATTCACGTCCTGGACCTCCACCACCGGCTGCGCCGACAGCGGATCCCCGGCCACCCCACTGCCGGGCTGGGTCGTAAACACCAGCTTCGACGCCGGCAACGCGTACAACATCAGATCGTCGATCGTGCCCTGGAAGCGTCCCTGACCTGCGTTTATCGGGCCGATTCTGAACTTGATGTCGCCGCTGCCATCACCCGTGTAGCTGTAGCTGGCCGCCGTGAGGCCGAGATTTCCCACCCCGACCGGCTGCGCCGTCACCTCGTTGAACGTGTGCAGGACGGCGTTGTCCGAAGCGCGCAGGACCTCGACCTTAAGGCCGTCCGTGGTGCCGTTGTTTCGCTGGTCTCCCGAGTAGGTCGCACCCGCGGCCAGGAAGTCGACGTAGTAGTGCACGCCGCTGTCATTCGAGTCGGGGATTCCGGCCGACAGCGTGATGACGTTGTCCTGCCATATCATCACGCCCCAGTTCTTCGGGTTGGAAGAGACCGCACCTCCCGTCCAGGTGTTGGCGGTATCGACCGCGTGAATCGTGCCGGCGCCTGCCTCGGCCCAACCTGCCAGGTCGCCGTTCACACCAAGGTCATGAGTCGTGAGAAACTGGCCGTTGGGACTACCGTTCAAGGTCAAGCCCGTGATCGCCTCAAAATCCTCGGCAAAGAGAGCCTCCGTGACTACCGTCGCGTTGGTCTCGCAGTCTGCGAAGTCCGTGGCGCTGCCATTGGCCGAATTCGTCGCCGCCAGTCGATAGTGGTAGGTTCCCGCCGACAATGGGCTGTCCGAGTACGTAACCGTGTCCGCGCCCAGCGTAGCGATCGTGGCATAGGGGCCGCCCGCGGAGGTCGACCGCCTCAGAATGTAGCCCGTCTCGTTGGCCGTGTTGTCCTGCCAGCCGAGGGTGATGCGACCGATGCTCGCCGTCGCGTTGGTGAACACCGGGGTCTGGGCCGCGCCGAGGGCCGTTCTGAAGGTGGTAGCGTCGCACCAGCCGTTGGTCGTGGCGTTGGTCCCGTAGAAGCGCCAGGTGTACTGGGTGTCGGCTGCCAGGCTCGTGAGCTGCCCGCTCACCGCCCCGGCATTTGTGGGGCCCAGGCTCTGCCGAAACGTCCAGTCGTTGGTGCTGCCTGTCCCCTGGTCCGACGTATCCCAGACCAGGACCGTCTCCGTCAGGTTCGTGTCGACCGTGGCGGAGGCCAGGGCCGAGTTGGTATCGATGGCGGACGTGGCTTCGGCGGACCAGCCAATGGGGCCGCCCACCGCCGGCACGCTCAACGTCAGATCGTCGATCGTGCCCTGGAAGCGTCCAACTGTTTGTATCGGGCCGATCCTGAACTTGATGTCGCCGCTGCCGTCGCCCGTGTAGATGAAGCTGTATGCCGTGAGTCCAAGATTCCCAACGCCTACAGGTTGCGCCACCACCTGTGTGAACGTGTGCAAGACGGCGCTATCCGAAGCGCGCAGCACTTCGACCTTGAGGCCGTCCGTGGTACCGTTGTTGACTTGGCCTGCATTCTCGTAGACGGCCCCCGCGCCCAGGAAGTCGATCCGATACTGCGTCCCGTTGTCATTCGAACCGGATATCCCGGCATTCTGCGTGATGACGTTGTCCTGCCATATCATCACACCCCAGTTGACCGGGTTCCCCGTGGGACCGGGCCAGGTGTTGGCGGTATCGACCGCGTGGATCGTACCCGCGCCAGCCTTGCTCCATCCGGCCAGGTTCCCGAAGACACCAAGATCATGAGTCGTCGTAATCTGCCCGGCAGGGGCCCCGTTCAGGGTCAAGCCCGTGAGACCGTTGAAGTCCTCCGAATAGATCTGAGCGCGCGCCCCCGGTACCAACGCCAAAACCAGTGCCACAACCGATACGAAACCAATGGTCTTCCTACACATCGTCATGCCTCCGTCTGAATTCCTGCGTTTCTCCTCGCGCCACCGCTCTTACCGCGCCGCTTGATGATCCGCTCCGTGTCGCTGTCTACCCGTTGCCACCTTGAAAGGTGAAAGCGATCGACAGATCATCGCATCACATACGACACAAATGCCACTAACATTTGCTAGTGTCAAGTGTAGAATACCGATATCCGGATCTATATTCAATCTCTTTTTTGTCTTCTCGGTCACTTTTTTTACGGGACTCGGCAGGGACGCCACGCCCCTGAGTTAGCCCATCCGAGTACCATCGGACTCCCTGCTTAATTGCTGCCATGCGTGATTGACGTATGTCATGCCCGCGTCTATGCTATTGGTGTGACTGGGAAACGCGTACTCCTTGCGATCCTCTTCTGCCTCGCTCTCTGCAACCGGGCTTCGGGCGGCGTGGTTTTCTCGGAGTCTTTCAACGGTTTTACCGGCGGGAATTTCAATGGCGGCCAGTACCAGTCGAATCTCGATCTCGCCTATG
>CAZKRK010000477.1:0-5616 GCA_964555035.1 uncultured Victivallales bacterium | reverse complement strand
GCCACGCTGTGGCCATCATGAACGCGTTTCTGTTCCATGCGGCCGCCGTGGCGGCACTCGCCACCGTGGTGACGACGTATCTTCTTGTGCCGCTGGTAGCGCGCGTCACAAGAGCCCTCGGCATCCTCGACATGCCCGGCGGCAGGCGCACACACAAGCGGCCGATTCCCCGCACGGGCGGTGTCGCCGTGTTCGTCGGCTTTCACATCGGCTGCGCCGTCTACTTCGTGGCGATCCATACGGTAGTACAGACCTCGCTGTGCCTGGATTGGTGGCTGAAGCACCTCCTGCTTTCCGGCCTGCTTCTGGCGGTAGGGCTTGTGGACGACGCGCGGGGCATGCGGCCCTTGCTCAAGCTGGCGGCTCAAACCGGCGTGGCTCTGCTGGCCTATCTCATGGGCATCAGAATGGGCGCAGTGATGGGCGTCGCCCTGCCGGCCGCCTTGGACATGGTTGCGACCGTCCTCTGGTGTCTGACCTTTATCAACGCTTTCAACCTGATCGACGGCATGGACGGATTGGCGTCGGGGCTGGCAACCATCGCGGCGGTCGGCATCGCGGGTGGTTTGATCTGTCTGGGCGACATAGGCGACGCCGGGGTGCTGTTTCTCCTGGCGGCGGCATGCCTGGCCTTTCTGCGCTACAACTTCCACCCGGCTTCGATTTTCCTGGGCGACTCGGGGAGTATGTTCCTGGGCTTGACGCTGGCGGTTACCAGCCTGGAGAGCATAGCGAAAGGGCCCGCGGTTGCCAGCCTCGGGATCCCGCTGCTTGCCGCCGGCGTACCCATGTTCGACGCGTTTCTGGCCGTATGGCGACGCGGCACACGCAGGGCGCTGGAACGGGCCGAATCGAGACCCGGCACAAACGGCACGGGAGTGTTCATGCCGGACACCGATCATCTCCACCACCGCCTACTGCGTTCCGGTCTCTCCGACCGGGCCGTCGCGGGCTGGTTGTACGTGTTCGCCGCCGCGCTGGTATGCACCGGTCTGCTGGCCATGGTCTTCAGGTCACACGCCGTCGGCATCATGCTCTGCGCCTTTGTGGCCGGCGTCTACGTGATCGTGCGCCACCTCGCCAACGTCGAGCTCTGGACGAGCGGCGCGCTGATCCTGAACGGCATGCACCGGCCGCCGCGACAGGTGGTCTTCGCCCTGCTCTATCCGCCCATGGACATGTTGCTCCTGACGGCCGCGATGCTGGTGTCGTTTCTACTGGTCCCGGAAGGCGCCCCCGAAGCCACGTTCGCAAAGCGCATCGTGCGGGAGATGCCCTTCTGGGTCGGTCTGCCGTTCATCGGGCTCTGCGTCTCCAAGGTCTACAGCCGACTCTGGTCGCGCGCCCGCATCGCCGAGCATGCCATGGTCGCCGCGGTTCTGGCGGCCGCGATCCTGCTCGCGGCGGGAACGCTGTGCGTGATCAAGGGCTCGTCGGGGCGCTTTTTCTTTCTGAACGTTGTCGTATACGCGGGGATAGCGATCCCGGCCGTGGTGGGAGTGCGCATGTTCCGCCGCCTGGTCGAAGACGTCATGGCCTGGTCCAGGGGCCGCAGCCACAACTCACCGGCGGCGTCGCGACGGACCGTGCTGCTGGTCGGAAGCGGGCCGGATTGCGCCCTCTTTCTGCGCTCGAAGGGTGTCGAAAGCGCCGACGGCGAGCGGGACCGTCAGATCGAAATCGCCGGCCTGATCGACGAGGACACCAACCTGCACGGCCGTTACGTCCACGGCTACCGCGTCCTCGGCAACATCGACCGTCTCGACACCCTCGCCGAGCAACACCATGCCGACGAATTCATCGTCGCCGCATCGCTCCCGTCCCACCACACGGACAAACTGATCGCGGTAGCCCGCCAACGCAACATCCGCGTCACCCGCTGGCGCCCCGCACTGGAAGCAGTCTATAGCCCGGGGGACAGAAGCCTTGGGGAAAAACGCTGAAAGGCTGAAAATGGTAGCGGGGAGATTCCGTGAAGGGAGTACTGCGAGTAGGACCCGGACAGAATCGCCGTGGGCCGGATTTGGAATCCGGCCTGAGAGAAAGGTGAGCATGTTGGGAGAGTGGTTGTGCCTGCGGGCTGGGCATTCTCGAATACATGCTCGCGACTCCCTCGGCCGGATTGCAAATCCGGCCCACTGTCTCCCGCCCTGCCTTTCAACCTTTCGGCATTTCAGCTTTTCGGCATTTCAGCATTTCAGCATTTCAGCATTTCAGCATTTCAGCTTTTCAGCTTTTCAGCTTTTCAGCTTTTCCATTGAATTCTCCCGCGGCCTGAGACACGCTCTTGCCGATCGAAATGTCCATTGGGCAAGGAGGCGACAACATCCTCGGGAAACGCATACAGACCCTCGCCCAGCTCGGACTGATCCTGGCGGCGGGAACCTGCGCGGCCATGTTGATGTTCTGGGTGACGGCCGGCGGACCCGACGTCGGCGCGGACTCCATGATTCACATCCGGGCCGCGCATGACCTGCTGGGCGGGCACTTCAACTCCTGCCTGTCATCCCGAGCGCAGCGGAGCGGAGTCGAGGGATCTCAAGACCCGCAAACCACTCCGGACGTGACCGCGAATCCTGAGATCCCTCGACTCCGCTCCGCTGCGCTCGGGATGACAGGGCGGCGGATGGAATCACCCTCACCCGCCCCCCTCCCGGCCTACTCGTTCCTCCTGGCGTTCGTCAGCCTGTTCCTGCGCGGTGACATGCTTCTGGCCGGCCGCATACTCGGGGCATTCCTCTTCGGCCTCAACACCATCCTCTTCGCGCTCGCCGCCGGCACGTCTACTCGGCGCAATCCTCTGGTGACGGCAGCCGCGGTGCTGCTCTTCCTACTATATGCCTGGCCGGTCTCCGTACACGCCGCGATCCGACCGGAAGCGCTTCTTGTCTCGTTTGCTCTGACGGGACTGCTCCTGTTGTCCGTGTACACGCTACGCCCCGGTTCAGGCCTCCTCATTGTCGCGGCACTTGCGACCGGTCTTGCGATGGTGACGTGCGCGCCAGGCATAGCGTTGCTCGTGCCCATGGTCTTCGCAATTGCTTCGGTGAAGGATCGGTCCCGCGCATACAAAGTGAAGAACTGCTGTATCGCGTCTCTCGTCGCATGCCTGCCCATGGGTTGCCGGCATGTTCACAACTGCGTGACGGGACGGCCGACACCGGACCGTGGAATCGCGGTCCACCTCATGGGCCTGGAACAGGCCAAGGCCCTGGTCAGAGCCATCCACGATTTTGCTTTGCCCCTAACCGTCTCCGGTTGGGCCAAGGTGTTTCATGTCGGCATGGCTTCCGTGCTCGTGATCCTGGGGGTGGCCGTTCTCGGGAAGAGGGGCTACTGGCGCGGCAACGAATCCTCGGTGACACTCCCGAGACTCTCGGCGCTGTTCTCTCTGACGTACCTCGCCTTCGTTGTCGTTTCCCTGTCGTTCCTCGACGCGAGTTTGCCTATCGATGCTCATCTTCTTCTGCCCGCCCTGCTGCCCGGCTCAATCGCCGGCATATCCCTGGCCTGGGCACTCTCGAAGACGCTCAACAACAGGTGCATCCTGTACAGCCTGCTTGTCTTTCTGATGCTGTCGGTCTCCGTCAACGGCAATCGTACCGTCCTGGACGCCCGGGACATGCGCAAAAACGGCCGTGGATATACCTCGCGGCACTGGCAGGACTCGGAACTGCTCTCTTTTCTGGCCGACAAGCGCGAAACCAGGAAGATCTACTCCAACGATCCCAGCCTGGTGCAATTCGTAGCCGGCAAAGCCGCGGCAGCCATCCCGGCGGAGCATTTGCCACGTACGCTCCGCCCTAACCGTCGCTACGAGGACGAGCTAGCGGCCATGCTTGCGGAGTGCCGGGCCGGCACGTCTCTGGTCACCAGGTTCACCGATGCCCCCCAACGGCGCCCGTCATGGACGCCGGGACGCAAGGGCCGGCTTGGTTTGCCCGTCCTGCGCCAATTCGAGGACGGCGGCGTCTTTGCCGCGGCCACGAACCGCGCCCCCTTCATGACACCGCCCCCTTCGCAAGGTTGGGAGGCGCTTGTCGAGCGGATGGGTTTCGAGGCGCCTTCCGCGCTGGCATTCGACTCCATGAACCGTCCCTACATGTTCAACACGCGTGAGCCTGAGTCCTATGGGTACATTCTCACCCTGCGCGAAGGGGCGTGGACACGGCTGTCCTACCTTGATGCGCTTCGCCAAGCCATCCCTGAATCCGTCCTGCCGAAGAAGCGCCTCATACACGCCCTGGGTACCATCCACATTGACGACGCGGACTGCCTGTACGCCGTTGTTCCCGTGTGGAACGGCGACTACGAGTGGTACGCCTTGCTGTATTCACAGACTCTGGGGAAGTCCTTTTCCGTGTGCTGCTTGCCGCGCGGCTATCCGTTTCTCGAGATCGATTCCGGCCACAACGCCCGATCGCAGCCGCCCGCCATTGGAATTACGCGGTTTCACGAGGATCTCTCCATCCCCGGCGTAACGGAATGTGACCTCTACGTGGTGTTCCCGGCGGGCAACACACCAAGCTACGCTACGCCTCGGACAATTCAGGCAGGAACCCCCAACCCCCGCACTGTCATCCCGAGCGAAGCGGAGCGGAGTCGAGGGATCTCAGGAATTGGGAACCACTCCGGACCTGATTACAGCTCTCGAGATCCCTCGACTCCGCTCCGCTCCGCTCGGGATGACACACCGTGTCATGTCCACGAGCCAACGGCCAGCCCCTCACCCGCCTCCGCTGCGCTGCGGCGACCTCTCCCCCGAGGGGAGAGGTGGGAGGGCGCGATTCACCTCTCCCCCTGGGGGAGAGGTCGCCGCAGCGCAGCGGAGGCGGGTGAGGGGCTGGCCGTTGGTGGCCCTCGGGATGACAGGCAGGAGTTGGAGTTCCCAACCGGTCAGGCCACTCGTCCGTCGTTCAGTGCACCGATACTGGTGACAACGAACTGCTTCGGGTGCTCGAACCATTCCGGGGGCTACTCCTTCGCGGCTACCGTCGGCAACCGAACGCACGTAGTCTACGGCGAGGTGGCGCAAGAACGCGGCAGGGGAAATCCGACCTACATTGCGACGATCGACCGGAACGAGGGCAGAATCGTTGCCAAACATCTGCTGGCCATGGCGTCCCCCGCCGTGCCCGACAGGCATGCCACGCCGGTCATTGCTGCCGACTCGCAGGGCTTTCTGCACGTCATCTGCGGTTCCCACAACGAGCCTTTTCTCTACCTGCGTTCCCGCAAACCCAACAGCATCACGGACGGTTGGACCACTCCCAGGAAAGTCGGGGGCAAGCAGACCTATGCCACTCTCGTCTGCGACCCACAGGACCATCTGCACACAATCTACCGCGTCCACCCCAAGCTTCTCTACCGGCACAAACCGGCGTCGGCCGACGAATGGAGCGCCCCCGCAACGCTCGCACACCCCCCGGACCTCCACACGGGCTACACGATCTACTACCACCGCCTTTTCATCGACCGCCGAGGCGCCCTCTACGCCAGCTTCACGTTCATGGAAACCCACACAGGCAGCCAGGGCCGCTACCCCCGCTATCTAGCCATGTCCGAAGACCACGGCGCCACCTGGCAACTCGCCACCACGGACAAATTCAAGCCCAC
>CAZKRK010000476.1:0-5639 GCA_964555035.1 uncultured Victivallales bacterium | reverse complement strand
GGGCGGGTGTTGAAGTCTCTGGTCAGGGCAGCAGCGTTGGTTCGTCCCGGATCGTCCTCCCACGGTTCCACCCTGATCCACGACGTTGCCCGCCTTTGGCGAGCCACCTACTCATACACCAACCGAGCCGTGGCCGTCACACCGCGAGCGGCACTGAAGCGGATCCAGCGGGCGCTAAGCGCGTCAGGAAACATGTGCTGGAGCGATTGCCCGGCGCGCACCTCGAAGGTCTTGTAGGCCATCCACGGTCCATGACCCGTGGGATCCAGCTCGACCGTGATCGCAACCGACTCGTCGCCTCCGTGGCTCAACGTCAGGGTGCGGCGTCCATAGTGGCCAAACAGGTAGGGGTCGGAAACCTCGCCGGCCTTGACGGCGCTGTCTTTCCACGGCCCTCCCTCACCTCTCGGCCGACCGAGCCGCCAGAGATCGTCAATGGCGCCCACCCACAGCGCCGCCTTGCCGTCTTCGCTGCGAACGATGTGAGGGTTAGTTTCACCCGCGCCGGGCTGGACGCCTGCCATGACGAACATGCCGCGGCAGGACGCGTAGTCCATCACGCGCAGGTTGTGCGAAGCAACCGGCCTGATTTTGGCAAAGCCGTCGGCGTTCTCAGCCGGCAGCTCGTAGAACGTACCGTGACAACTGAACAGATCGCGTTCGGTCGCGACTTCCCGGCTGATCCGCAACACGCCGGCGTCGGTGAGCGCGTCGTAGGCGCTGTTCCCCTTAGGCAATCGCCAGCGACGACCGGCGTTGTCGACAACCAGGACGGACGACGGCTCCACCGTCACAACGTCGCGGGGGATGGAGGCCTTCTGCTTGATCGCGGCCGCGCCGCCGGTACTCTCAACCGGCACCAGTTTCAACTCACCGTCGAGCTCGTAGTAGCCCACATCCGTCGCCGTGTCACCAACGGCGTCCAGCGCCGCGACACCCAGGCGACGACGGTTGCCCCCGAGCCCCCAGAGCAGGCCGCCGTGGGCCTTCTCATCGCTGACGCGCGCCAGGCCGTCGAAGATCGCGGGCGCCTCGGTCCCGCGGTCATCACGGGCGGAGTAGTTGAAAACAACGGACGCCTCCGAACACGCCGCCGAAGCGCGCACCCGAATCCACTCGCCGGCCTCGCCGCGCGTGAACTCAACCCAGCTCGACTTGCCGGCAGACACATCGAGTCGCTTCAGTTCCCGAAAGCTCCCGTTGCCCTTCTCGTCGACCTCGAAGGTGAACGTCACCGCCGCGGCGCCGGCGTTTTGAACGAACGCCCCACGACGCGCCCATCCCGCAAAAAGAAAAGGCTCGGACACGTCGCCCGCCTTGACGGGGTCTTTCAACCATACCGCGCCGCCGGCCGTCACGGGCCCCAGGCGATCCGGCGTATCCGGTTCCACGAACCAGAGGTTGGAGTTGGACTGGCCCGGTCCGTGGAGGCCGCCCTTGGCCTTGCGCTTGTTGAGAAACTCCTTCTGGGCGGAGTCGTCGCACGCGATGACCAGGCGATCGCCCCAACGGCAGAAATCGCCGACGACCTTGAGGTAGGCGGAACGGGGGCGGATGCCCGCCGTGTTCGCGGCCGAAAACGTCTTGGGGAACCGCCAGAACATACCGTGCATGGTCATCAACAGGTCCGGCTGCCCGTCCACGCCCACGTCGCGAATCCGCGGCCACTCGGTGTTCCAGCCGTGCGCACCGTCGTAGCTGTGGCTGGCTTTGGGCAGGCGAAAGAATCGCCACGTGCCACTTTGCCCCCTGCCGCCTTGGGCGGCAGGAGCGTCAGATTGGGGCTGAGAGGCAGGCCTCTCCGCCCCAGTAGTCTCACGCTCCCGCGACGCAAGGTCGCGGGGGGTGCACCGAAGCCCCAGCAGCAACGACCGATGGTCCCAGCCCGTGGCCCAGACCGGATCCGTCTCGGCATTCGCGTTGCCGCAAACGCCGCCGGGGCCGGTGACCTCGACGAACTGGTTGCGGCGGACAACGGTCCACTCCTCGGCCTTGCCGTCCCACTCGGCCAGGCAACCGGAAGGAATGTCAGGTCGGGTGAGGGCGTCGCGCCCCTTTTCGCCGTTGTTGGAGTAAACCAGCCGCCCCTGCCCCGAGTAGAGCCCCTTGCCGTGGCAACCGGGAAGATTCGACCGCGGACGGTCCCCCTTGAGGTGGGTGTCGGCGAACAGCTCCCTGACTTCCAGCGTGTGCACGTCGATTTCGTAGAACCCTTCTTCCATCGATGCGCAGTAGATCTTGTTGGCCGGATCGAAGAGGTGGCGCGCACTGCCCGTGGGTCGCCCGAACATGTTAGCGTAAGGAATCGCCCGCACCTTGCCATCCGCGTCGATCGCGTAGGGACCGATAAAGAGCTGTTTGCTCTCACGGTGAATCATGCGGTTGGCGGGCGTGCCGCCGATGCTCTCGGGACAGGTCGTGCGGTTCAGCTCGCGATCGACCTGGTAGAGCTTGTCCGTCGAGCCCTTTGGACTGTGCGCGGAATACGTGATGATCCACAGACGCCCCGCCCACGGCACGACAGCGCCCGTGCCGCACTCGCCGCCGTCGTTGTAGTAGGCCAGGTGGGGATAGATTCCGGAGACCTGCAGGTCACTGCCCTTGACGAACGAGGAACGCGGCGGATGTGACGCGGCCACAACCGACTGTTCGAGCTCGAGCTCCGGATACGCGGCGGACGGCGGATAGACGAACACCTCCGCGATACGGGCAAAGCCGGAGTCGTGGATCAGCAACCGCAACGCCGTGGTTTCTATCGCCTCGGTCAGCTTGACCGTCAGCACGATCCTCGAGTTGCCACGGATGACGCCGCCGGGCGCATCGCGCCAGTCGTCGCCGGCGAGATACTGCAGATTGAAATCGCCGATGGGATTGCACCACCCCCCACCTCTCAGCCAGCCGGTCACAATACGCACGGCACCGACGCGCCGGGGCTTCTCCCACGTCAGGGAGAGCAGGTGGTCTCCAGCGTCCGAAGCGCCAATCCAACGCGACTCGTTCGAGACGATCCCGTCGTTGACGTACTTCGGCAGGAACGTCTCGTGAACGGAACTGGCTTCAACCCGGGCCGTCACAGCCAGATTCGGGACGGTGTTTTCCGCGGCCTGAACGGTGGCCATCATGGCAACACTCGTGACAACTGCAAACAGCGCTGGGCGATTCATGGCGGACCCCCTCTTCGATTTCAATTGAGAGGGTCTCAAGCTACCAGAGAGCGCGCCGCAGGCGCAAGCATCAGGGAAAAGGCGTTCGGGGCAGCGGCACGTCTGCGATTGTTGCACTTGCAGAGTGGCCCCAGCGTAGACGCCCGACCAGATTTCGCTTGCCTTTTCCCTGCCTTGGGAGCATATCTTTCGCGCTTTCATCGTGAAAGCGGCGAGCGCGGGTGTTCCGCGCGAACAAGGAGAGAGCATGCGAAAGCTCATCGTCGGTACTATTGTCTGTGTGATGGTCATGGGTGTGGTCGGCAGCTCGCTCGCCAAGGGCGACGGCGAGGCCAAGAAGAAGAGGGATCCGGCCGCGGCGTTTACCAAGAGGGACAAGGATGGCGACGGCAAAATCTCGGTTGACGAGTTCGTCGGCAAGAAAGAGGGCGACGCCGCCGAGAAGATGAAGAAGGCGTTCGGCAAGAAGGACAAGGACGGCGACGGCTTCCTGACCAAGGACGAGATGCTCGCAAAGGGCGGCAAGGCCAAGGGCGAAGGCAAGGGAAAGAAGAAGAAGGGCGCGGAGTAAGAAGTACCGCCGGAATCAACCAACAAGAGGGGCCGCCGCAAAGCGGCCCCTTCTTCATGTAGGGGAGGCCACACATGGAATCGGAACACCGCAACGACGTCTCTCGTCGGAACTTTCTCAAGACCACCGTAGTTGCCGGAGGATTGGCGGCCGCGGCAGGTCGCGTGACCGCGCAGACCGCCACCCCGACACCCCTGCAGAAGGACTGCGTCATCCTCTTCCAGGGCGACTCGATTACTGACGCGGGCCGCGACCGTCGGGGCGGCGCCGCGAACAACTGGAGAGGACTGGGACGCGGGTACGCACTGCTCGCAGGTGCGGGACTGCTCGCAAGTTACGGCGGCCACAACCTTCAGGTCTACAACCGCGGAATCAGCGGCAACAAGGTTCCCGATCTTGCCGCGCGCTGGCAGCGGGACGCCATCGATCTCAAACCGGCCGTCCTCAGCATACTGATCGGCGTCAACGATATCTGGCACAAACTCAACGGCAGATACGACGGCACCGTCGAGGACTACGAGACCGGTTACCGGGCTCTGCTCAAGCAGACACGCGAAGCTCTGCCGAACACGCGCATCGTGATTTGCGAGCCCTTCGTCCTGCGCTGCGGCGCCATCAACGAGAAATGGTTCCCCGAGTTCGACCAACGCCGGGGCGTCGCGAAACAGATGGCCGACGAATTCAACCTTACGTTCGTCCCCTTCCAAGCCATGTTCGACACCGCCACGAAGCAGGCGCCGCCAAACCACTGGGCCGGTGACGGTGTCCATCCCACCCTGGCCGGCCACGCCCTGATGGCCCGCACGTGGCGGGAAGTGACGGGGTACTAGCCGGAAACTCGAAGACGATAGTCCGCCTGTCCCCACCCCCGCCCTGTGTTTTGGAACAGGAAGGCCGCGGAGGAAGCGAAGGCTCGGGCTCTGCTGCTCTTCGCTGTCTTTGCTTCCTTTCTGTTCAACTCCTGCCGGTCATCCCGAGCGCAGCGTAGCGCAGTCTAGGGATGACATGGCGTTGGCGGCGACTCCCTCTTTGTAGAGCGTCCGTAGCGTGCGGCCACTCGGCCGCACCGGAGGACGCAAGCCGGTCGAACCACGCTTCTCGTCTCCGGTCGGCGCACGGCGCCGACCTTCGGCGAGTCTACGAAGGCAGGGGCGAAACGCAGCGGAGAAAAACGCTCCCGCGAATTGACACCCCCTCGCATTCCTTGTAGCATTGCCCTGTAGGAAACTGAAAATCAGGAGGTGTGTCATGCAGACATTCGAGACGGCCCGTGACATTGTTGACCTCGCACGCCAGTTCCACGGACAGGTTGCCGACCTATACGAACGTCTGAGCTGTCAGGCGGAGAAGACGCGCGTCAAGCTCCTGCTGGACTACATGTGCCGGCACGAGCGTCACCTGGAGGCCTGTCTCTCTCAATTCGAGACCGGAGTTTCGGAACGACTGCTGGAGACATGGTTCCAGTTCATGCCGGGCGAGGTGCCTGCCCATGTCCTGTCACAGGTCGATCTCAAGCCGGACATGTCTGTGGACGACGTCGTCAATGTTGCCATGCAGCTTGACGACTGCCTCATCCGGATCTACCGCCAGGCCAGCGAAGAGTGCGACTCGCGCGAGCTCTCCGACATCTTCACCAACCTGCTTCAGATGGAAGAACAGGAAGAGATTCGTCTCGCCCGCGACTCTATCGATGTGAAGAACATGTAGGGCGACATACACCGGCGGCCCAAACTCCGTTCCCCTCTCCGTGTCTCCGTGACCCTGTGGTGAGAGTCCCCAGCGCAAGCATGGGCGGACCCAAAACCGCGGACTGGACGGGTGTTGTTTTGCTCTCGGTGCAGTTCCACTTCGTCCACGACGGCTCGCGAGGACGCTCGCCCTCCAGTTGGGGACATCACGGAACC
>CAZKRK010000475.1:0-5640 GCA_964555035.1 uncultured Victivallales bacterium | reverse complement strand
ATCCCTCGACTCCGCTGCGCTGCGCTCGGGATGACAGGTCGTCTGCCGGCGGGGAGGGAGGAGGGACAGGCGGACTATCGGCGCCAACCAACGCCTCACCCGGCATCCACCAATTCCCGCACAATCGCGCACGCTTCCGCCACGCGCGCTTTCATTCCGCCGCCCAGGGTACACGTGTCGCGGAAGATCAGCTCGACGAAGTTGTCGCGGCCGATCGTCAGGGTTTCCTGTATGTGGGCTCTGAAGTCTTCAGGATCCCAGGTTTCCGCACAGAGTTTCATGGGATGCGGCTTGCGTGACAAAACCACCTTCTTCCCGACCTGGCCGGCAACCGACTCCTGGTCACACCACGGGGAGACGGTGATCTTGCGCACGTTCTCGAGCCCCTCGATCACCGGGTAGAGGTTGTGCACCGGCTCGCAGCAACCGTAATACACAAGGCCGAACCGACTGCTGACTCGCTTTTGGTAGGGGAAGATGAACTCGGCGAACATCTCCGGCGAAATGCCGGTCGCCTCCTGCGACTCCTGAAAACTCCAGAGATCCTCGCAACGGAACACCTCCCCGGGACCGAGCTCACGCCGCGGCAGCTCGTCGGTATAGCCGCAACTTCCGGAGCCCACGCAGAACTCGCCGTAGTTCGGTTCCAGCAACCCTTCCCGCTCCATCCAATCGAAATAGTCGCAGCGCTCCGTGGCCGCGAAGTCAAAGAAGGCGTGCACACTCTCCGGAGCATCCATCATGAGCATGAAGAGGTTCTCCATGCCGATCCAGTTGACCGCGTGGCAGGCCATGGCACACGCGGCCCAGACCGTGCTGTTGTTGACGGTTCGCACCGGCAACAGGTCGCCGAAGATCGATTCCGCGAACTCGACTCGACCTAGGGTCGCATCGCGATCGACACTGAATTCACCCCGCCGCAGTTTGTGCAGGCTGTTGGGAAGATCCGCCAGCGGCCTGTTGGTGGTGTAGCCGAGGCTGCCGCCATGCCCGTCGTCCGCATGCGTCTCCCGGTACTCCGGCAACGCGCTCGGGCGGTCGATTGCCCACCCAATCCCGAAGTAGGGCGGGATAACGCGGTCATCGTCGATCAGCTCGTAGTTGGAGATGGCCATGAGCATGCGGCGCTCAAAGTGCCGTTCGACCTTGCCTTCGCACTGGAGCTCCGGCAGCAGATCCTTGAAGAACGTGCCGTTGTCCTCGATCTGGAAGGGAACAGTACGTTCCTCAAGGCGGTTCGTAAGACGCCAGACTTCCCGCCGCCGATTCATCTCGTCACTGTTGGCAATCTGCGCATACCGCCCGGCAAGCGCACGCAGGCGCTCGCGGTCACCGGCACTCGTGTCTGAACACCCGTTACTCATGGTCTTCTCCTGAGATGACAACCTCTTCGCCTCTCTCGATATCAATACAGAACACTCCGGGCACCACTTCGCTCAGTGCATGCTCGCGGGCGCCCGTAACTCGGGGAGCGGTCAAGTCCGCTTTCACCCGGCACGGCTCACCGGCCAGGCTTTTGATACGCACCCAGCGGGTCACACCGCCGCTGCGCTTCGCCGAAACGAGGAAGGCGCCCGCGGCACGAAGGTCGTGAAACTCCACATCCTGCCACGACGAAGGCAGCGCCGGGAAGATGCGGATCGCCCCGGGCTCATCCGAGGCCGGATCGCTCCAGCTCTGGAGCAGCATCTCCTGGATGTTGTTGGCCAGGGAGAGTGTCGATTCAATGCAGGGATTGCCGCCGCAGGACCAGAGGCCGTTGGGGTGGAGCTCGGCCGCCAAACGTTCAATCCCCTCCAGCGCCTGGTCACCCATGCCCAGGGCCGCGCCGATCGGGCCGGCGTGGGTCTGAACCATGGCGTCGAGGCCACGTGTCCGGTGAGCGCGCTCCGCGGAACGGCGCAAGACGTCGATGGTTCCGTCCTGCTCGATATTCACCAGGTAGAGCGGGTAGATCATGAGCAGGTTGGAGAAATGCCGATGCCGATCCCGCGACGTCTCGTCCGCCCCCAGTCGAAACCCGTGCTCATCCGCCGGAAAGTCGGCCAGTTTCTCAATCGCGTCCCGCCAGCGCGGAAGCAACGGATCATCGATGCCGAGGCGCCGGCAAACCTTGAGCAGCGTGTGGCACCCCCACTTGAATAGCGCCAGATCGAAGTTGCAGTCTCGCCATACGCCGGTTTCCGGCGAATAGGTCGGCTGAAGGTGCAGCGCGCCGTCCTCGTCTTCTTCGAGCAAATGGAAGTAGAGGTTCATGGCGCGTCGCAGCAGCGGATGGATCTTCTCGCGCAACATCGCGTCGTCCATGGAGAAGCGATACTGCCACCACGCGTTGTGCAGCAGCCACGGGAGGCAGCCCACGCACTCGTAGTAGCGCATGTCGCTTCGGCGGGAGCCGAGCATGTCCCCCGCGGTGGCGAGATGCAGGTAGGCCGAATCTCCCTGCCACTCCTCGGGGAGAACCGCCTTGACCAGGTTGTCCCGGTTCGCGTGCAGCCGGTTGACCACTTCCTGCCCCTGTTCCAGGCGGTTGGCCGCGTAGACGCCCCAATGCGCGGACTGCGTGTTCCAGTCGTGAGTTGCATAGGGCCACGGGCCGCCCTGGAACCACAGCCCGGACGTATCCACGTAACTCCGCCCTGTGCGCGAGGTGCAGCCGTAACGGTAAACGGTCTGCCAGTAGAGCGACTCCAACGTTTTGTCGGGAATGGTGACGAAGCTCCGCCGGTAGTATGCATGCCACCAGGCGCGATGCTCTCGAATCCAATCCGCGCGATTAACTGCCAGAGAGAGCGCAACATCCCTCACGGCCGTCTCGGCGGCGTCAGTACCCGGATAGCTGTTGGCAATGCTGGCGATGTGGGTGCGCGTACCGCCTTCGCAGGCTTCGGCCCACGCGATGGCATACCGGCCGCCAGCCGCCAGATCCTGGGTCCAGACCGAAACGCCTTCCCTGCTATCGAGACGCCCGTCCGGGTTGAGGGTCAGAGGCTTGAGCATTTCGAGATAGTGCTCGCCGTAGCGTTCGGCATACTCCGTCAAACTCTCTTCGTCGGAGGGATAGCCCGGGCGGGTCGTGCGGGCCTCGAACGGATGCCATTTCCATCTCACTGCTTCTCCACCCGACGGTAGAAACTCGGTCACGATCGCCATGTCCTCGGCATGCACGAAGTGGCGGATCGCAATCTCGCCTCGGTCCGTCGTGACGGTGCCCGTGAGTTCCGCATGCCACAGGTCCTTGCGCCATTTGCAGCCGTTGGGAGTGCCAACCGTGTCGAGCGTGAAACAACCGATGCGGAAGCGCGGTCGGCTGTAGGCTGTCCAGCCATGGCTCTCGTCACGATGATCACGGACATCGGCGCGGAAGACCTCCAGGCAGAGCCTCTCCTCCCGCATATAGAGCATCGATCCGACCATGGCATTCCCGAAATGGGGAGCTTCCTCCCAGCACCCCGGCAAGGCACCGAAATGGATGTCGTGCCGTGCAAGAAACGCCGACCAGTCAACGGCATTCATGGCAGATAGGCTCCATGCTTTCTCAGGGTTTGTCGGATCCCATGGGTGTCTACAGCGTGGACATCCGCCTTCTCCGCGGATGCCGCCATGGCCGCTGCAACACCGGCCGCTTCACCCATGGCCAGGCAGACCGGCATCACGCGGGTGCTGGCCTGGACAACCCGGTCGGTGGAAATGCAGCGTCCCGCCACCAGCACGTTCCCCAACCCTCTCGGCGTGAGGCAGCGGTACGGGATGCCATGGGATTCGCCGCGGGCGTAGTTCTCGAATCGGCGCATGACATCGACCTCGCTTCCCGACTCCGCCTCCCGCGCGGTAGTATGGATATCTATCGGGTAGCTGTTGCGGCAAATCTCGTCGGGAAAACTGCGCCGGGCCATGTAGTCACCCATGGTCAACACGTAGTCGCCCACGATGCGCCTGGTTTCCCGAACGCCCAGCAGTGACCCCGTGGATGTCAGATGCGCATTCCCAAAGGCCTCCGGAATAAACTCCGCGCAGGCATCGCGAAAGGCTTTGGCGATCTTGCGTCCCTGCATCAGGGCCTTGCTCACCGAAGCCGGATCGGTGTTATCCACCGACCACATGTGACCGGCGTTGAACCCGACGGCGCCGGGACCGACGATGTTGTTGCAGGCGTGGGTGTCGGGGATTTCGGGATACTTGCCGGAGGCCACGATCTCATCGATGACCGGTGCGCTGCTCCCGTACTTGAGTTTCCGGCCGTGCCGATAGCCGTACATGTCGACGTTGGTCAGAACGAAGCAATGCGTCACCGGTTGCAGGTCACCGGTCTCGTCGCCCTTCTCCCACTGCGCGCCGGCCCAGGCGGCAAGATCGGCATCGCCGGTGGCGTCCACGTAGACTTGGGCCTTGAGCGCCCGGAGCCCGGCCTTGCCCGCCACGATAACCGCATCGACCCCGCCGGATTCATCGCACTCCACGCCCGCCATGACAGTGTTAAAGCTGACCGTCACGCCATGCTCAATCATCAACTCGTCATAGACCCGCTTCAGCAGCTCGGCATCGATCGGCGTCCAGTCGAAGTGGTTCTGCGGGACATGGGGCATGCCGGCCATGCACTGTTTGAGGACCCGCTCGGCCAGCCCCCCGTAGATGATGCGCTCCTTGTCCGTAAAGGGGCACCAGGCCGGCACCAGCCCCGAAGTACCCATGCCGCCCAGGGCGCCGGTCGCCTCCACCAGGAGGGTCTTCGCACCTTCACGCGCCGCCGCGACTGCAGCCGTGCACCCCGCAGGACCTCCACCCACAACCACCACGTCCCACGAGTCATCACAGGGAACGGTTCGTTCTTTCAACGTGTAGTCCGTCATGGATATCCCCTCCTCATTTACACCCTATCGCCTCGAGGAAGCACTTTGCAATAAGCCCATGACCCGAGCTGTTGGGGTGGACGCGGTCCCACGCGATGGCCATGGGGTGCATGTGCTCGAGCATGCGATCGAAGCCCGCCTGCGTGTCCACCAGGACAGCATCGTACTTCTCGGCCAGGGCCTTGACGACCGCCCCGTACGCATCCATGCGCGCCCGCATGGGGTCGTCACGCCTGGGCTCGATGAAGTAGGGCGTCACCAGGATCAACCCCTTGAGACCGGGCAGGGCCGACTCGATCAGTTTCTCCAGCGTGCTTTCATACTCCTCAATCCCGACGTGAATCTCGGTCATTTTGGGGCAGTCGAACTGCCGCCAGACGTCGTTGATCCCGATCATGATCGAAAGCCAGTCCGGCTTCAGATCCAGGACGTCCTCCTGCCAACGTGCCGCCAGCTCGCGCACGGTATTGCCGCTGTTGCCCCGGTTGACGATGCGGACCGGGCACTCCGGATAGTGAGCATCCAGGTAGGCCTTCACCATGTTCACGTAGCCGTTGCCGTAGGGGTCGAAGAGCCCTTCACCCTCCGGCCTGCCCCGTCCACAGTCGGTAATCGAATCACCGATCGTGACCAGTCTGTCGTTCTTCTCCAGTATCATTGCCGCTTCCCTCCGTTCTCAGAAATCTAGACAGACCCCATCCGAAAAGGTCTACGTTTGCGAAACGCCCGTCAATCGAACCTGGAGACGGCGGTCCTCCGCCGTTACGAGCAAGAATCGAGCACGGACGGA
>CAZKRK010000474.1:0-5677 GCA_964555035.1 uncultured Victivallales bacterium | reverse complement strand
ATCCTGACCCCCACAACGCAGAAATACCGCCAAAACAAACCAGAACACAAGACATTCCGCAATCCCATCCCCCATGGCTTACCTACACATGCGGAATCTCGTAGCCAATTCCGCCTCTTCGCTGCTGTGGGGTTTCCTTTTGGTGACGCTTGGCAAAGCTCTCCTCAGAGGGTGGCATGCCAAGCCGTAGTCTCGCAGCGCGTGGATCCAACGTCAGAAAAAGATGTAAAGGTCGCTTGACATAATGACAACTCTGCCATACATTGTGTCAGATAACAAAAATGGGAGGTCTTCATGAATAGGGAGCAGAGATTCGCTTGGTTCTATTTCGGATATTGTGTCTTCCTGTTGTTGACATTCCTCGCCAACAAGTTCCTTTTCGTTCCGATGTTCGGCGACGTTGCGGTGCTCGTTACTGTGATTCTCGGCTTTGTGGTCTTCTTCGTGGGGTTCCTCAAAATCGTAGTACTTGGGCGGAAACCGACTGGGGACAGAGTGGAGGAAGACGAACGGGGAAAGATGCTCTCCCTCAAAGCCACATTCAACGGGGCAATGGCTTCGTATGCGGCTGTATTCCTGTTCTGTTTCTTGGCCGAGCTACACTTCAAGCGGCAAGGGGTTGATTCCGTTTCGGTGCGAACACTCACCCATACGCTAAACCGTCTCATGGGCGTTGTGGGCTTTGCCTTTTTCGGCGTCAGATCGATCGCTGTGTTGATTCTCTATGGTCGGCATTAAGATGCAATCAGGAGCACAATTCTCTGGTACGAACGATTGGCGATGGCGACCATACCTTTTGAGACTCTGGAGACGATTTTGACTCGGCAGGCAGGTGTCGCTGCATTGTCGTTGCTGGTGGTCAGGCATGCTGCAATTCTGGTGTTGCATCGGAACAAAAGTGCGGAATAGATGAAGAACCTGCTCAGACGACTGCGATTTGACAATGGTGAGATGACCCAGCAGGAACTGGCGAACCGGGTCGGCGTAACCAGACAGACGATCATTGCCATCGAGTCGGGGAAGTACTGCCCCTCTCTACCGCTGGCCTTCAAGATTGCTCAGACCTTCGGGCAATCGATAGAGGAGATCTTCCTGTACGAGGCGGAAGATTGACGGCTTCAGATGACCCCGTGCCGTTCCAAACTCCCCGTCCGATTGTAATATGCGGCCACAGAGTTCGTGGTGCTACGATGCAGTCATGATGAAGCAGAAGAGAATATCATCCCGACTCACATTCTGACCAAGTTCGTCCAGCCTCTCCTTTTCGTCGGGTTTGTGGTGTGGTTTTTTCTCGGCGGCGAGTGCGATAATCCTGAGCATGTGCAAAGCCCTGCAAACAAGCGGCAGGGCGGACAATGAGTATGTTGAGTAGGGAAAGTGGGGACGTGCCGCACATTTCCCCTCGCCCGGACTACTCCTCCGCCATCTCGTTCAACCTCGCCTTCGCCTCCCGTCTACCGATACCACGCAGAGCAAAGAGTGCGGCCTTGGCATTGCTCCTCAACTGAAGCCGCCCGTCTTTCTGCTCCCAGAGATAGACTGTCTGCCCTGTCACGCCGAGTAGCTTCGCCAACTCGCCCTGAGAAACGCCCAGCTTTGCCCGTAGCGTCTTGACCGTTGTGCTGGTGGGGCGGAAACGCTTGAGCTTCTCGTCAGCCACTTCGGGTGTCTTCTCGACGGGAGGTTTTGGAAGGCGTTTCTGAATGGCCTTCACTTCCCGCCTGAGTTCGGCACATTCCGCTTTCACTGCTGCGAGGGATTTCTTGAGGGCGGTGTTGATCTTCTTCTGGTCTTGGAGGGCTTGCTTGAGTTCTTTGCGGGTGAGGCGTGTGATTTCTTCCCGGATGGGTTTGTTGAGATCGGGCATGGTTGTTCTCCTGTTCTGCTTTGAGCGTGAGAGTGTCAGGGATGGGGGCGGATGGCAAGGGTGGAGATGGTTTTGGGCAACGTCGTTTTGACAGGAACATTCCAAATAGTTAGTGTCTCACGGGGTGCATACATGAGAAGACTCGTTCCCATCTCGGCCATTACAATCATCATCCGTCACTTTGCCGAACCGGGATGCCACCGTAAGGGGACGTGGTTCTTCCAGATCGCTCATGTCTGCTTGCTCATTTTTCTTCTCCTTGTTGGTGTTCGCAGCTATGCCCCCCTTTGCCAATGCCTGCATTCGCCTGTGATGGAGACCTTGCTTTCCACGGGGATTGGAATAAGCGAGATCCCACGCCCTTGCGGCGTGGAGTTTCAGGGTGCGAAGCCGCAGCGATTGCAGTCAGCACAATGGTGGGATTGGTCGGATTTATGGGGACGGGTGAAATCAGGAAGGAACGGATATGGAGAATCACAAGTTAGTCCTCCCGGAGCATTTGAACCACTACGGTTTCCTGTTCGGCGGTCATCTGCTCAAGTGGGTTGATGAGTACGCCTATATCTCAGCCGCACTGGAATATCCCAACAGCGATTTTGTCACGGTTGGGATGGATGATGTTGCCTTCAAGAAGTCCGTAAGGAAGGGAACGATACTGATATTCGTGGTCGAGAAGACAAGAGAGGGAACCACCTCCATACAATTCTCGGTCTCGGTATATAGCTCAAAGGCAAAGACTGAAGCAGACATGATCTTCTCCACGAATGTGACGTGTGTGCGGATTGACGAAGATGGGAGGAAGATCCCTTTAAGGGGATAGGGTTAATATGACGCAAGGGAAGACAGCCGCAGCGATTGCCGTCAGCATGATGGTGGTGCCCTTCTGCCTTTTGTCAACTAGCTGCTCCAATAGGAAGAGCCTCGATTGCTCTGGAAGAGGGCTGACCGACATCAACGTCTCCGGGAAGATTCAACTGGTCGTTCTGAATTGTTCGAAGAACAAATTCACTCACCTTGACCTATCGGCAAATGCGGGACTGGTCGCCCTCCACTGCCCGGAAATCGGCGTCGTTCGGCCGAACTGCCGAAGAACGGCTTGCGAGGATCGCGCACACGGCGCGATCTCGCGGCCCCGAAGGTCATGACATGGGCGGGAACCGGCCTTGACAACGCAATACGAACGTATTACGTTACAGTGAAGCATGAAGATCACACGAGTCTACTTCGCCACGGAGGAAATCGAGGACAAGATCAAGCGCCGCGGCATCAGCCTGAACGACATCTGCGATGTCTTCAGGCGGCGGCCCGTGATCCACGTGGACGGATGCGACCGGTTCGGAAACAAGAAGTACTTCGCCTGGGGACAGACCCGGGAGGGACGTTATCTGTTCGTCGTCTTCGTCCCGGAGCGTCCGTCAGACGGGCGCATCATCTCCGCCAGGGACATGACGCCGAAAGAGAAGAAGAGGCACATACGATCATGAGCAAGAAGAAGAAAGTCCCGACGTTCAAGACCGACGCGGAAGAGCACAAGTTCTGGATGACGCACGACTCGTCCGACTACGAGTCGCAGCCGATCGCCGACGGGGAAATCGAGTTCGACATCCCCGTCAAGAAGGTCATCTCGCTGCGCATCGACCCGGACGAGTACGAGGGCATCAAGCGTATCGCTCGCAGCAAGCGTGTCCGTCCCACATCGCTGATGCGGGACTGGGTTGACCAGCGCTACAAGCGCGAGATCGCCAAGCTGTCGCACGCGTAGCCGAAAGGTATCTCCCCCAGACCCCCTCTGCCAGGATGGAGAACCTCCGTTCCTTCGGTTCTCCACTCCCCGCTGCGCGGAACCCCTCCCTCTCCGGTTTTGAGACGTGCCGCTTCCTTGAACTCGACGGTGCCCGAACCCGAGCCGCCCTTCTGGCATGCCGTCGTCTTGAGGTCATCTCTCGCAAAACACTTGCGCGTGCGTCCGAAATGAACTATTGTACATAGTCAGACAGTTGATACGAAGCGCTACATCACCTTTATCGAGACGAAGGTCTTCTCGAAGCGCATCGCCGGACTCATCTCCGACGATGACTTTGCGGAGTTCCAAGCGGAACTCGCGCAGAACCCGGAGAAGGGGCCAGTTATCGAAGGCACCGGCGGTCTTCGCAAAGTCCGGTGGAGGTTGAGAGGCAAGGGCAAGAGCGGCGGACTCCGTATCATCTACCTTTTCGTGAGGGTGCGGAACCGCATCCACCTTGTCTTCGTGTTCGCAAAAGACGAGAGCGACGATCTGACGCCAGCCCAGAAGAAGGACTTGAAGCCGATCGTCGATGCGATCGAACGGGAGTACCGGAAATGAAGAAGGAACACTTCGACGAACTGAAAGCCAGCCTCACCGAGGTGCTCGACCACGCGCAGGGCAAGATCACGCTCAAGAGCAAGAACGTGCCCATCCCGGAAGCGCCCAAGGCACTTCCGGCAAAGGAGATCGTTCGCCTCAGGAAGCGCCTTGGCGTCAGCCAGGCTATCTTCGCCAAACTGCTTGGCGTCGCTCGCGACACCGAAATCAGTTGGGAGCAGGGCCGCCGCACTCCGTCCGGCCCCGCCCTTCGGCTCCTCGAAATCGCCGAACGGCACCCGGAACACTTGGTTGAGGCGTAAATGTCCTTTCCGCCAAGCGTTGCAGAGGAAGCACTACTCAACTGCATCCCGCTCTGCTTCGACTGCCACGCAGAAGTGAAGGCGTACAACCGCGTGCGAGACATCGTTCGCAGGATGCAGCAGTTGAAGGTCGAATGCAAAACGCAGAATCCCAATCATCCGCCGTCGCCATGACTGAACCCGCACAACTCAGCCGAGGCAAGCGCTTCCAAAAGATCGTGCAGACCGACTTCATCGGCAACACGAAAGACGGCACCGCACACGCCGAAGCTCGGCTCGACCTTTCCGTTCTGACCAATGTCCGGCGGGCCTTCGGTCGTGCCGACATCTTCATCGCCGAAGATGGCGACGATTACGTCACCATCCTCGAAATCAAGGCCACCGACTGGGACATCACTACGACGTTGGCTACACGATGTAACAGCGCATCCGCCATGCGCTTGATGTGGTCCTTTCGCTCTGTGAGAATGACAGGCGACCGCCTTGTCCGTGAACTCAGAACGTAATCGTAGTAGCTGCCATCCATCAGAATCGCCGAAAGGCTGGATAGATCTTCGCCGGCTGGGATAGGGGTGAAGCGGGCATCGTCGGGAAGAGCGAGTTCATTTCGCGTGAGCAGCTCGATTCGTTTGGGATGGGCACTGTGTTCCGGGTCTTCGAATCGGTAGAAGTTCGGACGCTCCTGGCTCTGCTGGTGCGTGGCGTATTTGCCCTCACGTATGAAGTCCCAGAATGCACTTATGAACTCGTCGCTGAGGAAGCTGGTGGCCAGCCCCGTCTTGCCGCAGCCCGTTGGTCCGAGCCAGATGATATTGCGGCTGGCGCTCATGTACTCGAAAGAGTCGTACAGCGCCAGGACCATTTTGCGGCTCAGCTTCGGCAGAGGAGTCGGTGAAGGGGAGCGCAGGTCAGCGAGTTGAGGCGGCTTCTGCTGGGCGATTAACTCAGTGGCGAGAGAGCAACCGGAACCCCATTTCCCATCTCGAAAGAGAGACCCCAGCGACAAAACAGCGACGAGATTTGCCACTAGATTTGCCACCTGAGGATTCGGGCACAAAAAGAGCGACAGGCGTTTGGCTTGCAAGTCGCTTGGCTTTAATGAGTTATGATGGTGGGCGATACAGGATTTGAACCTGTGACTTCCACCGTGTGAAGGTGAACCAC
>CAZKRK010000473.1:0-5692 GCA_964555035.1 uncultured Victivallales bacterium | reverse complement strand
CGTAGTGAGCCACGCAGCCCGAGACGCAACGCGGATCGGTGCGGAGTGGCGTGGATCGGTTGGAGCGCGGTAGCAGCGTACTGCCGAATATCGAACAGAAGGAACAGGCGAACAGAAGGAATGTCGAAGGAGTTTCCCTCATCTCCTTCAACGTTCCTTCTGTTCATCATTCGTCCCCCCTCACCCCACCGGCACGTTCGCCTCCGCCAGGATGCGCCTCACGATTGGGACGACTTTGCGGTTGAGGTGGGCGTCGCCGTGCGCGAATTCGGGGGCGATGAAGCCTTCGGCGTCGGCGGTGGCGTCCTGGATGTCGACGAAGAGGAAATCGTTCTCGGCGCAGAACTCCCGCAGGCGCGCATTGAATTCTCGATAGATGCGCAGGTGCATGTCGGGTGTGGCGTAGTGCTCCACCTTGTAGCGGTTGCCCTGGTGCGTTGCGGGGATGATTCCGTGTACGATCACACGCGTGCCCAGCTCGCGCAGTTCCCTCATCACCCGCCCGTACCGCTCGATTGTGTTGCCGATGAGCTCGGTGATGCTCACCTTCTCTTTCCGGCGCTTGAACTGACCGTAGATGTGGATGCGGCAGTCGATCTCTCCGAACACGAGCATCGCGTATTCGCGGTCGAGATCCATGTTCCGCACGACCGACATCAACTGCTCGTGCGAATTGGTCGTGCTCTTCGGCTCGCACAAGTTGTGCGCTGTCGCCGGGCTGATGTGGTGCACGTGAAAACAGGCGGCGCCGCGGTACGGTCCGCAGTGGCTGTCGCCGATGACGCGGATCAACGGCCTGCCCCTGGCCCGGTAGTACAACCGCCACGACCAGTATGAACGCGCGTTGAGAAACGCTTTGCGCAGGTTCATCTCGTTCTTCCTAGCCCCTCCATCACCTTCCGCACGTCCTCGATCAGTTTCATTTCATCCACATCGCTGCCTACCGCCTGCTGCATCCACAGCGGGACGGATGTGTTGGGCTGGCTGCACATGCGTTCGACTTCGACGGCGAGCTCTTTGCCCTGAAGGTGGGCGCGGATCTGGTGGGCGATAACGTGACCGACGACGTAGTTGGGCAGGTAGAGCATGCCGCCGACCATGTGCTGGTAGGCGCCCATGAGATGGTTTTCGTCCGGCCCGAAGTAGGGTTCGAAGTACTCCCGCCAGACGATGTCCGCCGTGGTGACCGTGAATTCACGCAGCTCATCGGGCGTGAATTCGCCCTTTTCGTACATCCACTGCCAGGCGAGCAGGTCGACCAGGGCCGGGCCGGCGATCTCGACGGCGTTCAGGAACTCGCGCAGCATGTCGGCATGTTCGAATCCCTTTGGGCGTTCCATGCCGACCACGTCCCGCGCGAGCACCTGGAAGGTGAACGCAAAGGCCTCGGTTATGGAGGTGTGCGGGATGCCTTTCAGACCGACGCGCGGCGTGCGGTGCAGCGTGAACACCTGTTCGATCGTGTGTCCGAGCTCGTGCATCGTGCAGTCGAGTCCGGCCCAGTTCAGCTTGCCGCCGACGCGGTTCGTTCGCAGGAACGACGGATACTGGCAGAGTCCCGCGGGGCTGGCATGCCCGCATCCGCGGGCCGGATCCACCTGGATGTGAGCGGCCAGGAAGTCCGCCGTAGCCTCCTCGAAGCCCAGCTCGCGCAACACGTCGGGCAGCTTCTCCTGGAACGACTTGAACGTGGGGAAGCGCGCCTCGACCGCGGCGTCGAGTTCCTGCGCCGGCTCGGCCGGCATCAAGTCGCAGTAGTAGATGTCAAACGGTTCGAGCGGGCGCTTCAGCCGTCCGGCAACGTAGCCCATCACCTCGTGTCGCACGGTTGCGCTCAGCAGGTTGCGCAGCAATCCTTCCACCCGTTTGACCGGCATCTGCAGGTTCATTTCCAGCGCGCGTTCAACGTGGCGCGGATAGTCCGGGTAGTAGGGGTCGGTCTCCCTCGCCAGCTCGTACGTAGTGCGCCAGGTGGCGTAGCGTTCGGGACCGACCAGCGCTTCGGGGGGGGCGCCGTCGACTTCGTTCGTGAAGGGGCGCCACCGTTCGGCTTCGCCCCGCATGACGGCCGCGGGAATCGAGCCTTCCACGTGGCGGCCCATGACCTTTGCGAGCAGGCGCTGCTTCGGCAAACCGTCTTCGTTGCCGTAGTAGCTGCGCAGCTCGTCGCGGATGAGCCAGTGGGCCAGCAGCTTGCGGCCGGGGGGGAACGGGCGTTGCCCGCTTGCATCCTGGATGCAGTCCACCGGCACGTGGAACTCGGCGACAAACTTCTGGGCGCGCGTGTGGACTTCGCGCGCCTTGTCGTTGACCTCCTTGGGAATGCGGCGCGGGACGGCGTCCGCCGCGCTCACGCAGGTCCACTCTTCCTCCGACCAGATCGGGCCGTCAGCCAGTTTTTGCTCGACAGTGTGGCGCGGGAAGTTCAGGAGGACGACCAACGCCGGCTTTGAGCGGTATAGCTCCTCTGCGACGTCAGGGGCGGGAGTGAACGCGTAGAGCAGGTCGTCGATGCCCGGGTCTTCGCAGGCGTCGAGATCGCGCCAGCGCATCAGCATGCGTCGCATCTGCCCGAGGTGGCCGTAGAGCTGGTACCACATATCCTCGACCCGCCCCAGCAGCTCGCGGCGGCGTTCGGGGGTGGCGGCGAAACGGTCGACGACGAATTGGCGGAATGCGTCCGCGTCACCATCCGACTCCCGCCACACTTCCGCGATCTGCCGCACGCCTTCGGTAGCCCGTTCGCGGATCTCTTCACCGTGGGCGGATACGAGCGCGTCTACAGCGGTTGGGATTTCTGAAACGAAAGAAGTGGTTGGCATGGCTGAATTCTCTCCGAGACCATTTCGCTCCTACTCTCTCTCCCTTGCTCTCTTTCCCATTCTTCGGCCAGAGAGGCAGGAGAGAGTAAGAGGGAGTAGGAGGGGAGAGTCCCAAATCACGCATTCACATACATTTCAAAATCGATGTTGCTTGGACGGGCGCGGTAGGTCTGCGACTCTTCGCGTTTGACTTTGAGGTAGTTCTCGCAGATGTGCGGGCCGAGGGCGCCCTTGATGACCTCGTCCTGTTCAAGGTAGTCCAGGGCTTCGTCGAGTGAGCCGGGCAAGGTCGGCACGTCGGAGTCGCCATGGAAGAGATCGTTTTCGGTGGCTTCGCCGGGGTCGATTTTGTTCTGGATGCCGTCCAGACCGGCGGCCAGCGTGACGGCGATGGCCAGGTACGGGTTGGCGCTGGGATCGGGCGAGCGGATCTCGCAACGCGTGGCCTTCGGGTTGCCGTACGGCACGCGGATGAGAGCTGTACGGTTCTTGCGGCCCCAGGCGATGTTGACCGGCGCTTCCCAACCCGGAACCAGCCGCTTGTAGCTGTTGCAGGTCGGGTTGGCAATGGCCGTTATGGCCGGAGCGTGCCGCAGGAGTCCGCCGATGAAGTGCAGCGCGATGTCCGACAGATCGTTGCTGTCCGAATCGTAGAACAGGTTTGTCTTCTTCGGTTTCTCGTCGGCAGCGTGCTCGTACATCGACAGGTTCAGATGGCAGTGCATGCCGCTGCCGTTCATCTGGAAGAACGGTTTCGGCATGAAGGTCGCTACGAGCTCGTTGTGCTCGGCGTAGTTGCGAATGATGTCCTTCAGAGTGACGGTTGCGTCGGCAATCTCCAGGGCTTCGCCGTAGCGGAAGTCGAACTCGAACTGCGAGGGCGCGACTTCGTGATGATAGACCTCGTAGCTGATGCCCATCTCGTTCATGGCTTCCATCACTTCGGTGCAGAAGACCCGCATCTCCGCGGTGGGGGCGTCAAAGTAGCCCAGGTTGTCGACCTTGCCGTGGTCCCGGGCGAGAACGAAGAACTCCAGCTCGGGTGCAACGTGGTACTGAAACGACACGTCGCCATCCGGGACGGGGGCGCATCCGGCGAGTGCGCCGGGGATCGTGTCGAGAACGCGTCTGAGCGCGGAACGGGAGTCGCCCTCGAAGGCGCGGCCACCGCCGTCGCCGGTCGGCGTGTGAACGTCGCAGATCACGCGCGATACGTCGGCGGCCCACGGCACGACATGGAATGTGCGCGGATCCGGCATGATAATCAGGTCCGACTCCTCCACGGGCACGCCGTAGCCGTCGATCGAAGACCCGTCGACCCCATAGCCTTGCAGGTACTCCTTTTCGTGCAGAAACTCGTCGAACGATACCGTTTTGAATTTGATGTTGCCGAAGATGTCGATGAACTGCAGGTCGACCGTGCGGATACCCTTTTCCTTGGCTTCTTCGAGTTTGCGCGTGAACTCTGACAAATCGGTCATCTACAACCTCCTTGTTGTTGACGTGAGTACGTGCGCACAATAACAAGGGCAGGTGGATTGGCAAACGAGAAAAGCGCGCACGTTTTGAGCATTGCGAAAGAACACGGTGTTGTGAGAAAAAGGGTGGCTGAGTTCCGGGTTCTGAGTTGAGGGTTCTGAGTTGAGGGTTCTGAGTATGGATACGGCATCGCAACGACGCAAGCTGACCGGCGGGGCGCTGCGCTGGCTGGGCAGTCCGGCGGGGCGCGCGTTTGTGGCCTTCGCCGTGGTCATGCTCGTGGGGTTCGTCTTTCATGCCGACGGGGCGTTTCTCAAGGTCGGCACGCACCGCGACGCGCTGCGGCAGGCGTCCGTGTACGGGATCCTGGCCTGCGGGATGACGCTTGTGATTGTCACCGGCGGCATCGATCTGTCCGTCGGGAGTGTCCTGGCGCTCGTGGCGGTGTGCTTCTCGAAGATGTGCATCCACTGGGGCTGGTCGGGGTGGGCGGCCATTCCGCTTGCGATTCTGATTGGCGCGCTCTGTGGCGGGGTTTCGGGGCTGGCCGCCGGTGGGCGCCGGGTGCAACCGTTCATTGCGACGCTGGCCATGATGCTGTTCGCGCGAGGGTTGGCGAAGCATCTGTCCGGGGGGATGAAGATTGCGATACTGCCGCAGGCGGACGGGAAGTACGTGACGCCGGCGATCTTTGACGCGATAGACACCCGTATCCTGTCCGACAACGTTTCCATGGTCAGCGTCATCTGCGCCGTGTGCCTTGCCGTCAGTTGGTTGGCCCTGGCGCGACATCGCTGGGGGCGACAGCTCTACGCGATCGGCGGCAACGAGGAGGCTGCGCGCCTGTCGGGTGTTCCCGTGCTCAGGGCCAAGTTCGCGGCCTACGTTGCGTCCGGCATGTTGGCGGCCGTGGCGGGGATCTGCCAGGCCGCTCAGGAGACGCATGGCGATCCGGAAACCGGCGTCGGCTACGAGTTGACTGCGATCGCGATGGTGGTTATCGGCGGCACGAACCTGATGGGCGGTCGCGGCGGCATGGGATTGACCCTGATTGGCATCCTGACGATCGGGTATCTCGACAAGATTCTGAGCATCAACGCCGTTACCGATGCCTGGCGGCTGATGCTGACCGGCGTCATCATCCTGGCGGCGGCGATGGCGCAGGAGCGGAAGTGAGGGCCTATGTCGCCCCTCCGGGGCTCGGTGGGTGTGTGCCCCCGGTCCTGGGGTTCCGCTACGCTCCACCCCAGGCTCTATTATGACGGCCCTCCGGGCCTGAGGACGACACGCAGCCCCGGAGGGGCGACATAGTAGAGCCTGGGGTGGAACGCAGGGCAGCCAGCCCCGGAGGGGCGACATAGTAGAGCCTGGGGTGGAGCGCAGCGGAACCC
>CAZKRK010000472.1:0-5693 GCA_964555035.1 uncultured Victivallales bacterium | reverse complement strand
AAGTAGGAATGGTGTAAGGCAAAACAGGATTAGGTTTGCCTCCTTGCAGGCAGGCGTAGCCTGCATGCGACTAGCGTAGCTGGATAACATACTCAGTGTGCGGGGATAGGTTTCGACCGGATACAGATGAAGGTGGACGCGTCGCGGAGCGTGCGACGCATGGCGGGGGTTTCCCCCTCGCGGGTTCCCTATTCCGCACGCGGAATAGGGAGACCCTCACCCCCTTCCATAGACGGCATAGCATGCTCATCTATCCTCACAAAGGCACCTGACTGTGATGCTTCGTTTCCACTTGGGAGTCTGCCAACAGCCCATTGCTCATGGAGAGGTCATGCAGACAGCTACGTTACCCACTAAGAGGCCCATTGCAGACAGCACCTACTTGGGAGATTGATTATAGTACTGATGATCGTGCGCGCTCGTGCCGAATCACTCTGCACTCGCGCGCGGGCGTGAAGCGTGGCACACTTCACGAGTCGGATGCGCCGGTGGGCGCATGTTCAATTACTGAGGAAAGTTCGAGCGCGGAGACCAAAGCTCCACCATACATAGCAAGGACTTACGACTTTCGGGTCGTAAGTCCTTTTTTCTTCGCAGCACATTTCCGCCCTGTTTCCGCCCTCGACCCTCTGAAAATGCCGTGGTGCTCTACCAACTGAGCTACCGCCCCAAGGTCATCTTGAGGCGTCAGATTCGACCCGTCGGGTCTTGAGGGATAGCGGGTACAGGGAGCACGGAGGGGGATAGCAACGCCTGAGAAGGTTGTGACCGCTTGCCACGGGCACGCGCGCTACGATTATCCGGTCCTGATGGACCACATGGTTGAGCGTGGCAATCTGGGGCGAAAATCCGGACAAGGCTTTCACCGCTATGATGTGTGAACTCCTGGAACCTCATTTCAGCGCCGGAAACTGGCCGCGCTGCTAGCCCGCATATTTCACACTCTTTCGTCGCGAAACGGCGGAGAGTGCCGCCAGGGCGGGTTGAGCTGACCGTTTGCCGCTGAAACCGTGTGAACACACTGTGATGTGGCGAACGGTCAGATCGACCCGTCCTGGTGGTGCTATACGGCGTTGCAGCAGGAAGAGTGTGAAATATGCGGGCTAGAGAAGAACACAAAGGCACAGAAACAGTTTCGGATAGTAGTCCGGAGTCTCGATGTTACGTAAACTTTATACTTGATTCCGTTGAAAAACCTCTGCGGTGGGGCATCATCCCTGTTTGCTGCTTCTTACCCGTAATCGTAATCCTGCTCGTAATCGTAATCACTCGGGGAATCGATTACGATTACGAGCATGATTAAGATTAGGAACAACGGTGGGGCGTTCTCCCTACGCCATTCTTAAGAATAGGGGGTTTTTCATCGGAATCTATACTTTAGGCCCGACCCGCTTGGTTCTCGAATCTTCCGGAATGTGCTTGTTTGATCGCCTCCATTGATGAGCCTGGCCTGCTCGATGCCAAGGTATATACCTTGAGTTATGTCCTGTTTGGAGACTTAAATACCTTGATCTTTGTCGGATTCCCGGGCAATGTCGTAGCAATTCAGATGTGCGCAGCGACGGTTTCGGTCTGAGGATGGCCGGAAGGAGGTCGAAAATCATGCTTCAGCGAACAGATCTTGATCGGCTGGCAACGTGGCACTCGACGGGTGCCGAGCGTAAGCCGTTGCTGATCCGGGGCGCACGCCAGGTTGGAAAGACGACGCTGGTCAGAATGCTCGCGGAGCGATTGGGTCTCGGCCTCTTCGAGTTGAACATGGAGAAGCCTTGGCGATTCGCCTCAACCCTCGATGCTCTCGATCCGCTGAAGACCATTGAGGCCATTGAGTTCGAACTCAATATCGACATCGATCCCAATCGCTCGATCCTCTTCTTTGATGAGGCGCAGGCATGTCCAAGCGTTTTGCCCCTGCTTCGCTATTTGCGGGAGGAGGCCCCACAGTACGCCGTCATCGCTACCGGATCCCTGTTGGAGTTCGTGTTGGCTCAGCCCCAATTCTCAATTCCAGTCGGGCGGATCGGACTTCATCATCTCGGCCCCCTGATGTTCGAGGAGTTCCTGAGTGCGCTTGGCGAAGAGAAAGCCCTGGCGTGGATCAGGGAATACCGCCTCGGGGAGGATGTCCCTCACGTTGTCCATGATAAACTCACCGAGCTGGTGCGAATCTACAGCGTGGTGGGCGGCATGCCGGCCGCTGTTGCCGCCTATGCGGGTACGGGGAGCCTCAAAGCAGCGGAGAAGGTCAAGTCCGAGATCCTCGACACGTTCCGCCTGGACTTCAACAAATATGGGGACAAGGCCGACCCGCGCCTCCTGCGGTTGGCCTTCGACGCCATCCCCCGACTGGTCGGCAAGAAGCTCATCTACTCCCACATCGATGCGCATACCCGCTCCGGCAATCTTGCCCGCGCCATAGAGCAGCTCTGCCTGGCCCGCATTATCGCCAAAGTCCACAACACACACGCCAACGGCATCCCGCTTGCCGCCGAACGGAATGATCGCTTCTTCAAGGTTATGGGCCTCGACACAGGGCTTCTCCTAACCCAGCTACAGCTCGTGCCAACGGATATTGTGCAGGCCGAGGAACTCAACCTGATCAACCGCGGCGCCGTGGCCGAGCAATTCGTGGGCCAGCACCTTTATGCTTCTTCGCCGGCTTATCGAGAACCAGAACTCCACTACTGGGCGCGAGAGGAACGATCAGCATCCGCTGAAGTCGACTACGTGATTGCCGACGATCGCCACAGGGTGGTCCCCGTCGAGGTAAAGGCCGGTAGTACCGGCAAACTTCGATCCCTTCAGATTATGGTTCATGAGAAGGCGCTGAACGTGGCCGTCCGCTTCTGCTCTGCCCCGCCGACACTGTTCAACGAGAAGCGCAAAACCGTCAAGGGAGAGGTAGACTTCCGACTGCTTTCTCTCCCGCATTACCTTGTGCAGCAGTTTCCGCGGCTGCTCGGCGATGTGCCGGTGCATAGTGGATAAGTAGATGGCAAGTTGCTTGAAGTAGCAGTATTCGGGACACACTATGCGTACTACCTGACCGCTGGGCGGTCATCGCTGTTGCTTGCGCCAGGCGCGGGGGCTCAGGTTGTTGAGGGTGCGGAAGACGCGGGAGAAGTGGAAGGGGTCGGTGAAACCGACATCGAAGGCGATCTCTTCCACGAGCAGGTCGGTATGTTCGAGCAGGTAACGGGCCTGGTTCACACGGACCCGCTTGAGATAGTGCATGGGGGGCTCGCGCATGTGTTGGCGGAACACGCGGCCGAAGTGATGGATACTCATACCCGCGGCCTTTGAGACGTCCGGAAGCCTGAGGTCCGGATTGCGGTAGTGCAGACTCATGAACTCGATGGCCTGCTGTACCGGGAGGGGGTGCGGCAGGGCTTCGTCCCCGGCGCCCAGCACATCCAGCAGCAACACCAGGAGACCGAGCAGCGCCACCTTAATCCTCATGACCTCGGTGGGATGTGCGGCCTGGGCCATTGCGGGATTGTAGGAGGCTCCCGGTGCGTCGTACAAAGGGCCCGCGCCATATCGAACGCACAGGCCGCCCAGGCGCTCATAGGCCGCAATCACCTCCGCGTTCAGCGGCAGGGGGGCGCAGCAAAAGAGCGGCTCATGGTCTAACTCGGCGAACGCCTCCTCCCCGCTTACGTCGAGGAACACGGGCCATCCATCGCACCGCTGCATGGACGGCGTGAAGTTGCCCTGGTGGACGTTGTGGAGCGCCATATGAAAGGGCGGTATCGAGACCACCCGGTCCCCGATCGCCACGTCTTTGATCCCCTTGTCGAGGACGTACACGATCTCCAGGTGGGGCGCGGGCGGGTTCCTGTAACCAGAGGGAGCCTTGCCGATGTACGGAATGGCGGGCGGACCGCAACGGTCCACCCAATGCAGTACCTTCTCCAGCCATATGCAGATATCACTCATGTGATTTCCTTCTTCGGCGACAACTGCAAGCCGATCTCGTCCAGCCCTTGCTCCCAGGGAAGGATGCGGACGTCGTTCACAAGTCGCGGGAGGGGTTCCCTGGAAAGGCATACGGCCACGGAATCGGGGATGTCCTGGCGGAAGGCTGCCAGATTCCGGACATCCGTGGGGTCCACCTGGGGGGATGATTTGATTTCTAAGAGAACGGTAGGTTGCCCCGGGCGCTCGATAACAAGATCGATTTCCGCACCGTCCTTTGTTCGTAGATGCGAAAACCTGAAGTCCTTCTTCAGGTAATCATTCCGACGCAGTGCTTCGGTCACGACAAAGTGTTCGAAGGCCCGCCCAAACGCGTATGTGCCGGGATTGAGAGGGATGTTGAGTGTCCGGCTCAGCGCCCGGCAGACGCCCGTGTCAAACAGGTAGAATCGCGGCGCCTGGCTCTGGCGCTTGCGCACAGAGCGATGGTACGGCTCAAGCATGGTGGCCACCAACGTATCTTCGAGGATCTGGAAATAGGACTGCACCGTCTTGGTATCAACGCCCACATCGCGCGCGATGCGGGTATAGTTGATCAGCTCTCCGTTGCATTGAGCGGCAATCTCGACGAATGCACGGAATGGATCGAGATTGCGGACCAGGTGCTCACCCCATACTTCCTCCTTCAGATAGGTGAGGGCATAGGCGCGAAGGAAATCCGCCCTTTCCTCGGGGGTCTGGAGTTCCAGAAGGCCGGGAAGGGTTCCGAAGGCAAGCGCCGTTTCGAGATCGAATGATGCGCCCAGTTCGGTCGTCGTAAAGGGAAACAGGTGATAGACAAATGCGCGACCGGCCAGCAGATTGACGGCCCCACGCTTCAACTTACGCGCGCTTGAGCCGGTCAAGGCAAAACGCGTCCCCCTTGATTCGATCTGCGAATGGACGACATCCAGCAACTTGGGGACTTTCTGGATTTCGTCGATGATAACCCACCCGGCAGGATCCGGTCTCGCCGCAATCTGCTCGGCGAGGAGTTGTGGGCGGGATGCGTAACGGTCTTCCACCTCCGGGAGCAAGAGATCGATCCATAAGACCTCCTCCCGGGCAAAATGTTCACGCAGAAAAGTGGACTTCCCTGTCCCTCTTGCCCCAAACAGGAAAAAGCTTCGGCTCGCGGTCGGCTGGAGGTGTCGACTGATCATGGTCCATGTATGTACGACATATATGGAGCGTGGTCAACAGTTAATAGGCCGCAATCACCTCCTCTGATGAGGAGTGACTTGTGACCGGGATCACATTTCCAGTCAGCCAGGTAATGCTCAAGAATCCGCTTCATTTCCGAAGTTGCCCTTTCTGGTATGGTCGCAAATCAAGCACGTGCTGGCGTCGCCATGGCGATAAGTCAAGGACGAATGACGGCAATCCTGGTTGCAAATCAAGAATAGTACTGCAATAACCGCACCCACGAGGGCCGAGTTCAACGGAGGATCGATTACGATTTGGATTACGATTGGGACTACGAAAAGAGATCGACCGTAATCCCAATCGCGGGACAACTGCCATTTTCCAGGATTTATCAGGGGAAAAGGCCACGAGGGCTAAGTACGCATGGTGGCCTGGATATCACCCAAAGTGGCCGTGCAATAGAGTGGCATGAAAATCAGCTTCTGTTCCGCCAGCTCATGATAAGGACCACTGTAGAGAACCAACCCGTGCGGACAGTTAGTGACTCACCCTCCCAAAGCTGTCGAAAAAAACAAGAAAAACCGGCGCTG
>CAZKRK010000471.1:0-5700 GCA_964555035.1 uncultured Victivallales bacterium | reverse complement strand
CGTTGCCGCGGCTGAGCCAGCGCAGAACGACGCCTGCGTCCGTCACGGCGAACGGAGAGGTGATCTTCAGCGCGAACGCCTGCCGCTCGAACGGCCCGTATTCCTCCGTCCCGCCGTCGCCCTCGTGCTCCACCAGCTTGTAGGTGTAGGTCTCGCCGGGCACGGCGTCGGGGTCGATCACGGAGTACTCGGCGCCCGTGCCGCCGTCGGGCCAGCCCTTGGCTTCGATGAAATCGCCGACCGTCGTCCACGAACCGGCGCCAAGCCGCCGGTACAGCCGGAATCCGAGCGTCCGCGTCTCCGAGGCAGTCTTCCACCGTACCACCACGCGGTTGCCGGCCACGCCGACCTCGAAGCCGTAGAGCACTACCAGCGTCGCCCCCTGGTTCTCGTAGGCGCCCATGTCGACCGCATCGCCCACGATGCGCGTGTTGCCGTCGAGATCGGTAGAGGCGGAAACGAACGCGTTGCTCCCGGCATCGACACAGGCAGAGCCGTTTTGCAGACGGTAGTCGGAGTCCGCATCCACAAATTGCGGGTCGTCGGTGATGTTGCCGGTGCCGCCCGGATCCGGCGTGGTGCAGCAATTGGTGAGTACCGAAGCACTGCGATAGTTGTCTTCCGCGGTGACGGCCGTGTTGAAGTAGATGATGCAGTTTCTGAGGACGCCGCCGTGGGTTCCGCCACCTCTGTCGTCAGCCGTGTTATCTACGATCGTGCAGTTGTAGAGATCGGCCTGCGCGCACCCGCCGCCGTCGTTGGTTACCGCATTGTCCGTAATCAGACAGTTGTGCAGCGTGCCCTGGAAGCACCCGCCGCCGAGGTTGTAGGCGGTGTTGCCCCTGAGCACGCAGTTGGTGAGCGTGGCCTGGCAGGTTCCGCCGCCGCTTTCGCCTGTCGCCGAGTTGCCGACGATCGTGCAGTCGGTGAGCACACCTCCGTAGGTTCCCCCGCCGTACCCACCGGCCGTGTTGTTCGTGAGCCCGCAGTTGGTGAGAGTAGCATCGTAGGTTCCGCCGCCGTGGTCGACTGCCGAGTTGGCTACGATCGCGCAGTTGCTGAGCACGCTTCCGTGGCTCCCCCCGCCATCGCTGCCGATTCCGGTCGTGCTGTTGTTCGTGATTACACAGTCGCTAAGCGTGCCTTTGAAACTCCCGCCGCCGCCGTCGCCGGCCGAGTTGCCGCTGAGCGTGCAGTTGTTCAGCGTGCTTTCGCGGCTTCCGCCTCCCCAGTAGTCAGCGGTATTGCCGGAGAGCGTGCAGTTGTCCAGCGTGCCCCGGTAACTCCCGCCGCCATCGTTAGCCGAATTGCCCGAGAGCACACAGTTGGTCACGGTTCCGCCGAGAATCATGTTGACGCCGCCGCCGCCGCGGTCGTAAGCCCCGCCACCCGTGTTCATGGTGTGACCGTTGGTGACGGTGAAGCCGGAGAGCGTCCCGGCGGTCATGTAGACCCCGCGCACGGCGTCGTCGCCGCAACCGCCGCCGGTCGCTTCCGCACCGACGATGAAGGTCACGTCCGGGCCGTTGACTGACTCCACGGTGATGTCGGCGGCGATCACCACGCGGTTGCTGCACAAGCGACCGGGTGTGATGGTCCTTCCCGTGTCGTACGTTCCGTTTGTCACCAGCACGGTGTCGTTGGCCGACGCCACGTCGACCCCGCCCTGGATCGTCTTCTTGGCCGTGGCCCAGCTCGTGCCGTCACCGCTGTCGTCCGATCGCGAAGCATCCACGTAGAAAGTATCCGCCACGGCGGAGACGCAGGTGAGCGTTATCGCCAGAATCGTTGCTGCAAGCTGTCTCATCGCATTTCCCCTCATAGGCTGCCATACCATATGTCGATTGTGACAGGTTAGAATATCGTAGCGGCTTTGTCCAGTGTGAGGGGGCGCATGTATTTCGGCCGAACAGCTTGAGCTGTAGCAGGCTGCCTGCTTCGTAGACTCGCCGGAGGCCCGCGCGATGCGCGGGCCGGAGACGAGAAGCGGGGCCTGCCCGGCCTGCGCCCTCCGGTGCGTCCTTGCAGGACGCACCCGCGGACGCTCTACGAAGGACGGGCACGGCGCTTCTTCCCCGTCGTTCGATGGAGCCGGCGGTCCTCCGTCGGAAGAGGGTGTCGCCGACGCGCGCCGATCCGGAACGGCCGGGCAAGCCGCCGTCTGCATTTCGTTCCAAGACGTTCGAGAGAGTGGTATCAACCTAGAAAGAGCAGTTGAACTACCGGACATAGGATCAATTGTCCTCGACCTCTATCCGATAAAAGACTGCGCCGGCCTTTTCCAGTGCGTCGGTGTGCACGTTTTCCGGGGGGTGGCGGGGATTGCCGATTGGGAGAGGCTGGTAGATCGTTTCTTACTGGACTTCAAGCAATGCGGAGCCCATTAATAGGTGGCAATGGATCGTGAACAGCAAGAGCGAATATCTCGGAATGCGCTCAGGCTTCTGGTCGAGCGCTGTCCGCGTCTGGCCAGAAAGTGCTACTGGGCGGGGACAGCCGCCATTGCGATAGAAGAGCTGCACCACAGAAAGTCCTTCGATCTGGATTTCCATACTCGCGAGGCGCTCTACGACGTACGCCCCATTCTTGCTGAAATCCGTGCCGCTTTTCCCGAAGCCTTCGCAGTTGTGCGGTTGCCCGACGAATTCGGCTCCGGTTTTCAAGGCACACTCACGCTTCCCGGTGGAGAGAGCATTACGATAGAAGTTCTGTCCAACTACGAGGATGTGCCGGAATCGGACCTTGTAGACTCAAGGACATCCGACCTCGTCAAACGGGTTTCGTTATCACGTTACCTGGCCGACAAGATTCAGTGCATAGCCGAACGAACGGAGGCCAGAGACCTCGTGGACATACATGTCGTGCTGCGAGAGAACCCCTCCATGGATGTGTTGGCTCGCCGCTTGCTTGCCGCACAGGATGCCGTGATACTCGTGGAGCGCCTGTTGGGCTGGACTGATGCCGAGCTGGAAAAAGATCTTGAGGCCTACGACGATGCCTCGGCGGCTGATGCGCGAGAAGCCAGAGACAGGTTGTTGAACTGGATCAAGATGGACGCGGCGGAGTCGCTCGAAGAATGAAAACGGCCTATGAATTCGTGCATCACCATGAGACGGTGACAGTTCACCTTGCTTCGGGCGCGCACATTCGGATGCCCGTCATCCCCGGTATTCTCAAACACCCACGCGCCACGGAACTTCGGACACTTCTTGTCAAACCCGACGTTGCAAAGAAGTACACAATCGAAGCCCTCCGGAAAGCAGCCTGGCCAATTCTGCGTCAGTTCCCGCGAGCATGGTTGCAGGAGTGCCTTGCGGAAGCAGGACTGGACTCCGCAAGACGCAGAGCGATCGCGTTGCTGCTTTCCTGTGGTCCAAACAGAGAAAGTGCGGCCACTGTAAACCTGGATTCGGCAGCTGGCTCTCGGATACCCCCCTCCTCCTGATACTGCATAACCTGCGGACGCTCTACGAAGGCCGGGTGCGGCGCTCCTCCCCCGTCGTTCCATGGAGCCGGCGGTCCTCCGCCGGAAAAGGGCGTCGTTGAGGCCCGCCGATCCGGCACGGCCGAGGACGGCCGTCTCCATTTCGTACCGAGAGGTCTTGGCGACTGCTATCAGTTGTCCTCGACTTCAATCCGGTAAAACACCGCGTCGGCGCTGTGGACGGCGTCGGTGTAGACGTTTTCGGGCGGGGTGGCGGGGATTGCCGATTGGCGAATGTCGAATGCCGATTGGGAGAGATTGGTGGCGCGCAGAATGCGGTAGAACTCGTTGCCGCGGCTGAGCCAGCGCAGGACGATTCCGTTGTCGGTCACGGCGAACGGCGCCGTGATCTTGAGCGCGTACGCCCGGCGCTCGAAGGGGCCGTATTTCTCTGTTCCGCCGTCGGTTTCGTACTCGACCAGCTTGTAGGTGCAGGTTTCGCCGGGAACCGCGTCGGGATCGATTACCGAATACTCGGCGCCGATGCCGCCGTTCGCGTAGCCCTGCGCGGGAATGAACTCTCCCACCTGGACCCACCCCGGCACGACGGAGCCCTGCGAAGGCGGCTGACTCCCGCCCCCTGACTCCTGACTCCTGAAGAGTCGGAAGCCGAGGGTCTCCGATTCCGAGGCCGTCATCCAGCGCACCACCACTTCGTTGCCGGCCACGCCGACCTCGAAGCCGTAGAGCACTACCAGCGTCGCCCCCTGGTTCTCGTAGGCGCCCATGTCGACCGCATCGCCCACGATACGCGTATTGCCGTCGAGATCGGTTGAGGCAGCGACGAACGCGTTGCTTCCGGCATCGATACAGGGCGATCCGGTTTGCAGGTGAAAGTCGGAGGAATCGTCCACGAACTGCGGATCGTCGGTGATGTTGCCGGTGCCGCCCGGCTCGGGAGTGGTGCAGCAGTTGGTGAACACAGGATCCGCATTGGACCAGTTGTCGTAGCCGTTGGTGGCCGTGTTGAAGTAGACAATGCAGTTCCAGAGACCGTCGTCGTTGCCGCTCCCGCCACCTCTGTCTGCGGACGAATTGCCTGTGATCGTGCAGTTGTAGAGATAGGCCTGGCAACTCCCACCGCCGTCGTCAATGGACGTATTGTCCGCAATCAGGCAGTTGTGCAGCGTGCTCCCGAAAGCCCCGCCGCCAAGGTCGTCGGCGTGGTTGCCCCTGATCACGCAGTTGGTGAGCGTGGCAGTGTTGGCGGTCCCGCCGCCATCGTCGCCGGCCGAGTTGTCCACGATCGTGCAGTCGTTGAGCACGCCTCGGTAGGTTCCACCACCGTCGCCGGCGGTGGTCGTGTTGTTCGATATAATACAGTTGTCCAGCGTGCCGCCGTTGTTCCCGCCGCCGTTGCCGCCGGCCTCATTGCCCGAGATCGTGCAGTCGTTCAGCGTGCCTCCGTAGTTTCCACCGCCGGCATCGACGGCCGAATTGTCTGCAATCGTACAGCCGGTAAGTGTGCACAAAAAAGTGCCCCCGCCATCGTCGCCGGCCTCATTGTCCCTGATCGTGCAGTCGTGAAGCGTGCCGTTGCGGCCGCCGCCGCCGTCGAGGACGGCCGAATTGCCCTCGATCGTACAGTCGTACAGCGTACCGTAGTAGAAGCCGCCGGCATTGTCGTCGGCGGAATTGCCCACGATCACGCAGTTGGAAACGACTGCACCGCTGCCGCCGTACATGTTTACGCCGCCGCTCGAGCGATCGTAGTCATCGTTGCCCGAGTTCATGGTGTGGCCGTTGGTGACCGTGAAACCTGCGAGCAGACCGGTGGTCATGTAGACACCGCGTACGGCTGCCGGGCCATTGGTGCCGTTGTCAGAGGCGCCGACGATGAAGGTCACTTCCGGGCCGTTGACGGACTTGACCGTGATGTTCTCGGTGATCACCACGCGGTTGCTGCTCGACCTACTGGGAGTGACGGTCTCGCCCGTGTCGTACGTTCCGTTGGTGACGAGCACCGTGTCGCCGGCCGACGTCACGTCGACCCCGCCCTGGATCGTCTTCTTGGCTGTGGCCCAGCTCGTGCCGTCACCGCTGTCGTCGGGTCGCGAAGCATCGACGTAGAAAATATCCGCCATCGCGGAAACGCAGGTGAGCATTACTGTCAGAATCGTTGCTGCAAGCTGTTTCATCGCATTCTCCCTCATACGCTGCCCGTACTGTCAAACTTCTCTCTTTGTTTTCTCTGTAACTGTCTTTTCTTTAGCGGG
>CAZKRK010000470.1:0-5706 GCA_964555035.1 uncultured Victivallales bacterium | reverse complement strand
AGTCAGGCTCGCAGTGAGCGGAGCGAACGGAGTGCCGTGGACCGGTCGAAGCGCAGCGGAGGCGGGTGACGGGCTGGCCGCCGGTGCCCTCGGGATGACGGAGCGTGGGTGTAGTTTCCCTGCCGAATTGTCCAAGACGCCGGGCGCCTTGGGCCTCACCGATCCGAGGCCCCGTCTTCTTCCGGCAGCTCATCCGGCGCTTTGCCCCGGTAGTACGAGTAGACCATGTAGACCACTCCACCCACCAGGCTCCAGAATAGCATGGTCGCATAGAGGAGCAGCGAAAGCGGGACGGCTTTCACCTCCGAAATCCCGACAGCGCCCAGCAGGAACTTCGCGGCTACCTCGCGTGTACCCAACCCTCCGGGTGTAGCCGGTATGGCGGCGATGGCGTTGATGATGGGGAAAACCATGATGTACGACCCGAAACCAAGCGGGATCTCGAGAGCACGTCCGAGCAGGAACGCCGCAAAGACCAGCAGAAGGTGGTTGGCGACGGAAAGCAGCCCGGTCTTGACCAGAACGGTCGGGCACTTGAAGCAAATGTGAAACGCGCCGTAGACCTTGCCGATGATCTTGCCAAGCGCGGTCCTCTCTTCCAGACGCCGGAAAAAGGACCACTTCTCCAGCAGATTCTGACGAAACACGACAAAGAGACCGACTACGGCGCCAACAAGCAATGCGCAGTTGAAGAGAAACGCGACCTTCGTCTCCGGGTAGGAGAGAAAGAAGTCCAGCTTGATCAACATGACGATCGTGCAAAGAGGAATCAAGGCCAGGAGACCGATGATCCGGTCCAGGAAGATGGTCGAAACCGCTTCGGTTTGTTTATGCTCGGTCTCCTTGACGACATAGTACAGCTTGACGAAGTCGCCGCCGATCGCGCCCGGCATAAACGCATTGAAGTAATGACCGATGAAGAAGAGGACCAGGACCTTCCAGAATGTCAGGTGGATCTCCTGCGCTGCCAGCAACGCCTGCCAGCGTAACGTGCATGCCACGATGCAGAGCAACGTGACGAAGACAGCCCCGAGCACGTAGCCGAAGTGACGGGCCGCGGTCCGAAAGGAACCGGCGAACAGGCTCAACCCGTAGGGTTCGGACCGGTATCCGAGCCACGAAATACTGACCGGACCGTCGCCTTCGCACAGGTTAAGCACACCCGTTGACGGCAGCTCGCCCGTGCTCTGGTCCGGACGCAAAGCGCGCAGGCGGGTGCCGTTTTCGACCGCGGACAGCACGATCAGCGTATCCACCTCGTTCGTGCCGTTGCGGTAGACGCTGTCGGCGGAGACGGTCGTCTCCGCCACGTCGAATTCGATCCACTGGTAGTTGTGGTTGATCTTGTGCAACAGAAAAACCACGATGCCTATGCCGAAGGCGAGCTGGGCCAGGGAGATGAGCTTCTTTCTGCTATTCTTCATGAACTAGTCAGCCTCCAGCATGTCCCTCAGCGTTCGATCCAGCCGGTAGCGTGGTTCCCATTCCGTGCGCCGGCGCAGTTTCGTGGTGTCAAGCACGGGCGCGGAATCCGTTGGGCGGTAACGTCCGGGATCGACCTCGATCCGCGGGGTGACGCCGGCAAGGCGGCAAATCGACTCCAGCAGATCGCCGACTTTTATGAGTTGTCCGGTTGAAACGTTGTAGGCGTTGCCCGGCTCTCCCCGTTCCAGCAGCAGGCGGTAAGCCCTGGCGACATCGCGAACGTCCATGAAAGCCCTGCGGCAGTCCAGGTTGCCCACGAACATCCGCGGTGCTGTCCGCCCGGCTGCGATCTCGCGCACCTGGGCCACAAACGACGGGACAACAAAACGGCGGGACTGCCCCGGCCCCGTGTGGTTGTCGGGCCGCGCAACCAACACGCGCAGGCCGTATTGCTCGGCAAACCCCAGCGACGCAATATCGGCCGCCGCTTTCGAGATGCCATACAGACCAACCGGCCCGAGCTGAGAGTCCTCGGTCACCAGCCGATCGGAGTCCGTGAAGGTGTACACGTGTGAAGATGAAACCACCAAGACTGTGCATTCGGGAACATTGGCCCGTATCGCCTCGAGCACGTTGACCGTACCGGCCACGTTGACTTCGAGCATGCGGCCGGCAGAACGCCCGCCATCCGGGGGAAATGCCATTGCACCCAGATGCACGACAGCCTCGGGTTGCACCGCCTTCACGACCTCCACAACCGCTTCGGTGTCACGAAGGTCTGCCGGAATGGCCGCCGTAGTCTCCGGAGGGGGCGCATCGACATCCAGATCAACGACGACAACGTCACAGTCGTGCGCTGCCAGATCACTGACGAGATGCCGCCCTACGAACCCGCATCCACCTGTTACCAATACCCGCATCAAGAACCGCCAAACACCAACCGAATCAACTCCGCGCCCTGTTTCGCGTCATCTTCGTAGACTCGCCGAAGGTCGGCGCGTAGCGCGCCGGCCGGAGACGAGACGCTGCTCCGTGCGGCCTGCGCCCTCCGGTGCGGCCGGCAACGGCCGCACTCTACGGACGCTCTACGAAGGCAACCAATCAACCGATCAACCAATTTACCAATTCACCAATTAGCCAACTAACCCATCCCCCACGCCTCCCTGACTACGGCCAGCCCTTCTGCCAGCCTCTCCTCCGGCGCGCCCGGCATCGGTTCGAACACCAGCGGCATGTCGTCCCGCACGAAAGGCTTGAACTGAGCGAAGTTCACATTGCCGGCAGGCGGTGTCAAATGGTCCGCCGCGGGCGCGGCCACATCGTGAATGTGAAATCCGCGCAAGTACGGCTCAAGTCGCTCGAGCCACCGCCCTACGCCGACGAATCCGAGGTTCTGCCGAATCTGTCCGTGCCCGATGTCGTGCCAGTAGCCGATGTACGGCGAATCGAACCTCTGCCCGATCCGCTCCATTTCCACTTCGGACGGAATCGCCTCCCACGATGGCAGGTTCTCGAGCGCCAACGTAACCTGGTGGTTCTCAAGTGTCGGCAGAAGCTCCTCAAGGCAGGCCATCATACGATCGTAATGCCGGGCGGTCTTGCGGTCGCGTTTGACGAACAACTTCTGTTTGATCTTCTCGTACTTGAGGTCAGTCTGCTTGCCCGCTTCCGCCAGTGCCATCAGCTTGCGGGAGACGTTGGGCATCGCGACGCGTCCGCCGTGAACGACAACGCAACGGGCCTCCATGGAGGCGGCGAAACGGATCGTATTCGTCAGATGAAGGATGGCGCTGTTGCGCTCACGGGCATCCTTGCTCGACATGAGGAACAGTTCCGGATGCCCCTGCGGTGCGCCCATGGGGACGGGACAGTAGCTGTGAACGCTGGAAACCGACACGACCCCCTGCTCAACCATCGAGCGTACGCCCGCCGCCAGATCGACCGTCAGGTCGTATCCCAGCTCGATATGACCGAAGCCGAGCGCAAGAATCTCTTCGACCAACTCCTCCCCGGATGAGTGCCGAAAAGCGTTCCAGTGGGTTGTGAGGGCAAACGGCATTGCCTGCAAAAAATGCTCCCCGGACCGGAATCCGGGGAGCGCATCGGTTTTCCTCTGTTCGGCTTCAGCCGAGATAACCTGCCGGCGTCGGAAAATCAGCGCGTCCGGGAACGGGCGCGAGCAGACTTCTTACGCTTCTTCTCGCTCGGCTTCTCGAAATAGCGATTCGCGCGAAGCTGCTTCATCATGCCTTCTTTATCCATGATTTTTTTCAAACGCCTGAGCGCACGCTCTACGGCTTCGCCCTTCTTCAATCTCACCTGTATTGCCAAAGAAGATCACACTCCCTTCCAGGACCCGGGCGTCGTAGTTGGAGATCGCCCGTCAATCACATGGAGGTGGACTATAAGATCGGGTACGTTTCGGTGTCAATACCGGACGGTCCATTTTTTCCACCGGCAAAACCGCCTTGTCTAGCACACGCTGGTAGGCTATACGGATGTGCCCATAGACCTAAGGAGATACCATGACCATTACTGACCGCCTCTCGACGTGGGCTGCCGAAGCCTTCGCACAGGCATTTCCGGACACTGACTACGATTTCTCGGGAATCTCGGTGGTTGCCACCGCAAATCCCGAATTCGGCGACTTCCAGTGCAACGACGCCATGGTACTGGCCAAAGTCCTCAGAAACCCCCCGCGCAAAATCGCGGAAACGCTTGTCGAGAAAGCGAAGAGGCCCGCCTGGCTTACGAAACTCGAGGTGGCGGGACCTGGCTTCATCAATATCACGTTGGACAACGACTGGCTGGCGTCACACCTGCAGGATCTCGGCAACGACGCCCGGCTGGGAGCACCAGCCGTAGGAGATGGCAAGACCATTATCGTCGACTACTCCAGTCCGAATGTGGCCAAGCCCATGCATATCGGTCACATTCGTTCGACGATCATCGGCAACTCCATTGACCGCATGCACCGCTTTCTGGGATACAAAGTTCTTTCGGACAATCACTTAGGTGACTGGGGCACCCAGTTCGGCATCATCATCATGGGATATCGCCACTTTGCCGACGAAGAAGCCCTGAAACAGGCGCCGGTTGAAGAACTCGAACGAGTATACGTCAAGAGCTACGAGGAATCGAAGAAAGACGAAGCCTGGCTGACACAGTGCCGTCAGGAACTTGTCAAACTGCAGGCCGGCGACCCCGAGAACACCGCGCTCTGGAGGCAATTCGTCGAACTGAGCCTGAACGAGTTCAACCACATCTACGACCGCCTCGGCGTCAGTTTTGACCTTGTTCGCGGCGAAAGCTACTACAACGACCGGCTTGAAAGCGTTGTCAAACTCCTGGAAGAGAGGGAATTGGCTTCCGAGAGCGAAGGCGCGACAGTGGTTTTTCTCGATAATGAGAAACTGCCGGTCTGCATCGTCAGAAAAAGTGACGGCGGATTCAATTATGCGACGACGGACATTGCGACCGTCATGAGCCGTATCGAGGACTTCAACCCGGACAAGATCGTCTACATCACCGACGAACGTCAGCAGTTGCACTTCCGCCAGTTCTTTACCATTTGTCGCAAGTTGGGATATGACACGCAGCTGGAACACGTATGGTTCGGGCTGATGCGGCTGCCGGAAGGCGCGTTTTCGACGCGACAGGGCAACGTCATCAAGCTTGAAGCACTGCTCGACGAGGCTGAGAGCCGGGCCTACAGCATTCTGGAACAGTCGGGCAGCAGGATGCCTGAGGCCCGGAAACGCGAGATTGCCCGGGCCGTCGGTATCGGAGCCGTGAAATACGCGGATCTGAGCCAGAATCCGCAGACTAGCGTCACTTTCACATGGGAGAAGGCAATGGCCCTCGACGGCAATTCGGGGCCCTACCTCCAGTACGCCTACGCCCGCATCGCCAGCGTGCGTGACAAATACACGGAACGCTTTCCGGAAGAGAACCTGGAAGCGTACCCGCTGACATTCTCCGAACCGATCGAAAGAACGCTTGCGCTGAAGTTGATTCAGTTCCCGGAGACGGTCATTCGGGCCGCACACGGATACAAACCCAGCACGATTGCCGACTATCTCTACGATCTGGCCCAGACCTACAGCACTTTCTACCAGACCGTGCCTTTTCTCAAGGCCGACCGAGGCGTGCGCGAGAGCCGCGTGAAACTATGCGGTATTGTGGCGCTAGTACTCGGAACCGGGTTGGATCTGCTGGGCATACAAACACCGGAACGGATCTGATCCTGCCCGCCCCTCACCCCCACAGACATTTCTTACC
>CAZKRK010000469.1:0-5721 GCA_964555035.1 uncultured Victivallales bacterium | reverse complement strand
ATCAGCGCCGGTTTTTCTTGTTTTTTTCGACAGCTTTGGGAGGGTGAGTCAACAAGGCGGGCCGGGGCCCACAACCCAACTTGCACTGTGAGACGCAGTTTCGTTCTCGGCCCCGGCCCGCGTCGCAGGTCGCAGGTCGCAAGTCGCAGGTGGAGAGTCCCGCGCCCCGCTCCTCCGCGGTAGAGCAGACGGACTTGACCTGCGACTTGCGACCTGCGACCTGCGACTGTGGCTTATCCGGGCGATCCAGCCGCGAAAACTTCTTGTTCTTTGCGGCTGGATCGCCCGGATAAGCCACTAATAGTCCGCAATAGTGCTAGTGGAAACACAACGAATTACGTCATCGACGACGGGAACAAGGTCGGAACCATTGTCAGTGCTCCCAGCAGCACTGCTATCTCCGGCGATACCGGCGGCGCCGGTGTCGGCACCACCAATCCCTGGGCCAGTTTCACCTTCTAAGGGAGAGGGGTCAGAGGTACCTTGTCACGCGCTCCAATTGCGCGGGTCGAAGCTTGCTGGCGGACAAATCGGAGAATGGGAATCTGACAAGAACGACAGAGCCTACTGAAGGTGAGACCATGCCGCATCCTCCTCGGGTCGTTCCCAATCGTGCGCGAGAACCTGCTGACTGAGCAATGCTGTCTCCGGTACATCGGGTTCTTCCATGATGGTCACAATGGCGCGGCACGAATGCCCCAAGTGGATAGGCTCAAGCAGGTGAATCTGCCCATCCGTTTCGATTGTAGCTTCTACGGCTTTCAACATATTGTCACCTCGACAGAATGATACGGCAGGGTATCTGAATTTTCAATCTTTCTTCTCGCATCCAACGTCATTCTCACCGGCTCGGGAATCCGCGTATTTGAAAAATGCGCGGATTACCGAGTACGGTGCAGGAAATTGTGCTCAATGATCGTTGTTGTGGTTCGAATCCTCTCGACGGGTGCGAAGTCGATGGGGTTCTCGATTGTCCGCTGTGGCAAGTCCATTCCCGCCCAATCGGCAATACCTCCCTCAACCACGTTCTTCAAGTCTGGGAATTTGACAGAGAGTTCGTCGGGCGGCAGATCGACGGCCAGGACGGTTCCGTCTTCGGATTTGACCGTGTACAACGGGCCATCGTTTCCGGTGCGGATGGTGATCAGCTTGTCGCGTGTCTTGAGGTGGCCGACGACAGGTCCGTCAGGCTGACCCGTTGAGGCGATGCCGCGTGGCTCAGGCACACTGTCGCGTGCCAGCTTCGGTCCGGCCACCTGTCGGCATCCGACGACAGTGATGGCCGACAGGACGATGGGCAGTGCGATTCTCATCAGGTTCATCTCGTGTTCCTTCTTTCTGAGCACAACGGCTGGGCTGTGCGGCGGCGGTACGCCGTACGCACCAGCCCTTGGTTGTGTGTGGTTGCGTGCCGGGCATGGCCCGGTTGCTTGCCGGTGCGCTCCGCGATCGGCCACTCCCGGTCCTCCTTCACCATTCTCGTCGCCGTTCTCGTCCACCGGGCTCCCGGTTCACGAGAACGGCGACGAGAGCGGTTGACGATTGTGTGATCTCTCCTGATCCATCGCCCACAATCAAGCTCCGAGGGGGCGCGTCTGCGCGCCCCCGAAGGTAGCCTGCATTGTGATGTTGGGTCTGGCTACGGTCTGGACTGGAGCCACCGCTCCAGTGAACTTGCGGATTCGCCGGAAGGCCGGCCCGCGACAAGGCCGGAAACGCTGATGTCCTCGTCCAGGTTAGGCCAGTGGATGCCATCCCCTCGACCGACTAGACGCCAGTTACGGCGTTCATCGGGTGTCCCGTGTTGCAGGCGAGGGAACCAGGCCAGTGGAACCGTGAGAGCACGCCCGTCCGACAGTTCCACGACGAGGCAGTCATCCGTGACCGAGACTGTCCGTGCCACGATGGATTCGGCCTCAACGACCAAAGTACTCATCCCAACTCCTCCTGAACTCAGCGACGTTGTCGTCGACCAGTTCCTGTATTCTGTTCAGCTCTGCGGCGCGAAATCCGATGCTGCGCTCCAGCCGTATGGGGTCCAGCCAGAACTTGGCTTTCGAGTCGTCGCGTTCCACATGTATGTGGCGCGGCTCCTGCCAGTCGCCGGAATAGAAGAAGAACCGATACGGCCCGATTCGCATCACCGTCGGCATTGTCAACGTCCTCCTACTACAAGAAGGCTACCACGATTGCTCGTGATTCGCAATCTTTGCTGTGCCCTGTTCGCCGCTGCAGACGACCCAGTCTCGATCGGCCGTCACGAAAGGGATGGATCAACGCCATGTTATCCAGCCCCCTCATACGAAACGACGAGGAACCGTCTGCGCGGGCGGCCTTGCCGTCCGGAAACCGTCCGGTTTCCTGCCGCCTGACGGCTCCGAGACTACACCGATTTCGTGACAAATCAAGCCGATCTTTTTGCACGCGAATGCACGGGGTGAGGCTTTTCCATGGAGCGCAGCGGAATGGAAATAGCCTCCACCTGTCTTGTTGGCGAATTCGTCAGTCGTCCTGCTTCCCGTCCACGCTCCGGCGGAAGGGCAGACATTGGTTCGTCGCGCTCACTCACTCGTCAACCGTTCTCGTCGCCGTTCTCGTCTACCGGGCTCCCGGTTCACGAGAACGGCGACGAGAGCGGTTGACGATTGTGTGATCTCTCCTGATCCATCGCCTCAGGTGAGGATTCCGCCGGCCCCCGGCGGATATCCTCCACCAGGTTGAAACTCGGATAAGCCCTCAGTTGGGTTTTGTGCTACACTTTCACCCGCACGCGGGGATTGAAAGGAGGCCCCCGCCAGAATCAAATCGTAGTGATCTCACCAGATCGCAGAACAACCGAAACGTAGCAAAGGAGCCTCAGTCATGAGACTGTACAAAACTGAGACGGAATTCAACCGCGGAATCGACCTTCATTCGCGTTGCGTGTACGTGTGCGTGGTGGACCCGACCGGCGAGGTGCTGGTTCACAAGAACGTGAAAGATGACTAGAAATTTCCGGCATCAGGGCTTTTTGTGCTTGCAGCCGCCGGGCTTAATGGGTGTTCGATTCTCACGCTTCTTTCAGTCTTCCCGCAACGAAGCGATGAAGCACGCTGGCCATGAGCGTCTGGTAGGGAATACCGTCTTCCACTGCGCGGGTCTGGATTGCCTCCAGGTCGCGGGCGGAGATGCGGATATTGACCCGCTTGTCCTTCCTTAAGGTGTTGCGTGCGTACTCCTGGTGCTTCTTGATTTCGGCTTTCAGATTTCTTACGGACTTCCATTCGCCGCGTTCGATGGATTCGACCAGGTCACGCTCTTCATCATCAAGATACATCTTCTTCATATCATCACCTCAGGTATTGCTTTGTCAGCTTCCTGTTCGGCACGATCGTCTTCAGGAAACGTTCGTTTCCCTGCTCGACGAATGGTACCGCATACGCGTAGTCGTTCATGTTGACCACCAAGACCTGCCGATGAGGATACTTGGTCTTGTTCGGGTGCATCATCACATCGAGAACATCGCCGTTCTCGATGTGCATAACCACTTGCTCGAACGAGACACCGCGAGTTTCTCTTAGCACCGCGTTCTTCTCGTCATCCCATTGGTATGTGACCATGTGATGATCCTAGTGCAATGTGTGCCGATTGGCAACATGTTTCTTGTGAATCGAACGATTGCGTCACCGGCGCGCGAATAGCGCGTACGGTGGACGCGCAGGTTGGGTGATCATCCTTGTGTCGCGACAGCCAAGGTGTCGTGAACCCATGCGTTCAGGCTCTTGTGCTCCATCTTGGCGTGCATGACGACTGCTTTGTGGAGTTCGGGTTCGACCCGAACCATGAATTTACCGGAATAGGGCTTCTCCGGGGACTCGCCGCGCTCAGCACAGAACTCAAGATAGTCGTCAACGGAGTCACGGAATGCTTTGCGAAGTTGTATTACGGTTGAACCTTGGAAGGTTACAACATCTCGAAGGTTGATGACTTCACCATGAAAGATGTTGGCCTCATCGTCGAACTCGACATTTCCGATATATCCTTTGTATTCCATCATAATATCACCTCTGCTTCCTTCAGGAATCTGCGCACCGAGCTGACTGCGCCCTTGTCCGTCACCCGCTCGGGGTGGGGCCTGTGAAACACGGCCCTGACCCCGTTCAGGTGAACGCGGACACGGGAGCCGCGCCCCTCGGATATGTCTCCACCGAGAGCAGCGATCAGTCTTTCTATATCCCGCCAAGGGATGTCCGACCGCTCCGGTTTCTCAATGATCCTGCTGAGGGTCCGCTGATGCTTTCTGTTCATCCTGTCACAATGGTATCACTGTATAGTATCATGTCAAGCGGCGTGTTCTGTTCGTTCTGCTCACCCAACGCTTGACCTAACGCGTTGAGAATGGCGCGTCCGCGCGCCATTCTCAATCGCGTTCAGGTCGTTGTTGGCACTTGATTGGGGTTGGTTTGTGCTTCACCAGACGCTCGTTCTTCTCCTGGATCAGCAGGAGCGGAAGGAGGATCTCTCTCCAGTCTCGATCGGCCGTCACGAAAGGGATGGATCAACGCCATGTTCGACAGTCTGTCTCTCAAGCCACGGCTCGCTTCGGCTCGATCGAGAGCTTCAGTTCCAGGGAATCGAGTAAGGCCTTGAGGCTGGAGAGTTGCGGGTTCCCCTCTTCCGATAGGATGCGATACATATTCTCTCGGTTTAGCGATGTCTCGCGTGCAAGGCGCGTGAGACCATGTGCCTTTGCAACGTCGCGGAGCGCCGTGAGAAAGACATCTTGGGCGCCGTCCTCAAGGGCGGCGTTCAGGTACTCTGCGGCTTCTGCGGGATCGCGCAGATCCTCATGCAGGCCTATGTCATAGGTTACCGATGGTTTTGTCATATTGACCTCCGCTGGTAGTCCAGCCAGTAGTCCTTCGCCGTACTGATGTCACGCGGTTGCGTCGATTTGTCACCGCCGCAAAGCAATAGCACGACAGTGCTGCCAGCGCGTGCAAAGTACACGCGATAGCCGGGGCCGTAAGGAATGAGCAATTCGGAAACGCCACCACCGACAGGCTTTGCCGTCCCAAAGTTGCCAAGTCGAATACGGTTCAGCCGGACGCGTATTCTCGCACGAGCCCGTGCATCCCGGAGCCCACGCAGCCACTTTCGGAAGGGATTCTTCCCCTCTGGCGTTACATACTCCTCTAGTGACTGCGGTAGCGCATCCATCGTCAATGCTGTAGCGTATACGCTACACTCGCGCAAGGCCATTCTTCTCTCATGTCGAACGGCTGGGTTCAGGCTGCGGCGCGCCAGCGACGCTAGCCTGGAACCCGATGTTGGCACGTCCCCGCCGGATTGTCCACCGCGAGCGTTCTCGCAGGCGGCCGCCGGGGCTTCCTCGTGAACTTTGCCGAGAACAGTTGAACTGCGGGGCGAAGGCTCTCAGGCGGCTTTGAGCAGGGCGATCGGATCGTTGAAGGATTTGGTGGTTCGGCGGTACTGGGCTTGGAGCTTTGAGTTCGGCTTCAGCGAGGATTTCGGAGGACGGCCGAAGAGACTGCCTGCAATAGGGCGAAGGATGCGGTTGCGCACGATGAGCAGCATGGCGGCGGCCTTGCGTCCGTAGTTGGACAGGGCGTAGACATATCGGTTATCGGGACGTTCGATCAGGCCATGAGCTCTGAGCTTGCGCAGATCGTAAGCGAGTTGGTTGCGGGTGTATTGCGAGGCTGTGAGGTGATGGGCATC
>CAZKRK010000468.1:0-5840 GCA_964555035.1 uncultured Victivallales bacterium | reverse complement strand
GCGGCGAAACAACCGAGGATCTGCGCTTCCCCCTCCCCAGTGTCTGAATCGCAGCCCTATTCCCTTGACAATTGCGAGGCATTTGTGGATACTGGTTTCATATTTAACGCCCTGACGCGTACCGTCCGGCCTGCAAAACGGCAAGCTCCAACCGTCGGCGCGTTATGCAAGAAGGAAGTTGTGGAGTGGACTCGGCATGACGGCAAGTGACATGTATCGAATGCTTGTGATCAACGGGCCGAACCTGCGTCTGCTCGACAGTCTCGACCCCATGGAGGGCGTAGCAACCCTGAACCTGATCCGGGATCGGCTCCACCGCGAACGGCGGAAACTGGAGAACGAATACGAGATCATCATCGATCTGGACTTCCGGCAGAGCAACCATGAAGGTGAAATCGTCACCTGGTTGGAGGAAGCCCTGCGTGACGGCGGAGACGGGCGAACCCCCTTCTTCCAGGGCGTGATCATCAACCCCGCCGCCCTGGCATACACCAGCCAAGTACTTGCCGATGCCCAGGCCGTCGTCGAACAGCACCTCATGCTCGTTGAGGTGCACCTCCACGAACGTACCGAACTTACGCGCCGGACCGGCAGTCTCCATATCGCCGGCTGGGGCATGGACGGATACGTCATGGCCTTGCAGCGACTTGTCACGCACTGCGTGGAAGCGGCGCGCGAAACCCACCGGACGGGAAAACTACGCGCAAGAGCCGACGCAACCCCCGACGCCATCCTGGAGACTTAGCCCCGGCTGCGCGGACGTTCGACACCCAGCCAACCCGATGACGGGTAATCTCCCTACTCCACCAGACCGGCTTCGATGGCAAAACGGATAAGGTCGGTTCGATTGTCCACACCCATCTTCTTCATGGCGCGACCCAGATACGTGCTGACGGCATTCACACTCACGTCGCCCATCTCCGACGCGATCTGCTTGAGTTCCAGGCCCTGCGTCAGGTGGCGCACGGCTTCGAACTCGCGGTCGGAAAGATCGACGTCGCGAAGCGTTCCGAGCAGGTCGGAACGATCACCAGCGGCAAACTCCTCGGATATGTACTGTTGTCCGCTGTGGACCGTGCGCACAGCCTGCTCGAGCTCACGGAACGTGCCGCCCTTGAGCATGTAGCCGTCGGCGCCGCGCTCCAATGCCTGGCGTAAGTACAACGGATGCTCGAACATCGACAACATCATGACCTTGCGGGCGGGGCTACCGGACTTGATCGCGGGCAGAACCGCGAGGCCGTCCGCCCCGGGCAGACGAATATCGAGCAGAACGACGTCACACGCGCACGTCGCGAGCGCAGCGAGCGCTTCTTCGCCCGAGGCAGCCTGTCCGCACACTTCGATATCCGGCACACTCCGGAGGTGTACGCACAGCCCCTCCAAGAACATGGCGTGATCGTCCACCAGGAAGACTCGTATCATTCTCTTCACTCTCCCGCAAACGGGATTTCAGGCATCGCGCACACTGACCGGGCGCCCTCGCGCGGGGAGCCCCGCGGTAACGGTTGTGCCGCCGCCGACCGCGGAAACAACCGTGAAGCGCCCCCCAGCCTTCTCCACCCGCTCGCGCATACCCAGCAGCCCAACCCCGCCGAACTGCGCGGGATTCGCGGCATCGAAGCCGCGACCGTCGTCACGCACGCTGAGCTGAATGCGTTTGCCCATACCCCGCAGCGCTACGTGCACAACCCGCGCCCCGGCATGACGGGTGATATTGGTCAGGCATTCCTGCAGAACACGGTAGAGGCAAAGCCGCCCGTGCTCATCCAGCCGAGTGTCGGCGCCGTCCTGCTCGAACGTGGCCTCCGCCCCGGTCGCCTCACGGAACTCCTCTACCAGATGCCGAGCCGCCACGCCGAGTCCCAGTTCCCCCAGTACCGGCGGACGCAATGAAGCAGTCATCGATCTGACTGTCGCCACGGCGCTGCCAACGCGCTCGGCGGCGCGGTTCAACCGGTCGGCGGCCTCGCCGGAAAGCGGCGCGGCCGCCGACTCGATTTCCAGGCGGGCAAGCGAAAGCTGATGTCCGAGCTTGTCGTGCAGCTTCCCCCCAATTTCCTGCCGCTCCGCTTCGTGCCGCTCAAGCGTGTGAACCGAAAGCTCTCGCAGGTTGGATTCGTAAATCTCGCGTTGGGCGATCCTCAACTGCAGCTCACGGTTGATGATAATCGCCACGCCAAGGGTAACGATAACGCCAACCACCAGAACGACCATGTCGGCCTGGCAGCTGACGCTTTCCATCGCCGCTGCGCCCGGGGTCACGGCAAGCGTGTATTGCTGACCCGCCAGGTTCAGCGGCAACGAGACGGTCCAGCGGGCGCTGCGCTCGTCCTGCCTGCCGTGTTCCTCCAAGACGTGCACGAGGGTTCCGTCGCGCCGATCCGTAAGGGCGACGGCAACTTCGCCGCGCGACGCCGACACGGCGGATTCGAGCACGGCGGACAGCGACAACTCCGCCCGCAAACCACGGAAGAGATCCGCTCCCCGGTACGGCACAACGAACGCAAGGGATCCGGCAACGCCCTGAGCGGACGTCAAGGGAACGCCGGCATGCGCTTCGCGCGACCGCCGCTGCATCGACGTGAAAACCGGCCGGCCGGCCCGGCCCTGCTCGTCCAGCAGATCCACGCGCTCCAATTCCGGAGCCAGGCGGGAAAGCACGGCGCCGATGGCGCCGCACTGCGATTCGTCTTCCAACCAACCGGGATTGGAACGGAAACTCGCCGCCAGTTCCCTGATCGTCTCCACCCGCGAAGCCACGGTAGTGTCCATCCGCAGGCGCACGTGCTCGGCAAAGCGCCGTGTGTTCTCCCGGAGCCGCTCGCGCTTGTGCCGACGGTCCTGCGTCCATACGTATACGGACGCCAACATCAGCAGCACGACAACAACGACGGTTCCCACATAGTGAAATAGATGCCTCATGAATGACTGCCATACTACGCGCGGCGCCAGCTCAAAGACAAGATGTAAAGCGACCGTTCCCTACACTGGCCCCCAAACCGCGGACTGGTCTGGTGGCGTCTTGCCATCGGAGCGGTTTCACTGCGTCCACGACGGCTCGCGAGGACGCTCGCCCTCCAGTTGGGGACATCACGGAACCCTTGATGCACGCAACTGGAGGGCGAGCGTCCTCGCGAGCCGTCGTGGACGAGACGACACCGCGATGAGAGCACAACGTCCGAAGGCCAGTCCGCGGAATGGTGGCAAACTCTATCCCTTGCTTTTCCCCCGCAAAAGACGCTACTCTCCCTACTAGTGTGAACAGCCGAAGGAATCCCCGGATGAGCCCGAAAAGTCTTCCAGTCCTCCGCTTCTCCGCCGTAGCCGCCGCGGGCGCCATGCTCGTATTCGCGGCAGACCTGGTCGAGTTGGACCTGGGCCTCACACCGGACGCCGTAACCAAGGCCACTCCCGGAAACCCCAAGGGCCTCAAGCCGCCGCACCTGCGTCCCGAAGTCAAGCGCGCACCCTTTATGGTTCCACCCGGACTCCGGAATGTCGCACTCTACAAACCCGTCACGAGCAGCACGGAAGAGCCCGTCATCGGCGATGTCGACCAGGTCAACGACGGCCTCAAAAAAAGCGGCGACTTTGACTTCGTCGAGCTCGCGCCGGGGCACCAGTGGGTGCAGATTGACCTTGAAGAGATGCGCACGATTTCCGCCATAGCCATCTGGCACTTCTACAAGAACGCAACGATCTACAACGACGTCATGGTCCAGGTTGCCGACGATGCCGCCTTCACCAAGAACGTCCGGACCCTCTTCAACAACGACCATGACAACTCCGCCGGAATGGGCAAGGGCAAGGACACCGCGTTCTACACGCGTTGGTGGGGCGAAATCGTCGACGCGCGCGGCGCGAACCAGGCCGGAACACGCGCACGCTGCGTGCGCGCCTACACCGCCAACGGCGTCGAAGGCGAAACCGTCAAGTTCGTGGAGATCGAGGTTCACGGCAAGTAACGCGACCGGCGTCGGAACTGTCGGGGTTCTTATGAAAAGACGTGAAAGGGGAGTCGTGAATTCTGGACAGTGGGGTGAAGGACGGGAGGTCACGACCAAGGAGGATACTCTTACTCGTACACTTGCTCGCACACTTAGTCCCACTCTTGCTCGGCTACACTCAACGCGGGTGTCGTCCGCAACCCAAGTGTGGCATAGGCAGAAAAATGGGCAGGTAAGGAGATGGGAGAATTGACTGCATCATCTTTCTACCATCCCATCTTCCTGCCTCTCGTCTCCTACAGGAGGCTGAGCCGGATTCCTTGGTTTTCTTGCGCCCCCGCCCGGCTAAGCCAAAGGGTGGCGAGCAAGAGTGGGATCAAGTGTGCAGAAGACGAAGAAAAAGGCCGGGGCCGCCGTAACCCATCGATAAACAGAGAATTTTAGGTGTCGGGAGACGGGGAACTCCTGACAGCAGGTCACCCGCAGCCAGGAGACTCAAGATGACGAAAGAAACCAACGGAACCGGTCGGCGCGACTTCATCAAACAGGCGGCAGTCGGCACTGCGATCGGCGCAGCCGCGCTCAGCTTCGAGGAACGCATCCTGATGGCCGCATCCGGCGAAGGCGCTCCCAAGACGCCCATGGTCAAGACCGCCGGCGACATGCCCACCGGCAAGATCGGCAACCTCGAGATCGGCCGCATGATCCTCGGCGGCAACCTCGTCAGCGGCTACTCCCACAGCCGCGACCTCGTCTACGTGTCGGCCCTGATGAAGAAGTACAACACGGAAGAGCGCATCCTCGACACAATGGAACTGTGCGAGATGAACGGCATCAACGCCTTTCTCTCCAACCCCACCAGCCTCACGATCAAGATGATGAGCCGCTACTGGAAGGAACGCGGCGGCAAGATGAAATGGATCGTCGACTCGCGGCCCAAGCCCGACAACATCGCCGGTCACATGCGCCCGATCCTCGACGCCGGCGCCTCCGCCATCTACGTCAACGGCCACTGGTCGGAAGTCTGGACGCGCGCAGGCAGATTCGACGAGTTCCAGGAGTTCATCGAATTCGCCCACGAGAACAACATGCCCGGCGGAATTGGCGGACACCTGCTCGACGTACCCGTGGCGATCGAGAAGGCCGGCATCAAGCCCGACTTCTACATGAAGACCCTTCACAGCCGCAAGTACTGGTCCGCCAACGCCGAACGCGAACATGACAATATCTGGTGCCGCAAGCCCGAAGAGACCGTTGCCTTCATGAAGGACGTCAAGGCGCCGTGGATCGCCTACAAGGTCCTGGCCGCCGGCGCGATCGGCCCCACGGTCGGCTTCAAGTACGCCCTCCGGAACGGCGCCGACTTCCTCTGTGTCGGCATGTTCGACTTCCAGGTCGCCGACGACGTCAAGATCCTCAAAGGCCTTCTCGCGCGCGGCATCAAACGCGAACGCCCGTGGAGAGCGTAGGGTTGGTTGATTGGGCGATTGATTGATTGGCGGCTGGGCTCAGATGGACCGCCCGTCCCCAACGGGGACGCACGTCCCAGCCCAGGGTGAAACTCTGGGGCCGGTCAGATACCCAACCATCCAGGCTCCCTGAAGGGGAGCAACGCCCCTCCCGCCGCGTTCAGATGTAGCTGGGGAGCGGGGCTTCGGGTGGTGCGAACGTTGCCCCCGGCGATCCTCGCCGGGCTGTGATGTTGCTCGCCTTCCCGTCTCCGGCGACGAGTGTGGTTAGGGTCGAAAAAATGCCGGGTGCAACAGACACATTCTTCGACCAACCCATCTCTCGACCCACATCTCCACATCCCAAATCCCACATCCCACATCCCACATCACTCCATCACTCCATCACTCCACCACTCCATCACTCCACCACTCCACCACT
>CAZKRK010000467.1:0-5845 GCA_964555035.1 uncultured Victivallales bacterium | reverse complement strand
CACTCGTAGAAGTGTTTGACTCATCTACTCAAAGAAACGAAATTCAAGGAGCTAGATATCGAAAGGCGTGTTCTGCGCAGACTACGCGTCTTTCCCTGCGATGCGGAGAAACCGACGTGGTCAGTCCAGCGCAAAGAAGCGGTAAGCGGCAGCGCCGGCGGTGTAAAGCACGTGACGGCGGATGGCGAGTTCCGGGTAGCGGTGCTTCAGGTCCTCTGCGTAGCCGGTGACCTGCGCAACGTCCTCCGCCTTCGGCTCGCCCCAATCGACCAGGCCCAGCCGTTCGCCTTCGGCGCGGGGGAAGTGCTTGAACTCGATCAAGAACGCCTGGTTCTCGAACGGCGTGCCCGTCCGGCCGATCGCCTCCCAGTCGCTGCGCCCGCGGGGGTGGTTGACCTCAATGGCAATCATCAGATGCCGCGACAGGTAGCGGGTGCACAGTTCAAAAAACGTCGTGCGGAAGAAGTTCTCGTCGGCTTTGTCGAAGGCCTGGGCCGGGATCTGGCCGATGTACTGCTTCCAGTACCCCGCGAAAAGCGCTTCCAGGTCGTGGTCGCCCAGGAACTGCCGGAACATGTCCGTATAGCCGAGGGAGACCTCAATGTTCTCGACCTCATTGAAGTACTCCGTGAAGATCTTCTTCACCGTCAGGTTCGGGAATTCCAGGCTGAATTCGTCGCGGAAGGTGAGCATGCCCAGATAGTAGAGACTCAGCGGAAAGAAGCGTTTCTCGAAGAACTGGAGCATGTTGAACTTGCTGCTCAGCATGTCCATGTCCACCGGCAGCATCCCGTCGAACATGAGTTGCTCGATCAGGTTGCGTGCATCTTCGTCACTGCCCGTCAGCCGCCGCAGCCAGTTCACATCCACCCGCAGATTCTGGTCGATCGTCTCGCGCGGGATGCGGCCGTTGTTGATGACCAGGTCGCTGAGGTAGAAGTTGCAGATGGTCGAGTTGTAGAGGGATTCGGCTGCATCGGGCAGCAGGCGGTAACCGTTGTAGTGCACGCGCAGGTCGTGCAGCACCTTCCCGCACCTTTCTTCCGGCCAGTCGTGTTCGGCGAAGATCTCCCCCACGTAAGTGTCCACTTCCGCCTGGGTGAAACCCATCATCTCCAGCGTATGTTCCTTGAGGGTGACGATCTGGCCGATGTTGAACCCGCTGGTCAGGTCGTCCATCGTGATTGGCAGCACGCCGGTAATGAACACCCGCGCCACCGAGCCTTCCCCTACACCGGCCTTGATCACCTTGTAGAACGTGCGCAAAAACGAGTCGCCCGTGGTCACCTTGCGGTACAGCCCGTCCTGGTGCGCGGTCAGAAGCTGGTTGGTGAAGTTGTCGTATTCGTCGATGATGATGTGCAGGGGCGGGGCGCCCCCCGTGTGCGCGGCGCCGATGATGAAGCGCAATGCGTCAGCGGCGGAGTCCACGTGCAGCGCGCCGGAGAAGTCGGCGTGTCGGCTGTTCTCCGCGGCGAACACTCGCAAGGCATCCCGACATGCCCGGTCGAAGGATGCTTCGAGTGAAGAAAGGTCAGGCTTGACCCCGACAACGGAAAAATCGAAGCGCAGCACCATGTGGCTGTTGCGTGAGGGGGTCGGCTCGCGCCCGATGTCGGTACGGCCAAAGAGTTCCTCGAATCGCTTCCCGCGGTTGATGTCGTAGTAGCACTCCAGCACGGAGCACCACAGGCTCTTGCCGAAGCGGCGAGGGCGGAGAAAAACGGGAATCTCGTACTTCTCCAGTTCCCGTATGAAGCGGGTCTTGTCGACAAAGTAGAAGCCCTCGTCGACGATCTTCTCGTAGTTCGCCACCGCGTATGGAATCCGTTTCGGCATGGGGATACTATGCGTCGGATTCCGCCCTCGCGCAACACCCGATTGGTGCCGAGGCCTCTGCAGTCGCCATTTCGGATCCAGGATTCGTGACCATGCGGAGATGATGTACTGTGAAGACCGAAGAGGTCATCAACACCTGGATCGACGACCTGGCCGCCGTGATCGGAGAGTTCTCCATGGCCGAGCGCGACCGCTGGGTCGAGGTGCCCGCCGATGCCGGCACGCACCCGGCGTCCCTGGTTGGGTCGATGGCCAAGATGGTCCAAGACATGAAGAGCTTCGCGTTTGTGGGCTGGTCCGGCAGCAGCGGCGCAACGGTCCCCGCCGGCGGGCAGGCCGCGGTGCTGCTCGGCATCGCGGATGCCGAGGGACACGGCCATCAGATCCCGGATACCCCATCGGTGACCTACGTGGGCGGCGCCAACTATCCCGTCAACGGTCTCGTGTTCGAATGCAGCGCCTTCTCGGATTCACAGGGCGACGACACCTTCGGTGCGCTCCAGTGGCGGGTGGGAGACGCGACGGACATGGTGGTGCCTGACTTCGATCCAGTCACCACGCGCCGCGGGTGGGAATACACGCCCGTGTGGGAGTCCGGCGAAATGTCGACCTATACCAACCGGGTCAGAATCCCGCCGGGGAACCTGAAAGTGGGTCGCACGTATCGCGCCCGTGTGCGCACGCTGGACAACACGAGCGGCGGGGGCTACGCCAGCCACTGGTCGGCGCCTGTCGAGTTCACCGTGACCGATTCCGACAACCGTTTCGCGCTGCTCGACCACCTGCGCGTGACCGAAGTGATGTACAATCCGCCGGGAGGCAGCGATGTCGAGTTTATCGAGCTGCACAACTCGAGCACGAACCTGTCGCTGGACCTGGCCGGTGCGGCGTTTACGGCCGGCGTGGATTACACCTTTACCAACGGGACGACGCTCTCGCCGGGAGGTTACCTGCTCCTGGTGCGGGCCGCGTCGGAAACCGTCTTCCGCGCGCACTACGACCTCGACCCCTCCGTCGCGATCACCGGGCCGTATGGCGGCAAGCTGAGCAACGGGGGCGAACGTTTGCGCCTGCGAAGTGCGGCCGGCGGACTCGAGATCCTCAGCGCCGACTACGGTGACGGGAGCGGATGGCCGCTGTCGGCGGACGGGGCCGGGCATTCGCCGGTTCCTAGGGAAGTGATCAGTGAGCAGTTATCAGTATTCAGTAAAGACAGTAATGACTTGTCACTTGACTCTGAGAATGGCGTCCAGTTGACATCCGCCTGCGGCGGAGACGTACCGGTAGGGCCAGTTGTGCCAACTGGCCCTCTCAGTGCCGCCGAGAAACCAGAGCACCGCTCTGAGCGTATCCTGGGTTACGGTTGATGAAGTTATCTATGCGTCCACGTCTCCCTGGCCGGACGCCTCGGGCAACGCGGCGGCGCTCCACCGGATCGATCTGCGGCGATCGGGCAATGATCCGCTGAACTGGATCGCCGGGGCGGCTGCCCAGTCCCGACGCAAGATATTGCTCACCGCGCCGTGGTCCGGGGACACGGTGCTGATCCCAAGCTCGTTCAAGGCAACGGATGTGGTGGTCACGAACAGCCCGGTGTCGGCGGGCAGCCGGGCGGCGGCCCTGACGAGTGAGACGGCCGTGGCCACGCAGACGTTCAACGACGGGCAGACGGACGTATGGACCGATTTGCGCATTCAACCGGTCTTTGCCTCCGACGACAATGCGTCCGTAACCGACCTACCCGCGGGCGCCAGTTTCGCCTTCTATGTCGGTACCAACGGCCAGGTGGTGGCCTACAACGGCACGAACGCGACGCCGTTGGTGCATACGCCGCTGATCTGGGTTTCTTCGACATCGGAGCCACGGCCTACACCGAGTTCGGCGTCCGCGGGGCGGGCGCCTTGCGCGCACCGGTGGACAGCATCATGATCGACACCAACGCCCCGGCGATGAATGGGCCCAGAGTGGGGACGGTGATGTTTGGGAGGTAGGGCAGATCCGCTATCGCCCTTCGAAAGGGCAGGAAGACGGTGGAGAAAACAGGGATGCGGCTTTCGCCGCCGGAGGAAGAAAAAACGATATGTCTGAAACTGATGACTCAAGTGCAGAATCGTTCACTCTGAAGGTGAAGGGGGGAGATGGCCCTTTCGATGTGCGGACGGTCGAAGAGGTGATATCTCCGAACCTGAAGGTTGTTCACCTTGAGATGACCTCCGACCAGCCCGCGGTGCCGGAGCCGCTGCATCTCTCCTGGATGTATCCGGCCGGGGGGGTGGTGTATCACTGGGACCCCTTGACCCAGGAGCGCTTTGACTTGTCCTTTACGACGAACGCGTGGGGGCGCTATGCCAAATCCAAGGTGAACTTCGGGGCGCCGGTTCAATGTCTGTACGGCTTTGACGGTCGGAACAGGATTACCTTTGCCTTTTCCGATACGCTCAATCCCGTGGAAATGGGGGCGGGCATTCTCGATAACCTGAGCGAATACATTTGCGAGGTGACCCTGTTTAATCAGCCCACCGCCCCGTTGACAGAGTATCGCCTCAGCATTCGAATCGATACACGTGATATTCCCTACTACGAGAGTTTGGATGACGTTCAAGCGTGGTGGATGTCCATGTCTGGACGTGAACCGATGGCTGTACCGCAGAGCGCCTTGGAACCGGTTTACTCAACCTGGTACAGCATGCTTCAGGAGCTGACCACGGAAAAGATCCTCACACAATGCCGGATCGCCAGAGATATGGGTTGCAAGACGGTGATTGTCGATGACGGCTGGCAGACCTCGGACGAGGAACGCGGCTACAACTACCGTGGCGACTGGGAGGTGTGTACTGAGAAGATTGTGGATATGCGCGAGTTGGTTGATAAGGTCCACGAACTCGATATGAAGTTTATGCTCTGGTATTCGGTTCCGTTCGTGGGCGAATATTCAAAGAACTGGAAGCGGTTCGAGGGAAAGTTTCTCAACCCTCAGAATGAGGGATGGCGGATTCTCGACCCCCGCTTCTCCGAGGTCAGAGAATATCTGATAACCACCTACGAAAAGGCTGTAAAAGAATATGACCTTGACGGGTTGAAACTGGACTTCATTGACGAGTTTGACATCGAAAAGGGCATGGATCCTGAGTATGGCAACGGCCGCGACTTCCAGTCCGTCGAGGCGGCAACCTTCGAGTTGATCAAGACGATCGCGCAACGATTGAAACGGATCAATCCCGACATTCTGATTGAGTACCGGCAGAACTATGTCGGGCCGCTGGTCCGCACCAGCGGCAATATGCTCCGATCCGCGGACTGCCCCACGGGCGCGCTGATCAACAGGAAACAGATTCTGGATTTGCGCCTCCTGAGCGGCGACAGCGCGGTTCACTCCGACATGGTCATCTGGGACAGAACGGATGCCCTGGAGAACAAGGCTCAGCAGCTTATTGCGATCCTGTTCTCGGTCCCCCAAATATCGATTATGCTCGACGAGATATCCGCGAAAGAGGAGAGCCTGCTCCGTTTCTGGATCGGTTTCTGGCTGGAGCATCGCGATGTGTTTATGAAGTGATCCAAGCTCGAACACAAGCGGTGTGTCGGCGGGGCCGGCAAGTAGTACGACCGAGTAGAGGGTCGCCAGTGCTCCACCGACGACCAGGAGTGGCCAAAGGAGAGCGCGCCGGTCCTGTGCCCCGCACAGGGCACGCGCCTCGTGCAGAACCAGCGGGCAGCAGACGGCGACGAACAGGATCGCGCGGAGGCCGTTAACGATGATCGGCCAGGGATGCGGTCCCAGGAGAAGCCTGCAGCGGCCGTCCCAGGATGAACAGGCTGAAGACCAGCAGAAACACCGGAAAGAGCCGTGCCCTCTGTCGGAACAGCCCTTGATCAGCATAGAAGAAATAGAACGCAAAGCAGAGCAACGGAATCCCGCTCAAGAGCGGGCAGATCACGTTAGCCAGAAATAGGGCGTTTGTGCTCATGAAGTATACTCGGAAAACTGCCTGGCGTGGTATTGAAA
>CAZKRK010000466.1:0-5857 GCA_964555035.1 uncultured Victivallales bacterium | reverse complement strand
GTCAATGTTTGCAGACGTTTGCGTAGGAATCGGCGGTTCAACTGCCGAATACAGGGTCATAGTTGACCGGGTGAGGGGACGGAACGACCGGACCCCGGCAAACCTACTCGGACACCGGCGCGATCTTCAGCGGCTTGCCCGGATTCTTCGGCATTACCAGCAGCAGGTGCGGCAAGCCGGAGTGGCCGGCGTCCTTGCCGGTATGCGCGGGGACGGCGATCTCACCCGCCGGAAACTCGCTCCGGTACACGCTGTCCGTGCCGAGTCCCCAATCCAGGCGCAGTTCGGTCTTCTTCCAATTGCCGGGCAGTTCCGCCTTGCCCCTGTCGTGTACCGCGAGATAGGCGGTGACCGGCTGGTCCACGCTGACCTTGAACCCGCATCCCGGCGCGCGGGTGTTGCCCCTGCGCACCGCGATCCGCCGGCACTTGTTCAACGGTTCCGGCAACGGCGACGTAAACTCGTAGCGGTCCGCCGTACGCCGCGGGGGATGCTCGGGCGGCACGACGACCGGCGCCGCCGGCCCGGACGACGCCGGCTCGGAGGCGGGCGACAGCGCCACCAGCTCGCGCAGTTCGTCTATGTGCTCCCGGTAGACGCCGCGCGGAGTCGCATCGTGCTTCTTGCACAGGTAGGCCGCGGCGCCGACGGCGACCCCCATCTGACCGCAGGTGTTCATCACACGCGGTCCGCCCAGCGCGACGTGCGAGCAACTGAAACAGCGCCCCGCCATCATCAGGTTCTCCACGTTGCGCGAGTAGAGCGTCCTGAACGGAATGTAATAGCGCGGCACTTTCATGAAGACGGCCGTGGAGAGAAAATCCTGCTTGTAGTCGGCGGATTTGTACCGGCGCTGGTAGTGCAGGTCGATGTCGCGAGTTTCGACGGCGACGGCATCGGGGAAGTCGCGGCCCTCGACGATATCCTTCATCGTGTAGAGGTAGTCGCCCATCAGCCGGCGTGACTCGCGCTTCCCGGAAACGTAGCTGACGAAGTCCAGGCGGTAGTTCGCATGCTTCGTCTGCTTGTTGGCGTTGGCAAACGAACCGTAGATCGCGCGCAGCAGGTGGTCGCGAATCTGCTCGGCGTCCTCGATCTGGTTGAGACGGTTGGCGGAATACTCCCAGTACCACTCGCCCTTCACGGCGGCGTGACCGTTGGCCACGACCTCCGCCCAGGGCACGGGCGGGAAGGGCTCGGGCTTCTCGCCCTTGGTGGCGTACCACAGCAGCGAGCTTCCCATGACGCGGTTGTCGGGTTTCTCGGGAGACCACAGTTTGCCGTTCTTCTCCCAGCTTTCGCCGAACTCCTCGCACGACTCCCGGCCGTAGCGGTAGTCCGCACCGGCCCAGAAACCGATCCAGCCGTCACCGGTCGAATCGATGAACACCGGCGCGCTGAACATCGCCGTCTCGCCGGTTTCGATATGCTGCGCAAGCACGGCATCGATCCGCTCCCCTTTCATGGCGACGTCGTAGGCGCGCCAACAGCGGAAGATGTTCACGCCCTTGGCCGCGTCCATGTTCTTCTCGCGCTTCTCCTGGTCGGGGATCGACTTCGGCGAGCCGTTCGGCCAGTGGTGCGTGTTGATTTTGCGGAGGATGGGACCGGCCTTGCCCACGATGCCGATCGTGTGTACCCGCACCTCGCTGCTGGCGTTGCCGCCGAGCAACGGGCGGTCGTGGATCAGGGCGACGTTCAGTCCGCGCTCGCCGGCCATGAGCGCCGCGGCGCAGCCGGTGATGCCTCCGCCGACGATCGCCACGTCGTACTTGCCCTTGAGGGGCGGCGTTTGCGGCAACCGCTTGAGCTTGTTGCGCCACGCCGTCATCGGGAGCAGCTCGTTGGGCGGCGTGAACTTCCGATCCATGGTCAGGAAGATCGCGTCGCAGCGCCCGTCGAAGCCCGTCAGGTCGTGCAGGGCGATGGTTGTCCGGCCGCTTTTCAACTCTACGCGGCCGCCGTCCTGCCACGCCCATCCCGGCTTCGTACCGAACGTGGCCTTGAGTGCCGTTCCGTCGATCAGCACCTGGAACCGCCCCGGGGTCTCCCAATCTCCCGGCGCCCAGTCCTTGGTCCGCACCCACACGCGGTACGAACCGCTCCTGGGGATCTTCACCGACGCAGACGCATCGGCGACCGGCCGGCCGAGCCCATGCGCCAACAGGTAGGGCGACCCCATCACGGTCATGAACTGCTGGTCGACAACCCATCCCCCCTTCTCCGCGAAACTCTCCGCATCCACCAGCACATCCGCCGGGGCACTCGTGGCCGCCATTCCCGCCGCAATCAGACTCGCCATAATCGCATTCCTTATTCGCATAGCCGTCTCCTGAAGGTGTTAAGTGTGTTCAGACAGTAAGGCACGGGTGGTGCGCGGGTCAAGTTCTCCGGATTGGCAGAAAACATTGACACGAGTGCCGTTTATGCACTAAATAATCTACGCAATTTCTCTTGATGGGTGTTTAAATGAGAAAAAATCTACCAGAAGTCGTGTTTGGCACAAGTGACAAGGCGGAATCTCAGAGGATTAGCCGACGGGTGAAGTCCGGTGAACTCCGCAAGATCGCGCCTCGGGTATACACCTCCAATCTGGCGGACACGGCCGCGGCGATCGTGTCGAGAAACCTGTATCTGATTCTGGGCAGGCTCTTTCCGGGAGCTCTCCTGAGCCATCGGACTGCCCTTGAGGGAAAACCTGCGCCCGGCGGCGACGTCTTCTTGACCTCGACATATGGCCGAACGGTCCGGCTGCCGGGGGTGACCGTGCACCAGATGAAAGGACCGGGACCGACCGCGGAGGACATGCCCATCCAGGGGATGTTCATGTCGTCGCAAGCGAGGGCATTTCTCGAGAACTTCCAGATTTCCCGCAGTCGAACGGCCACATCCAAGGTCCTGTCCAGGGAGGAAGTCGAAAACCGACTGGATCGCATCTGCGCGATACGCGGAGCCGATGGTTTGAATCGGCTTAGAGACAGGGCGAGGGCAATTGCCTCTCCGTTGGGAATGGAACGGGCATTCCGGGAACTCGACAAGACAGTCGGTGCGATCCTGCGAACCAGGCCGGCCGACAGCCTGTCTTCGGACCAGGCACGAGCCAGATCGCGAGGCACCCCCTACGATCCACACCGAATCGGGCTCTTCAACGAGCTGTTCAGTGCCCTTGTCCGGGAGGATCTGGCCGTGAGACCGGAACCGGACACGGCGGAGGAGGAACGGCAGAACCTCAGCTTCTTCGAAGCCTACTTCTCCAACTACATCGAGGGAACCGAGTTCGAAATCGGTGAGGCGCACGACATCGTTTTCGGCGACAGGATCCCGGCCGACCGACCCGATGATGCCCACGACATCCTCGGGACGTACAGGACGATTTCGAGCGGGCAGGACATGCGCAAAGAACCGGCATCGTTCCGGGACTTCCTGTCTATGATGAAAGCCCGTCACTTCACGATCATGGAGGCCCGCCCGGACAAACGTCCCGGTGAGTTCAAGGAGAAACCAAACCGCGCGGGCGAGACCTTCTTCGTAGCGCCGGAGCTGGTTGTGGGGACACTGGAGCAGGGATTCGAGATGTCTCGCGCGTTGGAGGACGGACTTGCCCGAGCGGTTTTCGTCATGTTCGTCGTCTCCGAGGTCCATCCATTCGACGACGGCAACGGACGTATCGCCCGGGTCATGATGAACGCAGAACTGATGCGCGACAGGCTCTGCCGGATCATCGTCCCAACGGTGTTTCGCGACGACTACCTTCGAGGACTCAGGCGGCTGTCTCGGAAACAGAGAGCCGATGCGCTCATCAAGATGATGGACTTTGCTCAGCGCTTTGCGTTCGAGCTACCGCTGTCGCCCTACGAATCCGCGCTGCGGGTCCTGACGGCGTGCCATGCATTCCAAGATCCGGACGAGGGCAGGTTGCTCCTGCCGAGTCAGCTTTCCGCGGCACCGGCTTCCGTGCGGTGACCCCAACCTAGAAAGAGCAGTTGCCCGCGGATGACGCGGATTGACGCAGATAAAGTCCCGAATCCGCGTTCATCTGCGTCATCCGCGGGCACCTTCCGCCTCAGCCGGTCTTCTACCAAATGGGTGTGTCGTGTGACGTCGCCATCGCCTATGTTTGCAGACATTTGCGTAGGAATCGGCGGTTTAACTGCCGAATACAGGATCAATCTTCAATCAATCACCGGCGTCACCGGTGCCACTCCGGTGCATGGGAGCTGACGGCTTCTTCGAAGGTCGGGCGGCGGCGGAAGTCCTCGGGTTTGTAGGCCGGGACTTTGGGATCGGGGTCGGTCCACTTGGGGTGGTGGCGTCCGTAGTAGGTGCCGTAGAACTGGTAGTTGGAATCCACCCAGCGGCTCAGGACCATCAGCTCCATCCCGGTGAGCATCTTGGTGTGGTCGTCCTCGGCATTCTTGAGATGTTTGGGGTCGGTGAGGATGTCCATCATGGCGCTCTTGGCGCACCCCAGGCTGCGCGGGGGGAGAAACGCGCCGTTGTGGTTGCCGCGGTCACCCCGGCCAAAGGACTTGAACTCGGAAACGATCGGGCCGGCGAGCTCCTTCTTCGCCAGCTCTTCGTAGGACGTGTTGTAGTACGTGGTGGTTTCTCCCGTCAGTCGCAGGCCGCCGTCGGGGTTCTCCTTGCCGTGACACGATACGCACTTCTTGTCCAGGATCGGCTGAATGTCGGCCGGGTAGTGGATCACCTGCCCCGGACGGCCGTCGCGGCCGTTCTTGACGAGATCGCACGGTTGCGGTTGCGGCTCGCTCGCCGCCCTCGTGAGCGCGAGCGGTTGCGTCGCGCCGGTCGGGGTCGCCACGTGGGTGCTCTGCCCGTGGCAGCCCGTGCAGGAACGGACTTCGCCGGGCCTGTAGTTCACATAGGTTCGCTCACGCTGCAGCTCCCGGAAGTTCTCGTCAAGTGCCTGAAGGAAGATGCTGCGATCGGCCGGCACCACGAAGTGGGCTGAACCGTCCGCCTCCACGGGAACCACACCCCATTGGACGCGCGGCCAGAGCGCCGCTTTCCAGGACGAGCTGCTGAGTGCTGTGCGCCAGCGCCGGCCGGTAGCCCAGTAGCGCGGAACGGCCTCGTTGATCCGCAACCACTTGACCTCCCCACGCTTGACTCCGGTCATGCCCTGGTAGACATCCGTCAGGATGCAGACCGCCTGCTTCTTCGCGGCGTGGTCGGCGTTTCGATGGGTCTCGATCGCAGGCGGGAGCGGCCGTGTGACCAGCGGAAGCGGGTGCCAGCAGGAGAGCGCGGGGTCGCGGTGAACCAACGTGTGGTTGCCCTCCGTATCGATCAGGTATAGCGCATAGGCGTTTGCGACCTGCTTGTAATGATTGGTCGGGGCGACCTTGAACGAAACCAGGAACCGCCGATCGTCGACGGGGAAGGGATTCGTGTAGAGATGCCCCTGGCGGCCGTTCCGGTCGTGCACGTATTTGCCGTCCGGCTTGAGGAAGTGCCACCCGGGCTCGGTGCGGCGTTCGACGAAGACGTGCGGCGTGATGTTGGTGACGGCGTAGCGGTTGTCGTTTCGAACGTAGTCCGGCTCGTCGGGATCCGGGCCGCGCACGCGCACACCTTTCTTGTAGTCGACCAGCATAATCGCCCCGAGGCAGCCGCCCTGCGGGAAGTGGCACGTGCCGACGCAGACGAGGCAGCGGTCGCTGCCGGGCATCGGCTGCGGGTACATGTAGACGGTAGTCGTATCGTCGGCGAGGCCGTAGACCTCACGGGGGCCGCTTCCATCCGTGTTCATGGTCCAGATCGTCTTGGCGACGCGCGCGCCCTTGTCGACGTATTCCCAGCGGTGGTACATGACGCGTCCGTCGTCGAGCACCAC